>NZ_VTTK01000014.1:0-158668 GCF_008365135.1 Azospirillum sp. Sh1 | reverse complement strand
AAGGCGCGGGCCGGCGGCACGGTGCCGGCGGCGGTCATCATCATCGGGAAGGCGCGGCCATACTCGCTGGCGGCATCGACGACGGCCTTGTAGCCGGCGAGGTTGGCCTGGGAGGACAGCACGTCCATGACCTGGGCGCGGGTGATGCGCGGCATGAACTCCATGGCGAAGGCGTTGACGCCGGCATCGGCGTAGGCCTTTACATGGTCGCGGCTGTTGTGGGGGTTGAGGATGGCGAACAGCAGCGCGCCCTTGGCCATCAGCGCCAGCTCGTCCACGTCCCCTTCGCCGGCGATCAGCGGCCGCTGCACCTTCAGCACGATGTCGGCATCGGCCAGCGCCGACGCCTCCTCGGCAGCAATGGACGCCCCCGCCGCCTCATAGGCCGCGTCGGTGATGCTGGAACCAAGACCGGCCCCGCTCTCAACCACCACGTCCAGTCCCAAACCCTTCAGTTTCTTCACCGTTTCCGGTGAGGCGGCCACGCGAAGTTCGCCCGCACGTCGCTCCTTTGGAATGGCGACTTTCATTAGATAACACTCCCCTGCCTCAGATACGCCGATCCCGGCATCCCCCATGGGTTATCGGCCCAGACGACGCGCATACATGACGTATCCATGCGTCTTTGTGAAGCCGAACCCACCGATGGTAATACCAGCCTATTGGGTGCGCCGCAACAAAGTGAATGGCTACCTAGGTCCATCGTACGATTGTTTCATACAATAAGACAAATCAGCCACGAGCTGTTCAAATCCCGGCGACGGTCACGCTTGTACTAAGGAATGGCCGCGACCCGATGACGCAGCCGGACCTCTGCCGTGCGTGTCCGCGGCGCATCGCCGGCTTGCCATTCCCCCCGCCCGCCGATATTGTCCCGCCCCGTTCCCGAACACCCCCATCGTTTGAGGTTTTGCCATGTCCGACGTCGGCGGCATCGCGGCGGATCGCCTGAAGTCCTTTGTCGAGCGCATCGAGCGTCTCGAAGAGGAAAAGCGCGGTCTGCAGGAAGACATCAAGGAAGTCTACGCCGAGGCGAAGGGCACCGGTTTCGACACCAAGATCATCCGGCAGATCATCCGCCTGCGGAAGATGGACAAGGCCGACCGCCAGGAGCAGGAAGCCATCCTGGAGCTCTACAAGGAAGCGCTGGGCATGGTGGAGTGACGGATTTCCCGTCACTCTCCTGTTCACCGGAGTTGCGCAGCGGCGGCCCCTTCAGGCCGCCGCTTCGCGTTCCGGCACCGCGCCGACGCGCCCGGCCAACCGTTCCATCACGTTGGCGACAAGCGCCAATCCGGAACCGCCACCGGCCGCCACGTCCAGAGTCAGGATCGATTCGGGATGGAACTGCACCGCGGCCAGCGGCAGCGTCCGGTGCTCGATCGCCATCACCGTGCCGTCCTCCGTCTCCGCCGTCACCCGCAGGTCCGGCGGCAGACTGTCGCGACGCGCCACCAGCGAGTGGTAGCGGCCGGCCCGCATCCCCTGCGGCAGCCCCTCGAACAGCCCGATAGGCAGCCCACCACCCTGGTGACGCAGGGTCGAGGCCTTGCCGTGCATCGGCTCCGGCAGACGCTCCAGTTCCGCACCGAAATGCTCGGCCATCCCCTGCAGTCCCAGGCAGACGCCGAACACCGGCACGCCGAGATCGAGCGCCGCCTGCACGCTGCCGCCGACATCGAAATCGGCCGGACGCCCCGGTCCCGGCGACAGAACCAGCAGGTCGGGCGGGTCACTGCGCAGTACCGCCCGCGCATGGCTGTGGCGCAGGGTGGTGACACTGGCTCCCGTTTGGCGGAAATAATCGGCCAGCGTGTGTACGAAGCTGTCGTCATGATCGACCAGCAGCACCCGTCGGCCCTCCCCGCTCCGCTTCGCCCCGGTCTGGACCACCGACAGCCGCGCGCCCGTGCCCTCGCCACGCACGGCGTCGAGGAAGGCCGACGCCTTAAGCCGGCATTCGGCATCCTCCGCATCCGGATCGCTGTCCGACAGCAGGGTGGCGCCGGCGCGGACGAAGGCGATGCCGTCCTTCATGCGGATGGTGCGCAGGGTCAGCCCGGTGTCCATTCCGCCGTCGAAGCCGATGCGGCCGAAGGCCCCGCCGTACCAGCGGCGCGGCGACCGTTCGGTATCCTCCAGGAACTGCATGGCCCAACGCTTCGGCGCACCGGTCACCGTCACCGCCCAGCTGTGGGTGAGGAAGGCGTCCAGCGCGTCGAACCCCTCGCGCAGCCGTCCCTCCACATGATCGACGGTGTGGATCAGGCGGGAATACAGTTCGATCATGCGCCGGCCGATCACATGGACGGAACCGGGCTCGCACACCCGCGCCTTGTCGTTGCGGTCGACATCGGTGCACATGGTCAGCTCCGCCGCATCCTTGGCGGAGTTCAGCAGCGTCAGGATCTGCGACGCATCGACCAGCGCGTTGCCACCGCGCGCCACGGTGCCGGAGATCGGGCAGGTCTCGACCCGTCGGCCGCCGACACGCACATACATTTCCGGGCTGGCAGCGACCAGGAACTCGCCGTCACCCAGATTGATCAGCGCCTCGTAGGGCGCCGGGTTGGCCGTGCGCAGGCGGCGGAAGATGGTGGCGGGGCTGTCGGCGCAGGGCTCGGCGAAGGTCTGTCCGGGGACCACCTCGAACAGGTCGCCGCGGTTGAACGCCTCCTTAGCCGCCCGCACCACCTGCTGGTACTCGCCGGGGGCATGATCGCATTCCGCCGCGGCGTTGGTATCGGGGCGATAGCCGTGCACCCGTCCGCCGCCGGCAACGCCTTCGGTCGAGACGCCATCCATCACGAACTCGTAGGCGAAGCGCCGCGCCACCCCGGCGGCATGGTCGACCACCAGCAACCGGTCGGGCAGATACAGCACGAGATCGCGCTGGTCGTCCGGCCGCTCCAGCCGGCGACGGATCGGCTCGAACTGGAAGGCGAGATCATAACCAAAAGCGCCGTAAAGCCCCAGGAACGGCTCCTCCGGGCAGGCGAACAGCGCCATCAGCGCCCGCAGCACGCTGAAGACGGAGGGCTGGCGGCTGCGCTCCTCCTCGCTGAAGACGCCGGCCGGGCGGCGTATCAGGGCGGTGACACGCCCGGCGGTGACCTCCAGCCCGACCAGCGCCTCGTGCCCGTCCAGAGCGCGGGCGACGGCGGACAGCAGCAGCCGGCCGCGCGGGTTCAGCGCGTCGATGCGCACGGTGCGGCCGCGCGCGGTCACCGACAGCGGCGGATCGACGAACCCCAGCGCCTGACGCCGGTAGCGACCGGGTGCCTCCACCCCGCCCGACAGCAGCAGGCCGCGCCGCTCGTCGAGCGCGGTCACGAGCGCATCGACCGACTCGGCGATCGCCATCGGCTCGGCGGTGCGGCGCAGACCAAGACCACCGCCGGTGACGGCGGCGACGGGTTCGAGGAAGGCGGGGGCGGCGAGGAACAGGTGGGACGGGATCATGACGGCGGTGCTCCGGTTCGGGCGTCTTTTCGGTGACGCCACCCGGTGCTTCCGCCTGCCTGTCCGTTCTTCCGCTGGATGACCCGCTGTGTCGGGTCAGGAAAAAGGCCGCTCCGGATGCACCGGGCGGCCTTTCGTTCTCAATCCACGCTTACGCGCATTGCCAGGCCGGCCCGTGGGATACGGGCCACCACCAATGCTGCGACAGGAGGGGCGAGGACATGTTCATGGCAGCAACCGCAACACAGGGCGGGGGCGCCTGTCAAGCATTCCCTGTCAGGCCCCATCCCGCGGCGGGGCGACGGCGTAGCTGCTGAGATCCTCCTTGCGGCGCTCGTCCGACGGCAGGCGGCCCTTGACCAGGAAGCTGATGTTCTCCGCCACGTTGGTGGCGTGGTCACCGATGCGCTCGATCGACTTGGCGGCGAACAGCAGATGGGTGCAGCCGGTGATCTGCGCCGGCGTCTCCATCATGTAGGTCAGGAATTCACGGAACAGAGCGGTGTAGGCGGCATCGACCTCCCCGTCGCAATCGCGGACGGATGCGGCGAGATCGGCGTCCTGTTCGGTATAGGCGCGGCGCATGTCGCCGATCATCGCCTGCACCATCCTGCCCATGCGGACCAGCGAGGCCACCGGCGGCGCCACCGGCAGGGTGGCCAGCGTGACCGCCCGCTTGGCGACCGATCCGGCGAAGTCGCCCATGCGCTCCAGGTTCGAGGCGATCTTCAGCGCTGCGACGATCTCGCGCAGGTCCTTCGCCATCGGCTGGCGCAGGGCCAGAAGGCGGACGGTCATCGCCTCCACCTCCATCTCCAGCCGGTCGATCTCGGCATCGCCCTTCAGCACCTCGCCCGCGATCTCGGCGTCGGGACCGGCCAGCGAATCGAGCGCCAGCCCGACCTGGCGCTCCACCAGTTCGCCCATCCGGTCGATGGCGCTGCGCAGGGCCGCCAGTTCGGTGTCGAAAGCCGCAAGCGTGTGTCCACCCGACATGATCCCCAACTCCCCTATATGACTGGGCTGTTGCAGGCGGTGCTGCGCCCGGTGCCCCGCAGATGGGGCCCGGTGCCGCCCGCGCCAAGTCGCCTCGGCACTGGAGGCGACTTTAACCTTTGGCATAGATTATTTCCGGACACTGGTCTATCGATGGACCACGCAACCATGCAGACCGGGCAGGACCGATGACACCGCACGAGTTGGTTGCCGTGCTGGAAAAGCACGAGCGCTGGCTGAAGAACAAGTCGGGCGGTTCGCGCGCCAACCTGACCATGGCGAACATGGAAGGCTCGAACCTGTCCGGGGTGAACCTGGCGCAGGGCAAGCTGTCCGGCGCCAACCTGTCCCATTGCGACCTGTCCAACGCCAATCTCAGCACCGCCGACCTGTTCGCCGCCCATCTGACGAAGGCGGATCTGTCCGGCTGCAACCTGTACCGCGCCGACCTGCGCGGCGCCCACATGCGCGGCGCCAAGCTGAAACGCGCCATCCTGCGCGAAGCCGACCTGCGCGGCGGCGCCCTGCTGTATGGCGGACAGGGCGGCAAGAGCGGCAAGGGGCTGGACTTCGTCCGGTCCGACCTGTCGGGAACCGATTTCGACGACGCGTCGCTGACCAACGCCAACCTGTCGGGTGCGGACCTGACCGACGTGTCGATGAACGGGGCGGATTGCGAGGGCGCGCTGCTGACCGGCGCCACGCTGATGCGCGCCAGCATGAAGAGCTGCAATCTCGCCCGCGCCGACCTGCGCGGCAGCAACCTGTCCGGCGTGAACCTGCAGGGCGCGGTGCTGCGCGACGCGAACCTGACCGGCGCGATGCTGGCCGGCGCCAACCTGCGCAACGCCGATCTGCAGGGCGCCAAGCTGGAGGGTGCCGATCTGGCCGGGGCCGACACCACCGGCGCCAATCTGGCCCGGTCGGCGGATAATTTCTCCGTCCAGATCCAGCAGGCCCTGCACAGCCATTACACCTGGATCAACACCAACGGCACGATGGGGGCGCGGGCCGACCTGACCGGCGCCGACCTCAGCCACATCGACCTGACCGGCGTGAACCTGTCGGGCGCCAACCTGAAGCGGGCCAACCTCAGCGGCGCCAAGATGCGCGAGGCGTTGCTGATCATGTGCGACATCTCCGAAGCGGTGCTGGCCGACGCCGACTTCAGCGCGGCGATTCTGGACGGCGCCAATCTGCGTGGCGCCAACATGGACGGGGTGCGGCTGGACGGAGCCGGAGTCGGCTGGGTCGACATCAAGGGGCCGGACGGCCAGCCGACGGGACGGCTGTGGGCGGCGAACCTGACCGGAGCGCGGCTGACAGGCAGTTCCTGCGTCCGCACCAACCTGCGCGGGGCCAACCTGTCGGACTGCGACTTCAGCAATGCCAACCTGACCGGGGCGATCCTGAGCGACGCCAACATCCGCGACGCGAAGTTCTCGGGCGCCAATCTGACCGGCGCCAGCCTGCCGCCGCCGCCGGATCCGGATGACGATTGATCCGACGGCATGTGATCTGGCGGCGTGTGATCTGGACGGCGATTGATCCGCCGAAGCGGCGAGGGCTGTCTGTCGCCGCCGGCCCTACCCTTCCTCGCTCTCGCGGGCGGCGGCGCAGGCGGCGTTCAGGTTGGCGCCGACGCGGCGCAGCACGTCGAGCGTCACGTCCAGTTCCTCCGGCGCGATGCCGTCGATGGCGATCTGGGCGATCTCGGACGCGCTGGGCATCATCGTCTCGCGCAGCGCCCGGCCCTTGTCGGTCAGGAAGACGTTCATCTTGCGGCGGTCGTGGCTGTTGCGGACACGCTGAACGAGCCCCTGCGCCTCCATCACGTTGACCGCGGTGACGGTGGTCGGCTCCATCATGCCGACGCGGTGGCTCAATTCCCGCTGGGTCAGGCCGTCCTCCTCCCACAAGGCGCGCAGGAAGAACCATTGCCCCATGCTGACCCCCGACCGCGCGATGCGCGTCTGCAGGGCGCGGGCGAAAGCGCGATTCACTTCCCGGACGACGAACGATAAAGCACCGTCGGCCGAACCGGCCGCGTCCTCCGACTCGCCGGGGCGTTCAGGCCCCCACCCCTTGACAGACGCCTCCATACCGACAATCTCTCTGCCGTCGTTCCCGTGGCCGCAACCATCCACGCCGACCGGTCCCGACCGCCGGGCAGTCACCTGTCGAGGCGACGCTGCGGCATCGTGTCCGTCGGGTCCATGCCAGTCTGGTAACACCACCTTGACACGAGCGGGCATGGCTGCGTCATCCAATCATAACGTGTTGTGTGCAAAGCGCAAATCAATTGCGCGGTCCCTGACCGCCGACATGCAATGATATGTCACCCCGGAGGCGCCGAATCGCCGTAAGCGTAAACAGAACCTCCCGCCCGGCTCTTCGCATGGCCGCTTTGTGTCACGCCCATCTTTTTGGCGCCGTGGACAGGCACCATATCCGCATATGATGATCGACATGATGATTGCCGATTGGATCGGTTTTATTTGGCAGTTCGTGCAGCACCGACCCGGCAATGTGAATATTTTGCTAAATTGTTGATAAATCCCTTCCGACTGCTTGTATTCGCCGCGACCTTTGGTCACACACCTCTCGACCCGTCTTCCACAGGAGCCCCGAACCCGCAATGACCGCTTCGACGACCGTTCCCTCGTCCCGTACCGTCACCGTCGCCGCCACCCAGATGGCCTGCAGCTGGGACCGTGCCGCCAACGTCGACGGCGTCGAATCGCTGATTCGCGAGGCCGCCGCCAAGGGCGCGCAGATCATCCTGCCGCAGGAGCTGTTCGAGACCCCCTATTTCTGCAAGGACCAGAAGCAGTCGCTGTTCGAACTGGCCGCTCCCGCCGAGGGGCATCCGGTGATCGAACGGATGCAGGCGCTGGCTCGCGAGTTGTCGGTGGTCATTCCCGTCAGCTTCTTCGAGAAGGCGCGCAACGCCTATTACAACTCGATGGCCATGGTCGATGCCGACGGCAGCCTGCTGGGCGTCTACCGCAAGTCCCACATCCCCGACGGCCCCGGCTATCAGGAAAAGTTCTATTTCAGCCCCGGCGACACCGGCATCCAGGTGTTCAAGACCCGCTACGCCGCTGTCGGCTGCGCCATCTGCTGGGACCAGTGGTTCCCGGAGACCGCCCGCGTCATGGCGCTGAAGGGGGCGGAAATTCTGCTCTATCCCACCGCCATCGGGTCGGAGCCGCAGGATTCCACCATCGACAGCCAGGGTCATTGGACGCGGGTGATGCAGGGCCATGCCGGCGCCAACCTGATGCCGCTGGTCGCGTCCAACCGCGTCGGGGTGGAGCAGGGGGAAAGCTGCGCGCTGACCTTCTACGGCTCGTCCTTCATCGCCGGGCCGCAGGGGGAGATCGTGGCGCAGGCCGACCGTGAGAGCCGGACGGTGCTGACCGCGACCTTCGACCTTGACCGGATCGCGGCACAGCGCGCCTCCTGGGGCGTCTTCCGCGACCGCCGTCCCGAGCTATACGGCGCCCTGCTGACGCTGGACGGCGAGACGACTCCGCGTCGCTGATCGAATCGGATGGGGGACCGGGAACGGCAGGCGGTGCCGATGCCGCACGGCGTCAGACCGTCAGCCCCCTCCCCGCTCCGGCGGAATTGCCCAGGGCCTGCGCCGCGCCATAGGCGGCAGCCGCCCGTCCGGAGGCGGTGTCCCCACCTTGTCGGCGCTGTTCCGACTGGGCCTGCAGCTTCGCGGCGTCCGCCTGCGCCGCGACGCGCAAATCCTGCGGTGACGGGTCGGCCGGGGCAAGGGCCGCGGCCTTCACCTGCTCCATCTTGGCGACTGTGGCGGCCGGCTCCGATTCGGGGCTGACGTCGATCGGCACCTCGCCGGCGGTGGCGTAGTTCTTGCCGTCCGGCCCGCGGGTGAAGGTGAAGGAGGCGCCGCCGGCGTTGCTGCCGCCGGCCGCCTGATGCGCCGCCTCGTGCTGGCGGACGCTGGTGTCGGCCTGCTTGAGTTTCTGGACCTGCTGCTGCGCCGCGTCGGACAGGGTGACGGTGTCGGTGGAGCCGCCCTGGCCCTTCCCTTCGGCAATGTCCTTCCCGCTGCCCGACGCGTCCTTTCCATCCCGCCGCAGCGGCTGGCTGCGTGGGGCGGCATAGGTCCCGATGGACGGGCTGGTGATGGACAGGTCGGCAGCCACCGCCCGCACCCTCAAGAAAAAAGGCTGAACTTCCCTTCAATTTAGGACGATTCGGCCGCACCGGCAACGGTGCGACCGCCGTTGCGCCGCGATTGCCGTACCCGACCCTGTCAGCCCTGCTCGAAACCGGTCAGGACGTTGGCGACATTCACGCCGAGGTCGTCGACGGCATAGCCGCCCTCCATCACGAACAGGGTCGGCAGGCAGATGGCGGCGATGCCCGCACCCATGCGCAGGAAATCCTCCGACAGCAGCCGGAAGCGGGAGATCGGGTCGCCGCCATAGGTGTCCGCCCCCAGCGACAGCACCAGCGCGTCGGCACCGAATGCGCGGATGCGCGCCGTCGCGGCGGCCAGCGCCTGGGCATAGCCGTCCCAGTCGGTTCCCCAGGGCAGCGTCAGGTTCAGATTCGCCCCCTCCCCCGCCCCGGCTCCGATCTCGTCGGCATGGCCGCAGAAATAGGGGAATTCGTCCGCCGGATCGGCATGGATCGACACGAACAGCACGTCGCCGCGCTCCCAGAAAATCTCCTGCGTGCCGTTGCCGTGGTGATAGTCGACGTCCAGCACCGCCACCCGGGCGGCCCCGCCGTCCCGCAGCGACTGCGCCGCAATCGCCGCGTTGTTCAGGAAGCAATAGCCGCCGTAGAAGGCATGGCCGGCATGGTGTCCGGGCGGACGGCACAATGCAAAGGCGCTGCGCTCGCCGGCCCTCAGGCGGTCGGCGCCGGTCAGCGCGCTGTCGGCGGCGGCGGTGGCGGCCCTCCAGGTACCGGCGGTGATCGGCGTCCCGGCATCGAAGGAGTAGAAGCCGAGTCGCCCGTCGATGGAGCGCGGCACCCGGCGCCGCGACATGCCCGGCGCCACCCAGTTCAGCGGCAGCGCGTCGATGTCGGCGCCATGTTCCTCCACCCAGTCGTCCCAGGCGGTCTGCAGGAAGGTGAGATAGCCCGCGTCATGCACCCGTTCCAGCGGCGCGATGCCGTGACGGGTGGGTTCCACGATCGGGCCCATCCCCACCGCCTCGATCCGCGCCCGGACGATATCGGCACGGGCCGGCTTCTCGTAGCAGGGGACGAGCTGGCCGTCGTTGAGTTCGGACCGGCCGGCCTGCAGCCGGTGCTCTTCGCTGTGAATGACGATCACGCCACTGATTTCCTTGACTGTTCCACGATTGTTCCGCTGCCGGGAGCCGTCCGGGCCGGCACATTTCCGGTCCATCATAGCCCCGTCGAAGCGACGGCGGATGATGCCCTTTTGCATGGCGACCCGGATGCGGACCATTGCCTTTCGGCCGAATACACGCAATAGTGTTCATTGCCTATCGCTCGCGCTGTGCGAGTGGTGGATTGGGCTATTGGACATCGATGCTGGCTGCTGCGTGCAGGATATTCGCCCGACTGGCGCCGGGGGCGGCGCCGATTCTGTGGGCGTGCGCCGTGTTGGCCGCAGGGCCGACGCGAGGCGATTCTCCATCGCCGCAGCTTCCGGCTTCCCTCCATGCGGGCTCTTCCGCTTCCCCCCTCGAAGCCGCCTTCTCGTCCCGCGCCGGCGAGCCGCTGCGCCAATTCGGATATGACCTTTTCGTCCCTGGCGCTGATGCCGCGGGGTCGGACGCAGCCCCCGGCGCCATCCAGGGCGATTACGTGCTGAACACCGGCGACGCGGTCCTGGTGACCCTGCGCGGCCAGAAATCCTTCAGCAAGCGCTTCACCATCGACCGCAACGGTCAGCTGGTGGTGGACGACCTGCGCCCGCTGACCGCCGCCGGCCTGACGCTGGATGCCTTGCGGCGGGACCTTGCCGCCGCCGCTGCCGCCACATGGCCGAGCACCGACGCCTTCGCCTCGCTGGCGGAGGTGCGGCGGATCGGCGTTCTGGTCACCGGCGCCGTCCGCCGGCCGGGCAAGCAGGAGATCAGCGCCTTCGCGACCGTGCTGGACGCGCTGTCCGCGGCCGGCGGGGTGGAGCGTGGCGGCAGCCTGCGCGCCGTCCGGCTGATGCGGGCGGGCGGCAGCGTGACCGTCGACCTCTACGCCCTGCAGATCGCCGGCGCCTCCGGCAATGCGGACCTGCCGCTGCGCGACGGCGACCGCCTGTTCGTCCCGCCGCTGGGCGGCACGGTCGCCGTCGCCGGCCCGGTGAAGCGGCCGGGTATCTACGAACTTCCGCCCGGTGGCGCCCCCCTGTCCGCAACGGAGTTGCGCGACCTTGCCGGCGGCTCGCTGCGGCCCGGCCAGGGGCGGCTCGTCCGGTTCGGCATCGGTCCCGCCGGTGAGGAGACGACGGAGGAGGTCGCGGACGCCGACGCCAAGCGCTTCGGTGACGGCGACCTGCTGCTGCTCGCCCCGCAGCGCGAGGACCGCAGCGGCGAGGTGCGGCTGGAGGGGCATGTCCTGCGGCCCGGACCGCGTGCCTGGAGCCGGGCGAAGACGTTGCCCGGACTGCTGTCCCGAACCGATCTGCGACCCGATCCCTATCTGCCCTTCGCCGCCCTGGAAAGCACCCTCCCCGCCACCGGCGCGCGTTCCCTGCGGCCGGTCGCCCTGTCCGCCGTGCTGAATGGCAAGGACCGCCGCGACTTGGCCGAAGGCGACACGCTGTATGTGCTGGGGACGGCGGACGTCGATTTCCTGACCTCGGAGCCGGTGCTGGCCATCCTGCGCGGCGACCGGCAGCCGCCGCAGGATGCCTGCCCCGGACTGGTCGCGCTGGCCAGGACCCTGGCGGCGGAACCGGATGGGCCGCTCGCCACCGGGCCGCAGGCACGCGCCGCCGCCACGCTGACCGGTGCCCGCACGCCCTGTCCGCCGCTGTTCGCCGCGGTGCCCGACCTGCTGCCGCTGGCCCTGCGCCATTCGGTTCTGCGCCTGACCGGCGTGCCGCGCCCCGGCTTCTATCCGGTGGCCGACGGGACGGAGGGCGCCGGCGCCCGCGAGACCATCGTCGAGTCGGAGGCGCCGCGGTACGAGTTGATCGGCCATGTCCGTCACCCCGGCACCCGCCGGCTGTCCGCCGGAACCACGCTGCGCAAGGCGTTGGCCGACGGCAGGCTGTTGAAGCGCGATGTTTATCCGCTGCTGGGCATTGTCGAGCGATACGACCGGCGGACCCTGACCAGGCTCTATCTGCCCTTTTCTCCGCAGGAGGTTGCCGCCGGTCGGACGGACCGCGGATTGGCCGACGGCGACCGCATCCACCTGTTCGCCGCCGACGACATCCGCAGCCTGGAAAAGCCGACCGCGGCGGCCGCCGACGACAAGACGGGCGGCGAAAGCGAACCGCCGATGCTGGCGGCCGTGCTCGATCCCGCCATCGTCGCGGTGGTCGGCGAGCGGACGGTCCAGGTGCGCGGCGCGGTGCGCGATCCCGGCGGATACCCGGTCGCCGACCGCACGCCGCTGGCCTCGCTGATCGCCGCGGCAGGCGGGCTGTCCGCCGATGCCGACCCGACGGTGGCGGAACTGACGGCCGTCAACGGCACACGCAGCAGCATCGACCTCGCCCGCGACGGATCCCGATCGGTCGGGCCCGGCGATGCGCTGCGGATCAATCCGCGGCCACAGGCGCTGGAATCGCGTGCCGTGGCCATCGAAGGGGCGGTGCGCCGTCCCGGCCGCTATGACATCGGCCGCGGCGAGACGCTGTCATCGCTGATCGCGCGGGCCGGCGGCCTGTTGGACGACGCCTACCCCGCCGGTGCGGTGTTGACCCGCGAGAGCGAGCGCCGCCGCGAGAAGGAACAGTTCCAGCGGCAGGCGCGCGAGCTGGAACGGACGCTGGCGCTGGAGGTGGAGAAAGGCGAGCCGGTGAAGGCGGAGAATGTCGCGCTGGCCCGCCAGCTCGCGGCCCAGCTCCGCGGCGCCGAACCGCTCGGCCGCGTGGTGGTCGAGGCGGATCCCGCCGTCCTGCGCGGCCGGCCGGAGCTGGACCCTCTTCTGGAGCCCGACGACCGCATCCTGATCCCGAAACGGCCATTGACCGTGGCGGTCTCAGGCGAGGTGCTGCACCCCACCGCCGCGCAGTTCGTCAGCGGCAAGACGGCGGAGGATTATCTCGGCGAGGCCGGCGGCGCCACCCGCGATGCCGACACCGGCCGCAGCTTCCTGGTCCTTCCCGACGGGCGGGCACGGCCGCTGGCACTGTCCTCCTGGAACCACCGGGTCGACGCGATTCCTCCGGGCTCGATCCTGGTGGTGCCGCGCGATCCGCGCCCCTTCGACGGGCTGGACGCCACCAAGGCGGTCGGCAACATCCTGAGCCAGCTGGCGATCACCGCCGCCTCGATCTCGGTGATCACGCGATGATGGCGCCCAACCCTCCCCGCCTCGCCATCCTGACGGTGGTCCGCAACGACCGCGCCGGGCTGGTCGACACCTATGACAGCCTGTGTGGGCAGTTGGACCGCGATGTCGTCTGGCTGGTGGCCGATGGTGCCTCCACCGACGGAACAGCGGAGTGGCTGGCCGCCCATGCCGACATTCCCACCTGGTGGCGGTCGTCCCCCGACTCGGGGCTGTACGACGCGATGAACGACCTGCTCGACGCTGCCCGCCGGCTCGGCTGCAGCCATGCCCTGTTTCTGAACGCCGGCGACCGGCTGGCGGCGGCGGACAGCGCGCCGCGCCTGCTGCAGGTCATCGCCCGGCACCCCGGCTGCGCCCTTCTCTACGGCGATGCGCTGGAGCGGCAGGGGGACGGACGTATCCTCCTGAAGCGCGCCCGGTCACACCGCTGGGCGCCGCTGGGTATGTTCACCCACCATCAGGCCATGATCTACCGGGTTTCCGCTCTGGCTGACCTTCGCTTCGACTCCCGCTATCGGATCGCGGCCGATTACGCCTTCACGCTTGCCGTCCTCCGCCTCGGCGAGGCGGTGCGGCTGCGCTGGCCCCTCTGCCTGTTCGCCCCCGGCGGCCTGTCGCAACGCGATGCCGCTGCCGGCCGGCGGGAACAGGCAGCGATTCGCCGACGCCATTACCGCTGTGGAGCGGCAGGCGCGGCGGCCGTCGCTGCGGCTCAGCGAGTCGCACTGGCAGTGCGGCATCATTTCCCCTCAGCATACGCGAAATTACGTTTCCGCCGCCCGGAAACATAACGTCTTTTATATATGTCCCTCCACTTCCACCCGAACGGGCCATTGATACGCACAAATGGTTGCATAGAATTTACTTTCTGAACTAAGCATTCTCGCGGCGCCTTCCCTCCGGCTTTCCCTTCGAGGTACGACTTATGAGCGCGACCAAGACCAAACTCGCCCCCGCCCACACCCTGTCGCGCCGCGGCGAAGGTCCCAACCCCATCGACATCCATGTCGGCGCCCGCCTGCGGCTTCGCCGCACCCTGCTCGGCCTGAGTCAGGAGAAACTGGGCGAGGCGGTCGGGATCACCTTCCAGCAGTTGCAGAAGTATGAGCGCGGGTCGAACCGCATCAGCGCCAGCCGCCTTTACAACCTTTCGCAGGTACTGGGCGTGCCGGTCAGCTACTTCTTCGACGACATGCCGTCGCCCGACCAGATCACCGCCGAGTCCCCTGCCGAGAGCATGAGCGAGACCGACGAATTCGAATCGATGGCGCGTCGCGAGACCCTGGAACTGGTCCGGGCCTATTACCGGATCGAGGATCCGGGTGTGCGCAAGCGCACCTTCGACCTGCTGAAGGCGCTGGGCGGCGACCGCATCGCGTTGCTCGAGGAGTAAGGATCGCTCCCCGGTCGCACGATCGGTGGATTTTCGGGAAAGGTACCGACCGACGGGAAACGGACTGCCGCCTCCCGCACCTGTGCGGCCGACCGCATCTTGAACCCGACCTGCCAATAGTAGAACCCGCGCGACAGCGCGTGGTCGAGCCCCGCTGCGCCGTCGAGGAACCCCAGGCGCAGCACATAGGCATGCAGGAAGGCCCAGAGCGGCCGGCCGGGCAGGCGCTGGAACAGCCGCTTCTGCGCCCGCCGGCCAGCGATTCCGCACAGGCGCTTGGAGCGTGCCGGGGCGATGTCCGGCTCGACATCGATCAGCCGCTCCATCCGGCCATCGGCGCGCAGGGCCGCCTCCCAATCGGAATAGCGGTTGTGGCGGTCGAACCAGGCCGAGAGCGGCTTGGCATCGTCATGGTGCATCGGCTGGCGCAGCCGGCCGGTCGTGCCGGCAACCTGCGGCTGGTAATGCCCCTCCACCTCCCACATGGACGCGACATCCAGGTCGGGCAGTTCGGGAAAACGCACACGCCGCCGGTGGACCAGGGCCAGCTTGCAGTTCCAGCAGCCGAACCGCAGGGGGCGGCCATGGACGACCGGCCGGCCGTCGATCCAATAGGCGGCGTGGCGCGGTCCGTCGGCCGAGGATCCCGCCATCAGGCGGGCAATCTCCTCCACCAGTTCCGCGGTCGGCCGTTCGTCCGCATCGACGAACAGAACCCAGTCATGGGCAAAGGGCAGGGTGTCCAGGCACCACTGCTTCTTCTTGGGATAGCGGCCATTCCAGCGGAATGGCACCAGCTGCGCGCCGTGGGACAGGGCGATGTCCGGCGTCCCGTCGCCGCTGCCGCTGTCAACCACGAAGCATTCGGCGAAACGGGCGAGTGACGGCACGCAGACGGGCAGGTTCGCCGCCTCGTTGCGCGTCATCACCACGACCGAGACCGGAATGGCGGAGACCGGAATGGCGGAGACCGGAATGGCCGTCATGGCACCGCCTCCGCGCCGATGCCCTGGTCCTTCAGCGCCTGGCGCGCCGACAGGCCGAAGGCGGCGGCGACCAGCCCGACCAGCCCGGCCAGCGGCACCACGACGGCAGGATTGGGCCAATCCGGCATGGCGCCGGCGGTCGGCGGCTGGATCAGGTCGGCGGCAAAGGGCAGGTCGACGCCGATCATCATCGCCACCCGCTCCTGGTCGAGCAGCAGGTCGCTCAGTGCCTGCCGGTGCTCCGCCACGGTGACGGCGCCAAGCCGGAGCTTGATGTGGGCGATCTGCGCGGCACTGCGCCGGGCCGCTTCGGCCCGCAGATGGGCATCGGTTGCCGCGGCGATCCGCCCCAGCAGATCGACCGCCGTCGCCCGGTCGGCGTGGCGGAAGGTGATGCGCCGCATCGGCCCCGACCGCAGCATGTCGACCACCAGCCGTTCGCGCAGGGCCCGCGTCACGCGGTCGCCGTCCGGCTCCACCCAATCCTCGCGCCCGACCAGCGCCAGCAGCCCCCGCTTCAGCATCGGCAGCAGCCCCGGCGGCGGTCGCCAGCGCCCCTCCTCCGCATCCCAGCGGTCGGGGAACAGGGCACGCAGGATGTCGGGGTCGCGCGCCAGACGCTCGGCAACCGGACCCGATCCGAACAATTCCAGATAGCGGGCGAAGTCCGACAGCGATTCGTCACCCGCCCCCGGTTCGGCGACGCCGGCGGAGTCCCGGCCGCTCAGCGTTGGCACCCGGGCGCCCATCGCGGCCGAGCCGACCCGTGCCGTCGGCCCGATGACCATCGCCGCGGTATAGGCCGGCGTCACCATCCACAGCCCCGCCACCGCCAGCGCCAGCCCGCCCAACCAGCCGGCCAGCAACCAGCGCCACCCCATCCGCAAGGTGCGAACGAAGGCGCGCAGGTCGCCCTCCCCGCCCGACGCGGGCAGGACCAGGGTCAGGGCCTGCGGCTGGGGCCGGCTTGGTAAGGTGATGCCGTCAGGCATGGGGCAGCGGCCTTCCCATCACCGGCGGGGCAAGCTTGCGTTCCGCCACAAGGCGTTCGGCAATCCCGACGAAGGCCGCGGTGCCCCGGTCGGCGGTCCAGGCGGCGGACAGCCGTGCCGCACGCGCTCCCTCCGCCGCGCAACGGCCGGGATCGGCGGCATAGGCGCGGATCGCATCGGCGATGGCCGGACCGTCGAACGGATCGACCACCAGACCGCAGCCCTCGACCCGCGCCGCCGCCTCGCTTCCCGCCGGCCCCAGGAACAGGCAAGGCCGCCCCGCCGCCTGTACTCCGGCCAGCTTGCTCGGCACCAGCATCCCCTCCGCCGCCGGGTCCATCGACACCAGATGCAGATCGGCGGCGGACAGGCACTCCGCCAGCCTCTCGGCAGGCTGCCAGGGATGCCGGCGCAGGTTGCGCAGGCCCCGGTGACGCGCGGCCTCTTCCACCGCGGCGAATCCCCTCCCCTCCCCGACCAGCAGGAAAAGCACGGCGGGATCGCTGTCCTGCAGCCGGGCCGCGGCCTCCAGAACGCCTTGCATCGGGTGGGCAAGCCCAAGCGTCCCGGAATAGGCCACCAGGAACCGGCCGTCACCCTCCTCCATGCCCAGCGACCGGCGAAGGCGGTTGCCCTCCTTCGGCAGCGGGCGGATCGCCGGATCGGGCCAGTTCGGCAGCAGGGTCACCCGGCTGGCCGGCACGCCGGCCGTCAGGATACGCTTGCGCATGCAGCGCCCGATGGCGACCACCCCGTCCTGCCGGCGCAAGGCCCGCGCCATGCCATGGCCGGCCATCCGCCGGAGGATCGCCGGCATCCGCACGCCCAGCACCGGCAGCAGGTCCGGATACAGGTCCTGGCACCAGTGCAGCGATGCCGCCCCATGCCGGGCGGCCAGAACCGGACCGGCCAGCGCCAGCAGCGGCGGGTCGGTCATCGTCACCACGAGGTCGTGGCGCGGCAGGCGCAAGGCCCGGCCGGTCAGCCGGCATAGCGAATCGAGATAGGCGCGGGTATCCGGCCGCTCCCTCGCCTTCTCCCCGGCCGCAACCGTGCCACCGGTTCGGCAAAGCGTGACGCCGGCAGGAGCGCGGCAGTCCGACCGCTCCCCGTCCGCGACCACCGTCACCCGCCAGCCTGCATCCGCCATGCGGCCGGAAAGGTCCGACAGGCAACGGCCGGTCGCGCCCCGGTCCGGCGGGAACACCCGGTTGACGAACAGGATGGACGGCGGATCGAACGTCACGGCGCACCGATGCGTGAATTGCACGCGAAAGTATGCATATCCGCTAAGGCGCCGACAACCCCTTCCTGCACTCCGCCGCCACGAGCATCAGCGACAGGATGACGCCGGTGTCGAGATACTTGAAACTGGTGTGGAGGCAGAGCGCCATCAGCAGGGGCGGCACCACCGCAAGGGCCAGCGGCGGATCGGCCGCCAGCAGCCGGCACCAGGGCCGGACCAGCGCCGCCAGATAGGCCCCCAGGGCAATCATGCCGAAAAGCCCGGTCTTCAGCAGGCTGTAGCTGGCCAGCGTGTGGGTGTAGCTGACCCGCCAGCCGCCCACCGCCGGGTTGGCGATGCGCGCGCCCCAGCCGTCGCCGAACAGCAGGGCCCAGGGTGTGGCGACGACATGGTCGATCACCGCCGCGGCTTCCTCCCAACGGGCATTGGCGCCGGTCAGCCGCGTCTTCTCCGCCGCTTGCTGCCATGCGCCGACCAGGGCATCGCCGCCGGCCACCGTCAGCAGGCCGAATCCCAGCAGCAGCGGCAAGGCCAGCCACGGCCGCCGCCGCGCCCACCACAGGGCCGTCAGAGCGAGCGACAGCACCGCCAGTCCCAAAGCCGTGCGATGGACCGCGCCGGCCAGCGCGCCAAGGCAAAGCGCACCACCGGCGGCACAGGGAATCGCCGCCATCCAGTACCGGGCCCGCCCGCCGACGGCCACCAGCGACAACGACAACGCAGGCAGCAGCACCGCGGCCAACAGCACCGACGGCGCATTCAGCAGATAGACGCCGCCATCGGCCATCGCCCGCCGTCCGATGGCGCCGAATCCCCAATCGGCCTGCCGCCACCAGCGCAAGGCCAGCAGCAGTCCGGCCATGGTCAGCCCGCCCGCCAGCGCACGCACCGCGCGGTCTCCGCCGCTCCGCAATGCCGGCACCAGAAGCACGGGAAGGAACAGAAAGACCAGCGGCACGACGTCACGCAGGATGTCGGCCCCCTCCCACCCCAGCGCCGCCCCGCGCAGCAGCGGCACCCACAGAAGCCAGGTGAACGCGGCGACAGCCACCGGCATCCAGCGCACATCCGGCTGCACGACTCCCGACGGCGTCCGCAGGGCCTGACCGCTCGCCACCGCCAGTGGCCATTTCCAGCCGACGGCGGCCAGGATCAGAAGGCCGATGGCCAGTTCGACCCCGCGCAAGGCGGGCGGCGCCGGCACGCTGAGGCCGCCATAGAGCAACAGGGCAGCCGCCATTGGCAGTGAGCCGAGTCTGCCGGCGACCACCGTCACGGTCGAACCCCGGAAGGAGAGCCTGGCCGACTCAGGCCCAACGCTGCTCGGCGCGGTCCAGGCGGTAGAACAGCCCTTCCTGCGGGCGCAGGCGCAGCGTTCCGGTCAGGGTCAGCGGTTCCCGCGTCGCCGGCAGGGCGATGGCGGTGTGGACATGAATCATGGTCGCCGGTCCGGGATTCTCGCAGGCGGGACACCCCAGCGGATTGGCGGACAGGATGAAGCGGTTGTGGGTGGCGCCGTCGGTCAGCGGCACCATGAAGCCGCGAACGGTGACCGGCCGGCCGTCCAGCGCCGAAACCTTCACGGGAAATTGCGGATTGCCGGCGAGGCCGCCGAACCGCACGGTGCCCAGGTCGCGCCAGATCGCCGTGGTTTCGTCCAGCGGCAGGTGGAAGGGGCCGGCGGGATGGCTCGGCGCATCCGCCGATCCGGCGGCCCAAACGGCCCAGCCGGCGACGGGAGCGAGCGCAAGCGGCAACAGAATCTGGCGCCGGCCGGGCATGGCTGTACCCAGGGCCGCACCAAAACGGGTGGCGGTGTTCATGGTCGCTTCTCCCCTGCTGCGTTGCTTCGTCACCGGGGCTGCGAAATCGGGGCGCCGTGTGTTGTGGAAGTCTTTGGTCCGGTCGCCAGGGAACAGCTTTGTCCGGTGCGGGGCGACGCCTTCTGCCGGGCGGTCGCCGATTGCGCGAAAGTCTCCGGCAAGCGCGGCCCGCGGTCAACCGGCAATTCTCCGGAACGCTCGCGGAATACAGGCGCGTTAGCACAGGTTTCTCGCGGCGCGCTATCCCGGCGCATTCAAAAAAACGCAATCTGTTTGACGGGGTGCGGCACCGCACTCCATAGTCCCAGCACTGGCCGTGCCGCACTGCACACAGTCCCGCGCAAGCCGTTCCGATGACGAGACGAGCCATGGAAACCTTTCGCTTCCAGCCGGGCGAAACCCCGGTCCTGCTCAGCATTCCGCATGTCGGGACGATGATTCCGCCGGACATCGCAGCCACGATGACGCCGGAAGGGCTGGCCCAGCCCGACGTCGACCGCCACCTGGACCGGTTGTACCACTTCGCCCCCGCGCTCGGAATCGGTTTTCTGACGGCGCTGTGTTCGCGTTACGTGGTGGACCTGAACCGCGACCCCGACGGTGCGATGGCGCAGCCGGGCCTCGACCCGACCGAAATCTGCCCGCTGACCACCTTCGACCATCAGCCGATCTATCAGCCGGGGCGGGAACCCGACCGGGCGGAGATCGACCGGCGGGTCGGCGCCTACTGGCGCCCCTACCACGAGCAGCTGCGCAGCGAGCTGCGTGCGCTCCGCGACCGATACGGCGTCGCCGTCCTGTTCGATGCCCATTCGGTACGCAGCCGGGTTCCGCGCTTTTTCGACGGCACCCTGCCCGACTTCAACCTGGGCACCGGCGACGGCAGCAGCACCGCCCAGCCGCTGGTCGTCCGGCTGATGAACGTGCTTTCGGCGTCGGAACGCTACTCGGCCGCGCTGAACGGCCGCCTGCGCGGCGGCTTCATCATCCGCAGCTACGGCCAGCCGGAAGAGAACATCCACGCCATCCAGTTGGAACTGACCCAGTCCACTTACATGGACGAGGATGCGCCCTATCAATTCCGTCCCGATCTGGCGGCGGAGGTGAAGCCATCGCTGGAGCGGCTGCTGAGCGTCGTCGTCGAGTGGGCGTGGCAGAAGGCCAGCGGACAGCGGCGTGCGGCGTACCTGTAACGCCGCCCACGACTCGACCGTTCGGCCTCCACCAAAGAGTGGCCCTTCCCCGTCACCGGGGAAGGGCCGAAGGACGGCCTGATCGGGGATGGATCAGATCTGGCCGCGCTCGCTGGCCTGACGCATCAGGACATATTGGCGCATCATCTGGTTGCGGAAGCGGTAGCGCTCCAGTCCCGGCTCCACCACCGGGGCCAGGATGCCGCCATGGTCTTCCCGCGTCAGGCGCTTCAGCAGGTCGAGCGTCGCGGCGCTCGGCAACTCGCCGCTGTCGCCCGCCAGATCGTTGGGATCGAACACGCCATAGGCGTCGGCCGGGCACAGCGCCGCAGCCAGCAGCGCATCCTCCAACTCGGCCCGGCGGTCGGCGGCCAGCGCGCGGGCATAGCTTTCGACGATGCCGCGTTCGGCCTCCTGCAGGCAGCGGGCGACTGCATAGCCGAGATCCGGCCGCTCCACCAGCTTGCTGCCGCGGCTGACGGCGCTGCGCGCCGCATGCAGGCCCAGCAGCTGCGCATAGTACGGCAGGCCGCGCACGAATTCGGCGATCCGCCGCACCACGTCGGCGGCGAACTCGATTCCGGCATTCTGCGCCCCCGCCTGGATCAGGCGGCCGATCTCCTGATCGGTCATCAGAGGCAGATGCACCGGCACCAGGGAGCGCTGGATCGACGGATGCTTGCCCAGCAGCTGGTCGAGATTCTCGGCGACGCCGACCACCAGCAGCGTGACGGGGATCGAACTGTCGGTCAGGTTCTTGAACAGCTCCGCCAGCTTGTTGCGGAAATCCTCGTCGGTAACGCGGTCATATTCGTCGAGGATCAGCAGCACATGGGTGGCGTGGATGCCCGACAGCACCTCGTTCAGTTCGGTGACGCTGAAGGCGCCCTCCGGCAGCAGCTCGTTGAAGCTGGCGAAGTTGCGCCGCGCCGCGAACGGGTTGTCGAGTGCCGAGCGGTAATAGGTCGAGGGGATCTTCTTCAGGAAGTGCCGGAAGATGTCCTCGAAGCTCAGCTCGCCGCTGCAGGTCAGCTTCAGCGACAGATAGCCCGCCTGTCCGGCGATCTTCTCGATCGCGTTGGCGACGGAGGTCTTTCCGCGGCCACGGTCGCCATAGAGGATGACGTGCGCCCGCTCTTCCTCGATGGCCGAGATGATGCGGCGCAGGGTGTCGTTGCGGCCGATGAACAGGCCGTTCAGCTGCTGCTTCGGCCGGGTCGGGGTGAAGGCTTCGCGCAGAAGGCCGTTCAGCTCCGGCGTCAGGCCCTTCAGCATCGCCGGCGCGTTGGCGCCGCCATTGGCCCCGAAGCCGCCGCGGTAGCCGCCATTGACCGACATGGTGAAGCGCGGCAGGTCGTGCTCGCCGTCGGCATCACGGCCGCCGGGCTGCGGGAACATGTAGCCGCGGCGGTCGCCGGTGGCCTCGTTGTCGATGACGTCGGGCAGACGCGGGGCGGCGGGGCCTCGCATCGCCTCGAACCCCGCCCGTCCACCGACAGGCCCACCGACCGGGTTTCCACCCGCATTGCCGTCGACCGGACGCAGATGGAGCCCGCCGGGCCGGGCAATTCCCGGCGCGTTGGAAAATCCGCCGGCTCCCGGTCCGTTCATGCTCCCGGCGGTCATGCCGGGTCCTCCGGTCAGCGGGCCGGACCCGAGACCCCCGCCCGTGATGCCGGGACTACCCAGGCCGGCAGCGCCGGCAGCCGGCAGTCGCTCGTCCGCCATGGCGGCCGATCGACGCTTTCGAAAGAAATTCCGCATCCGTCCCAATCCCCACGCGTTGTCGGCGTTCGCGGAACCGGCCCCCTTTCGGCTTCTCTGGTGGGCCAGGGACGGTTCCGCGTGTTCCCGATGTAAGCGTTGTGCCGGCCGGGGTGGCCTGGGATTTCGGATATAATACCGACGCGGCATCCTCCGTCCGGAGATCTCTTCCGAAGGGTTGCGCCGCCCCACCCTGCCGTGGACCGCATATTGGGCGCTTAGACCATCCTCAACCGATCAGGATCGGTCCGACCGTGGCCCAGCCATAGAGCACCGCCAGGAACAGGGCGAGAGTCACGCACTCACGCAGGAAAGCCAGAACCGACATGCCACCCTCCATTGTTCGCGTCTTGTTCCGATAGAGCTACCAGAACGGACGCGGAACGGCAACCGCTCAGTTCCGTCTATGTTCCTGCTATGGACTCAGGTGTTCCATTCCGGACACAGATCGAACGGACAGGCGGTCAGAAAGTTACGTGTCGAAAGCGAGGAGTATCAGGCGGGATCGGCGTCGTCGTAGCGGATCAGGTCGGTCCAGGCGCGTTCCAGCCGGCGCAGCGTACGATAGGTGGTTTCGAAATCGGCACCGTCGCTGTCGGTGCGCAAAAGACTGTCTGCACGCATCGCTTCCAGCTTCTTCAGCGCCTCGCAGGTCGCCAGCCCCTGGTCGGACAGCCTGAGCCGGGCGGCCCGGCGGTCGCGCTGGGACGGGCTGCGGTCGACATAGCCAGCCTCCACCAGATGCTTCAGATTGTAGGAGGCGTTGGAGCCGAGGTAATAGCCGCGCTCCAGCAGGTCGCGGACCGAAAGCTCCTCGGTTCCGATGTGCAGCAGCATCAGCGCCTGCGTCGGGCTGAGGTCGGTCACGCCGATACGGGCCAGTTCCATCCGAAGCACGTCCAGGAAGCGCCGGGTGATGCTTTCCATGACGCGGCCAAGGTCGGTGTAGACCGCGGGGGCCGCCACACTCTGCTGCATGCTCATCATTCCTGTGCCAGTGGCTTGCAAAAGCCCCAATGCTTTGCAAACGCCGTTATCCGGTTGGCGCAGCACTGTCCCGTGCCTGCCGACCGGCGGACCGGGGAAAGGGTGCCTCGACACCCCTTCCCGTCGCCGTTTCTTAATGGCCTGTGACGATGGGCGGATTTTGTAGCGAATTGGAGGGACAAACTTGAGACGCGGGGGTGTTCTGCCCCCGCCGCCTGCAATAATCGGCAGATTACATGGTGCCGGGAAAGGCTCCGCCATCCAGAAGGATGTTCTGCCCGGTCATGAATCCGGACTGGGCGGCACAGAGAAAGGCACAGGCGGCCCCGAATTCCTCCGGATCGCCGAATCGGCCGGACGGGTTCGTCTTGCGGCGCAGATCCATCTCTTCGTCAATGCTGCGGCCGGCGGCCTTGGCTCCGCCTTCCATCGTCTTGCGCAGACGGTCGGTCTCGAAGGGACCGGGCAGCAGGTTGTTGATCGTGACGTTGTGCTTCACCGTCTGCCGCGACAGGCCGGCGACGAAGCCGGTCAGGCCGGTGCGCGCGCCGTTCGACAGACCGAGAATCGGGATCGGCGCCTTCACCGCGGCGGAGGTGATGTTGACGATCCGGCCGAAGCGGCGGGACATCATGCCGTCCACCGTCGCCTTGATCAGGAAGATCGGCGCCAGCATGTTGGCGTCCAGCGCGCGAATCCAGTCGTCGCGGTCCCAATCGTGGAAATCGCCCGGCGGCGGACCGCCGGCATTGTTGACAAGGATGTCGGGTTCCGGGCAGGCGACCAGTGCCGCGCCCCGCCCCTCCTCCGTCGCGATGTCTCCGGGGGCGGTGGTGACGGTGACGCCGGTGGCCTTGCGGATCTCCTCGGCGGTCGCCTCCAGGGCTTCCGCATTGCGGGCGGTCAGGGTGACGTGAACGCCCTCGCGGGCCAGCGCGAAGGCGCAGGCGCGGCCCAGCCCCTTGCTGGCGGCGCAGACGATGGCACGGCGGCCGGCGATACCCAAATCCATGGTCGTCTCTTCCCTTACTGAATCTGATGGCCTATTGGCATCAGAGGGTCGTTTTGGAACCGGATCGTTGCGGTTCCGTCCGTTGCAGATCCGAAAGGACTTCGCGCGCCAGCGGCACGGTCACGCCACGATGGGCAGCCAGCGATGCATGGTCCAGCGCCGCCACCAGACGGCGGGCGAAATCCAGCGACCGTTCCATCCGCGCCAGCAGATAGGTGATGACCTCCATCCCCGGCCGCAGCTGGCGGTCTGCGAACAGCTTCACCAGCACCGCGGCCAGCAGCGCATCGTCGGGCGGCCGGACCTCCACCGCCGGTGCGCCCTTGATGCGCGAGCGCAGGTCGGGCAGCCGGGTGCGCCAGCGCGACGGCGCCTTGCGCGACAGCAGAAGCAGATGACCCTGCTGTTCACGGGCGAGGTTATAGAGGTGGAACAGCGCTTCTTCCCGCTCGGGCTTGCCGGCAACCATTTCGGCATCCTCGACGACCACGGCGTTGGCGGGGGCCAGCAGGGACGGCACTCCGCCCGAATCGAGGGCATCGCCACGGGTCACCACCGCATGGCTGCGGGCGCGCCAGACCTGGGAAAGATGGGTCTTGCCGCAGCCGGCGGGGCCGAACAGGGTCAGCGCCGGGGCCGGCCAGGACGGCCAGCGGTCCAGCCACGCCACGGCGTCGGCGTTGCTGGGCGCCACGAGGAAATCCTCGCAGCCCATCGCCGTCCGGTGCCCGAGGTCGAGCGGTATCTGCGCCGGCAAGCTCATGCGGACACACCCATCAGCGTTCCGCGTCGGTGCCGCGGTAGTACGGGCTCGAGAGATACTGTCGCAACGCGAAGCGGGTCAACACGCCGATCACCGCGGCCACCGGCACCGCCAGCAGCACGCCGACGAAGCCGAACAGGCTGCCGCCGGCCAGCAGCGCGAACATCACCCAGACCGCATGCAGTCCGACCTTGTCGCCGACCAGCTTCGGGGTCAGCACATTTCCTTCCACCGTCTGGCCGAACAGAAAGATGCCGACCACGATGGCGACGCGCCAGAACTCGTCGAACTGCAGCAGGGCGAGGCCGGTGCTGGCAACGAAGCCGAACAGGCTGCCGACATAGGGGATGAAGGACAACAACCCGGCGACGAGACCGATCACCAGACCGAAGTCCAGCCCGGCCGCCGACAGCGCCAGCGCGTAGAAGACGCCCAGCACGACGCAGACCGTCGCCTGCCCGCGCACGAATCCGGACAGGGTGACGTTCACCTCGCGCGCTTGCTCGCGCACCGTCTCGGCATGCTGGCGCGGCAGCCACGAATCGACCTTCCCCACCATCAGGTCCCAGTCGCGCATCATGTAGAAGGCGACGATGGGCGTGATGAACATCAGGGTCACGATGTCGAACAGCGCCAGCCCGCCCGACAGGATGCGGGTGACGACTCGGCCGACCAGCCCGGCCACCTCGCCGGCATAGGTGCCGGCGGCGGCGCGCAGCCGCTCGACATCGTCGGCCGGCAGGCGGTGGATGAAGCGGTCGAGCGCCGGGATCAGCCGCTCCTTCACCAGCGTGGCGTAGGTCGGCAGCACTTCCAGCAGATGGGAGACCTGCCCCTGCACCAGCGGCAGCAGGAGCAGGGCCATCAGCACCATGACCAGGACGAATCCCAGCAGCACCAGCGTGGTGCCGACCCAGCGCGGCAGCCTCGCCGCCTCCAGCCGGTCGACCGCCGGGTCGAGCAGATAGGCGATGGCCAGCCCGACCACGAAGGGCAGCAGCATGTCCGACAGCAGCCAAAGTGCCAGGACGAACAGCCCCAGCCCGATCAGCCAGAAGCGGAGTTGCTTGGCCGCCGTCACGGAACGCCGCCGAGCCGGTTGAACAGCAGGGCGCCGCGCCGCGCGTACAGCACACCCGACAGCACCGTCGTCACCGTACAGGCGTACACCAGCACATCGACCAGTTCCCAGCCGTACAGGCGGATGTCCGGCAGCCCCAGCGCCGGCGGCGCCAGAATCGCGGCGGCCAGCGCGATCTGCACCACCGTGTTCACCTTGCTGACGTAGAGCGGCTGCATCGCCAGCGTCTCCTTCAACGTGAACAGCAGGATGACGCCGCCGATGATCATGATGTCGCGGAACACCACCATCATCGCCAGCCACAGCGGGATCGCGCCGACCCAGGCCAGCGCCACATACACCCCGACGATCAGCGCCTTGTCGGCCAGCGGATCGAGATATCCCCCCAGCACCGTACGCGCGCGGAACATGCGGGCGATGGCGCCGTCCAGCGCATCGGACAGACCGGCGGCGACGAACAGGGCGAAGGCCCACTCCATGTTGCCGGTCAGGATCATGTACATCGCGGCCGGAACCGCCACGATGCGCAGGAACGTGATGATGTTGGGAACGCTCACGGGATGCTCTTGGCCGGCAGCGTGCCCAGGTTGCGCGGCGGTGCGCCCATGGTGGCCGGACCGCCGGCACCCATGCCGCCGGCATCGATCGGCGCCGATGGCGCCAGCGACGTCGGCGACGCCATCGGCGAGGCAGCGGAAGGAACCGCACCGGCGGAGGCCGCACCCGACCCGCGCGGCAGCAGGGTCAGCTGCCAATCGGCCGACTGCACCGGCAGCGGCGCCCCCGGAGAGCCGGCGGGCGCGGCGGCCGACCGCCCGAATCCGAGATCCTGGCGGGCGAGCGCCTGGGCCAGCTGTTCGGGATCGCCGCGATAGGTCAGGGTGATGAGCGCCTCGTTGCGGCTGATCGACATCAGGCTGGTGCGGCTCACCGCGGGAACGGCGGACAGCCGCTTGCGCGTCTCCACCCAATCATTCACCGCGGTCAGCGGAACGCTGACGATGGTGTTCTGCTCCGGCCCGGTGGCGGTGGTGTGCTGGCGCCGCCACGAGTCGTCGATCTGGGTGCCGACCGCTGCGACCGCGCGGTTCATCAGCTCGTCGGCACTGCCGCCGCCCTTCACCTGCACCGTCTGGCTGTCGCGGGTGCCGTCCAGCCCATAGCGGGTGACGTCCACCGTCAGGCCGCGCGCCGGGTCAGGCCCGTTCGCCGGCATGTCGGTGCGGGCGACCACGACTCCGCCGGCCTTATAGGCCTGGGCGATGCGGGAAAGCGCTTCCGAATTGCCCGCGATCGCGTCCTCGCCGCTGATCGCCTGGGCGTCGGACAGCTCGCCGTCCGGCACCACCAGCGGCACCAGCGACGCGGCGGGCTGCCGCGCCTCCCATGCCGCGCGCCAGGGGGTGCGGTCCTGCCACAGGATGGTGCGGCCGTCGCTCTGGGTCACCGGCAGGATGACGAAGGGGCGCGACGGCGGCTCGACATATTGGGCGGCGCCGCCGCTCTGGCCGAGCGCGTCGCGCACCGCGTTGGGACGGAAGCGCACGGTGATGGCGCCGACATAGCGGCTGCCCGACACCTTCTCCTCGTCGATCTCGAATCCCTGGACCATCCTGGCGATCTCGTTGTCCGACAGGCGCGGCGGATTGCCTCCGCCGGGAACGAGGCGCCGGTACAGCTCGGCCCAGGCCTTGGCCTGCGCCTCGCGGATCGCCTGATCGCGGATCGTGGTCGGATTGCCGCCGCTGATGTCGACATTCACGCCGGACACGGCGAAGGGATCGGCGGCGGACGAGGTGGCGGCCGGCGGCAGGGTACCGGTCTGCGCCCCCGCCGGCCCGGTCATGGTCAGGACCAGAGCGGTGGACATGGCAGCAAGACCGGCGAGGAGCGGCGCGCGGCGGCGGTGGAGCATTGCAAAGCCTTCCGATTCGAGTATGTTCGGCCCGAGCCCAAGGCCCGGTATATAGCTCAGCCCAAGCGAGGATACCATCAGCACCCAGTCCTATAACATGTCCGACGCCTACAAGCAGGCCGGTGTGGACATCGATGCGGGCAACGCGCTTGTCGAAGCGATCAAGCCCCTTGCCCGCTCCACCGCGCGTTCAGGCTCCGACGCGGGCCTGGGCGGTTTCGGCGCGCTGTTCGATCTGCGCGCCGCCGGCTACCAGGATCCGCTTCTGGTCGCGACGACCGACGGCGTCGGCACCAAGCTGAAGGTGGCGATTCTCGCCAACCGTCATGACACGGTCGGCATCGACCTCGTCGCCATGTGCGTCAACGATCTGGTCGTGCAGGGCGCCGAGCCGCTGCTGTTCCTGGATTACTACGCCACCGGCAAGCTCGACGTGGCCGCCGGCCGCGACATCGTCGCCGGCATCGCCGAAGGCTGCCGTCAGGCCGGCTGCGCGCTGGTCGGCGGCGAGACCGCCGAGATGCCGGGCATGTATTCCGAAGGCGATTACGACCTCGCAGGTTTCTCCGTCGGTGCTGTGGAACGCCAGCATGCCCTGACCGGTTCCGCCGTCCAGGCGGGTGACGTGGTTCTCGGCCTCGCCTCCACCGGCGTGCACTCCAACGGCTATTCGCTGGTTCGCAAGCTGGTCGAGAAGTCGGGCCTCGGCTACGACTCCGCCTGCCCGTGGGACGAGTCGAAGACGCTGGGCGAGGCGCTGCTGACGCCGACCCGCATCTATGTGAAGAGCACGCTGAAGGCGGTGCGCGCCGGCACGGTCCGTGCCATGGCCCACATCACCGGCGGCGGCCTGATCGAGAACATTCCGCGCGTCCTGCCCGATGGGCTGGGTGTCGTTCTCGACGCCTCGACCTGGACCCTGCCCCCCGTCTTCTCCTGGCTGATGAAGACCGGCGGCATCGCCCCGTACGAGATGGCGCGCACCTTCAACGTCGGCCTCGGCATGGTCGTCGTGGTTCCCGCCGACAAGGCGCAGGAGGCCATCGACATCCTCCGCGAGGGCGGCGAGACGGTCTACACCGTCGGCACCGTCACCGCGCTGAAGGACGGCGAGGCCCGTGTGACCGTCAATGGCATGGACGCGGCCTGGACCGCGTAAGGGACGCCCCCCGGAAAAGTCCCAAGGATCGTTAGATGAGCAAGTTGAAGCTCGGCGTCCTGATATCGGGGCGCGGCAGCAATCTGCAGGCGTTGATCGACGCCTGCGCCGCGCCCGATTTCCCGGCCGAGATCGCGCTGGTCCTGTCCAACAAGGCCGATGCCTTCGGTCTGGAGCGGGCGGCCAAGGCCGGCATCGCCACGGCGGTGGTCAGCCACCGCGACTATCCCGGCGACAAGCCGGCTTTCGAAGCGGCGATGGACGCCACCCTGCGCGAGTCGGGTGTCGATCTGGTCTGCCTCGCCGGTTTCATGCGCCTGCTGTCGCCCTGGTTCGTCGGGCAGTGGCACAACGCGCTCATCAACATCCATCCGTCGCTGCTGCCCTCCTTCAAGGGGCTGGATACCCATCAGCGGGCGCTGGACACAGGCGTTCGTTTCCATGGCTGCACCGTGCACTATGTGCGGCCGGAGATGGACGAAGGCCCGATCATCGCCCAGGCCGCCGTTCCGGTCCTTCCCGGTGACGATGCCCACCGTCTGGCCGACCGCGTGCTGGAATCGGAACATCGCCTCTACCCGCACGCCGTCCGTCTGATCGCCGAGGGCCGCGCCCGAGTCGACGGCGATCTGGTGCGGATCGACGGCCCGGTTCCGGACCTTGCGGCCGTGGTGAACCCGCCGCTCTAGGCGCACTCTTCCTTCCGATCATCCCTCTTCCGGTATAGTTGACGGTTCCGCTCGGAATCTGTTGCGTTTCCGTGCGTCCGCGTCAAAAATTGCGGGCAAAAGAAACTGTTGGAGGGTTGATCGAAATGGCGGCCGTCAGTCCGAACCCGGTCAGTGAAGAGACCGTCCGCGCACATCAGGCGAACTGGATCGCCTTTACCAAGTTCATGAAGCTCAGCATCGCCGGAGTCATCGCGGTGCTGGTTCTGCTGGCGATCTTTACGCTGTAGCAGGCGAAGATCGCCGCATAGCGGGGCAGTGAGACCCCCACCTAACCTCCCCCGCTGGGCGGGGGAGGAACTGCCGCCTTTTTCCCGTATCAGCGCCAGTCCCCTCCCCCGCCCAGCTCTCGCACAAAGCTCCGCTTTGTGCTGACGCGGCAGGCGGACCATAGGTCCGCTGAGAGCGGGGGAGGGTTAGGGTGGGGGCAAGTATGTCTGCCCCACAAACTCACCCCGCCAACATCTCCAGCGCCTTCTGCAGCTTGTCGCGGGCCTGGTCGGCAGCCTCGCGGCGGTCGCGCTGCTCCTCGATCACCTCTTCCGGAGCCTTGGCGACGAACTGCTCGTTCGACAGCTTGGCGTCGATCTTCTTGATCTCGCCGGTCAGCTTGTCGATCTCCTTGGACAGGCGCGCCTTCTCCTTGTCGAGATCGACGATGCCTTCCAGCGGCAGAACCAGCGTGGTTTCGTCCAGCACCGCCTGGACGCTGCTCTTCGGCACGTCGCCCTGCAGCGGATCGACGCTCGACAGGCGGGCCATGCGCAGGATCAGGTCGCGGTGGGTGTCCAGCCGCTTCAGGCTGACCGCGTTCGGATCCTTCAGCTTCAGCTCGATCTGCGCCGCCGGCGGGACGTTCATTTCCGACCGCATGGAACGGACCGACGAGATCAGCCGCACCACCCAATCCATCTCGTCGCGGGACGCCGGATCGATGACATCGGCAGCGAATTCCGGCCATTCCGCCGAGATCAGGCGGTTGGCGCGGGCCGGCGACAGCTGTTCCCACAGTTCTTCGGTGATGAAGGGCATCAGCGGGTGCAGGATATGGAGAATCTGGTCCAGCACCCAGGCGGTGGTCGCCCGTGTCTCGGCCTTCGCCGCCTCGTCGGTACCGGCCAGGATCGGCTTGGTGAACTCCATGTACCAGTCGCAGAAGGTGCCCCAGGTGAACTGGTAGGCGGCGCCGGCGGCCTCGTTGAACTTGTAGGCGTCGATCGACTCGGCGACCTTCTTCGCCGCGTCGGCGAGTGCGCCGACGATCCAGCGGTTGACCGTCTGCGTCAGGCCGACAGGCTTGTAGCCGGGGACCGGCTCGCAGCCGTTCATCTGGCAATAGCGGGCGGCGTTCCACAGCTTGGTGGCGAAGTTGCGGTAGCCCTCGACCCGGTTCACCGCCAGCTTGATGTCGCGGCCCTGCGCCGCCATCGCCGACAGGGTGAAGCGCAGCGCGTCGGTGCCGTACTGGTCGATGATCTCCAGCGGATCGATGACGTTGCCCTTCGACTTCGACATCTTCTGGCCCTTCTCGTCGCGGACAAGGGCGTGGATGTAGACGGTGCGGAAGGGCACATCCTTCATGAAGTGCAGGCCCATCATCATCATCCGGGCGACCCAGAAGAAGATGATGTCGAAGCCGGTCACCAGCACGTCGGTCGGGTAATAGCGGTCCAGTTCCGGCGTCTGGTCCGGCCAGCCCAGCGTCGAGAACGGCCACAGCGCCGACGAGAACCAGGTGTCGAGCACGTCGGCGTCACGCGTCAGCTCGACGTCCCGGCCATAATGCGTCTTGGCCGCGGCGCGGGCCTCCTCCTCCGTCTCCTCGACGAAGAAGGTGCCGTCCGGGCCGTACCAGGCCGGAATCTGATGGCCCCACCAGATCTGGCGGCTGATGCACCAGGGCTGGATGTTGCGCATCCATTCGAAATAGGTGTTCTCCCACTGCTTGGGCACGAACACCGTCTTGCCGGTCTCCACCGCCTCGATCGCCGGCTTGGCCAGAGTCGCGGCGTCGACGTACCACTGGTCGGTCAGCCACGGCTCGATGGCGACGCCGGAACGGTCGCCATGCGGGACCATGTGGGTGTGCGGCTCGATCTTCTCCAGAAGTTCCAGCGCTTCCAGTTCGGCGACGACCTTCTTGCGCGCCTCGTAGCGGTCCAGCCCGCGATAGGCCTCGGGAACGTTGTCGTTCAGCCGGGCGTCGCGGTCCATGATGTTGATCTGCTCGAGCCCGCAGCGCTTGCCGACCTCGAAGTCGTTGAAGTCGTGGGCCGGCGTGATCTTCACCGCGCCCGAACCGGTCTCCGGATCGGCATATTCGTCGCCGACGATGGGGATCAGGCGGCCGACCAGCGGCAGGCGGACCATCTTGCCGATCAGGTCCTTGTAGCGCTCATCCTCCGGATGCACCGCGACGCCGGTATCGCCCAGCATGGTTTCCGGACGGGTGGTGGCGACCACGATGAAGCGCCCCTCCTCCCCGTCGATCGGGTAGCGGAAGTGCCAGAGGTTGCCCTTGATCTCCTTCTGCTCGACCTCGAGGTCAGAGATCGCGGTGTGCAGCTTCGGGTCCCAGTTGACCAGACGCTTGTCCTTGTAGATCAGCCCCTGGCGGTGCAGTTCGACGAACACCTTGCGGACGGCGCGGCTCAGCCCTTCGTCCATGGTGAAACGCTCGCGCGGCCAATCCGGCGAGGCACCCAGGCGGCGCAGCTGGCGGGTGATGGTACCGCCCGATTCGGCCTTCCATTCCCACACCTTGTCGATGAAGGCGTCGCGGCCGAAATCGTGACGGGTCTTGCCGTCCTTCGCCAGGTTGCGCTCCACCACCATCTGGGTAGCGATGCCGGCATGGTCGGTCCCCGGCTGCCACAGAGCGTCACGGCCGCGCATGCGGTTGTAGCGGGTCAGCACGTCCTGGATGGTGAAGGTCAGCGCATGGCCCATGTGCAGGCTGCCGGTTACGTTCGGCGGCGGCATCATGATGGTGTAGGGCTTGCCATTCCCCTGCGGCTGGGCGGCGAAGGCGCCCGACTCTTCCCACAGGCGGTAGTGCTTCTCCTCGACCTCGGCGGGCCGGTACGTCTTTTCCAACATCACCACGAACTTTCGCTAGAAACGTCTCAACCGGGGCTCAAAAAGGCGGGGCTCAGGAAGACAGGATCAGAACTTCTGCGACCGCCGGATCATGCGGTCGATTTCCTGCTGCACGAGCCGCTCGACCACCGTCGGCAGGTTCTCGTCCAGCCATTCCTTCAGCAGCGGCTTCAGCAGCTCGCGCACGACCTCTTCCACCGTGCGGATGCCGATGGGCATCGGGCCGATGGACAGGTCGTCGCCCAGTTCGCGCGCCAGATGGGTCAGGTGGTGCGAGGCATCCTCCGCCGTCCGGCGGGAGATCAGCCCGTCATCCGGATCGACCACGCGGCGGCGCGGCCGCGGCGGGGGCGGCGGCTCGTCATCCTCGAAATCGTCGAACACCGGCGCCGGCCGCCGGGCGGCGGGACGCGGCGGCGGCATCGGCTCGGGCTCCGGCTCGTCCCAACGGGGCGGCGGCGGCGGAGGCGACGGTTCCGGAAAGGCGGGTTCCTCCGGCCACGGGTCGGGGTCCGGCTGACCGAAGTCGGGCCGCTCGTCCGGCTCATCCTCCACCATCTGGGTCAGTTCCAGGACGTCGTCGTCCTCCTCCACCATCGGGGGTGGCGGGGGTGGCGGCGGAGGGGGTGGCGGCGGTGGCGGCGGCGAAGGCGCCTGGGTTTCCGATTTGGCAGGCTCGCCGTCCTCGGAAATGATCCGCCGGATGGAGGCGAGGATTTCCTCCATCGAAGGTTCTTGCTGGCCCTTATCGCTCATCGTGGCAACCCGAGACGTCAACCTGACCCAAACCTAGGGCAGTGCTGACAAAAAAGCCATAATACAAAAACGGCCCGCTTTCGCGGGCCGTCTCGTTCATTCGGTCACCGAAGTTCCGAACCACTTGCCCCGCGTCTTGTCGTAATTCGATTGCGGGTCGTATTTCTGGACCGGCAGGTTGAGCCGGTCGGCGGTCAACTGTCCGCTGGACGCCAGAACATTGAAGGCCGCCACCATTTCGTCGTGCTGGGCGCGGACCAGGAAAACGCGGGCGTTCAGCAGTTCCTGTTCCTGGTTCAGCACGTCGAGCACGGTGCGCGAGCCGACCTGCGCCTCCTGACGGACGCCTTCCAAGGCGATCTGCGCCGCCTTGATCTGCGCCGAGTAGGACTCGATGCTGGCGCGCGCGGTCTGCAGGGACTGCCAGGCGCTGACCGCCGATTCGGTCACCTGACGGCGGGCCTCCTCGATCTGCAGGCGGGCCTGATTGGCCGTCTGCTTGGCCTCGCGGACCAGGGCTTCGGGCTGGCCGGCCTGATAGAGCGGGATGGTCACCTGGGCGGTGATCTGCGCGCTGTCGGAGCGGTTCAGGTCGATGCCGGAGGAGCGGCCGGGATCATAGGTGCGGCTGCCGGACGCCGACAGGTTCACCGACGGCAGCAGGCGGCCGTACTGCTGATCCACCGCCTCGCGCTGCGCCGCTTCGCTATAGGAGGCGGACAGGACGTTCGGGTTGTTGGCGCGGGCCAGTTCGACCAGCTCGTCCAGGTTCTTCGGCAGGCGGAAGGCCGGCTTCGGCGCCTTCAATTCGCCGGGGGCGGAGCCCACCAGACGCTCGTAGGTCGCGCGCGAGGCACGCAGCGTGCCTTCGGCCGAAATCTTGGAAGCGATGGCGGCCGACAGGCGCGACTCGGACTGGCTGACGTCGGTGCGGGTGTATTCGCCGACGCGGAAGCGGTCGCGGGCGGCGTCCAGCTGACGGCGCAGCACCTGCTCGTTGTTCATCTGCAGCTGCAGGATGGCCTGGTTCTGGACGATGTCCAGATAGGCCTGGGCGGCGGCCAGCAGCACCGACTGTTCCGACGCGATCAGGGTGGCGCGCTGCGCCTCGACCAGCCGCTCGGCGCGGCGGACGGCCGGGGCGACGGTGGCGTCGTAGATCGGCTGGGTGGCGGTGATGCCGACGCTTTTGGGATTGCTCTCGGACCCCGTCGAACCGCCGTCATACTTGCTCTCGCCCGTCGAGCGCGAGATGCCCGCGGTCACGCGGGCCGTCGGGCGGTAGCCGGACAGCGCCTGCGGCACGCCTTCGTCGACGGCGCGCAGACGGGCGCGCTGGGCGCCGATGGTCGGGTTGTTGGCATAGGCCTGGGCAAGGGCCTGTTCCAGGGACTGCGCCTGGGCCGTACCACCGCCGGTCACTGCTGTGCCCATCGTGGCGGTCAGGGTCAGGGCCGTCGCCAGCAGCCAGCGGCGCGCAAAACGGCTTCGCACGGTCATGTTCAGTAGACCTTCATGTTCGGGTCGATTCGGCGCGCCCAGGCATCGACACCGCCATCCAGGTTGATGGCGCGGTCGAAGCCCCTGGAACGCAGCCACATGGTGACCTGCGCGCTGCGGCCACCGTGATGGCACACGACGACGATGTCGCGGTCCTTCGGCAGCTCATCCACCCGGCCGGGAAGCCCGTTCATCGGGATGTGCAGGCTGTCGTCGATGGCGCACAGCGCAAACTCCCACGGCTCGCGCACGTCGAGGACGACCGGATCGTCGCCGGCCTTGCGGCGGCGGTCCAGTTCTTCCACCTCGATCTCAAACGGCGCGGCCATGGGTGCTCACTTTCGTGCAAGGGCGACGGCGACGGTAGCGCAGAACCGCGCAGAGGTAAACTGCACGGTTCAGTTCAAGACCTGTCCAACCGGCGAATCCGGTCAGAACACGAAGGACGCCTTCTTTTCGAAGCCCGGCAGCGCATGCGGCTGGGCCTCGAACAGGATGCGGCTCGACACCACGCCGGCGGCCCGCTGGAACAGGCGGACCTCCCCGACGGCGCCCTTGCCGTGGACGATGGCGACGAGGCGTCCACCCTCCGCCAACTGGTCGGTCAGCGACGCCGGCACCTCCGGCACGGTACCTTCGACGACGATGACGTCGTAAGGGGCGTTTTGGGCGTACCCCTCCGCCAGCGGGCCGGTGACGGCCTTGGCATTGGTGATGCCCTGCCCGGCCAGCGCGGCGGTGGCAGCGGCGGTCAGCCCTTCGTCGCAGTCGATGCCGACCACCGACGAGGCGAGGCGGGCCAGCACCGCGGTGGAGTAGCCGCCGGCGGCGCCGACGTCGAGCACCCGGTCGGTCTCCTGCACGGCGACGGCCTGCAGCATGCGGGCGAAGACCATCGGCTCCAGCAGGAAACGGCCCTTGCCGATGGGGAGGTCGTCATCGACATAAGCGACGCCGCGCGCCGTCTCAGGAACGAAGGCTTCGCGCGGAAGCTCCGACAGGACATCGACGAGACGTTGATCGGTCACCTTGTTGGGGCGGATCTGTCCCTCGACCATGAAATAGCGTGCGGCGGCGAAATCGGTCATGGCGGTCGCTTATTGATGTGTTGTGACGACACCGGCACCAAGCCGAACAGCGAACGGCTTCCTGCCATGGCGGTATATAGCCGCAAAGGCTCGGCGAACACAACGCCACGAGCGATGGGGCCACGAGCGATGGGGCCACAAGCGACGGGCGCCCGGCCTTTGCCGTGTACCGGGAAAACGGTCGGCCGAACTCCCGGCAGGATGCAGCCTGGACGGCCCGACCAATCATGTTCAAAAAACGTCACCATTCGCCTTGACCACTCCGTTCCGTGCCGCTATACCACCGCTCCACACCGAGGGCGCACCGGAAACGGCGCGCCGGTGCCGGTCAGGATGGCGCGGTGGCAGAGTGGTGATGCAGCGGACTGCAAATCCGTGTACGTGGGTTCGATTCCCGCCCGTGCCTCCATACCTGACGACAGTTTGGCAGACGACCAACCAGTCCGAACGCAGCCCCGCCCCAGGCGGGGCTTTTTGCGTTTGGGCCTTGTTTTCGTTGACGGATTGCCCCCGCACGCCCCTTCGATCCTTGCGGCAAGAAAATTCATTTTCCTGTCGGAATTGGCTTGGCAGGGCCGGATGGTTCGGCTATACACCCGCCACGCCAACAACGGCGGCGGCCGAAAGGCCAGTCACCGATCCCGGTTAGCTCAGTTGGTAGAGCAGCGGACTGTTAATCCGCTTGTCGCTGGTTCGAGTCCAGCACCGGGAGCCAGATTGAAAAGGCCGGATGCCACACGCATCCGGCCTTTTCTTCTTTTCGCGTCATTGCGCCTTGACTGTGGCGCTTAAGTAACCGAATTCGGTTTAAAGCAGTCGGGCTAGGACCGACGGTCGCCCAATGTGACAAGAACTAGTCCCAAAAGACGATCCTGATTTGCCGGAAGCGAAATGCCGCCCCCGGCCGCACGGCGTTAGACTTGATAACAATCCGGACCCAGTCTTGGACCGGGCGTCTCCAGCCATGGAGGATCGCCGTGCTTATGCCATTCCAGTCAGAACGTCTTCGCACCGCTCCACCGGTCGACGGAACCGGGCGCGGTTCGCCCGAACCCGACGACCATCCGGTGCGGACGGTGGATTGCGTGACCGCGGTCCTGCTGTTCCTGGCGGCCGTGCTTGTCGCCCTGCTGGCTTTCAGCACCGATTGGAACGGTCCGGCCACCGACAGCCGGCCGCAGGCCTACGAGAACACCCCGGTCCTGGTGATTCCGCCCCACCCCCGGTGAGGCAGCCCTATTCCACCAGATCGTCATAGATGGTATCGCCGGACTCCGACGGATCGCCCCCGACCGCGGCGACGGCCACGTGTTTCCATTCCCCGCACCAGTCGGTGGACAGCGTGATGGGGAAGTCGCCTTCAGGGCTGCGCGGGGTCACCACCGGCGGATAGCGCCGGCAGGTCCCCTTCGGCCCGCGCTGGCGGAGCCCCTGCCCCTCCCAGAAGCGGCAGGTGTAACAGGTGTCGAGTCGCTTCATCGCGGACCGGTCTCCTCACAATCGCCGATTCTGCCGGCCGGCCATGCCGCCCCCCACTGGGCCGCCCTCCACCGCCAGACCACCCGGATCCGCGCCCGTCCTCCGTCAGTTGGTGGAGGGCGGCTTGCCCGGCCGCATCGTGTCGGCACATCTGGCGTAATACGCCTTGATGTCCGCGTCCAGAACACTGCGGCGGCGTCCGTCCTCCGAGCCCTCCGGAGCATCGGTCAGGCGCTGGAATTCCTGGACGGCCTGTTCCAGTTCCTGCTCGCTGTTGATGGGCATGCTGTCACCTTTCCTTTTCATTGTCCGGGCCGAATTCCGGTCTCGGACAGGACAACACCACCCGGCGGCGGTATGTTTCCTCCCTCGAAGGCCCGGCCGGCGCCCGGCAGCCGCTTGATGAGCCGCGACTCGAGCGCAATGTCATGTCAGTGTCACCCGAGTCGCGACGGACAGGGCCGCGCGACCGCGGGGGTGCCCTTGGCCCTGCCTTGCGCGGGAGTGCGGTGTCATGCGCGTCGTCTCAGCACCGGTCGTGCCGCGGTTGGCGGCCGCCATCCTTGTCCTTGTCGGCATTCAGCTGGGCGTGCTCGGCGCCCGCCCGGCGCAGGCCGCGGATCCCGAGCAGCTTGATCCGGATCGCGTCGTCCGCTCCGTCGTCGGCATCAGCGCCGTGGTGCCGCCGGACAGCCAGAGCGCGCGTACGCTGGGAACCGACCGCGAGGGCAGCGGCGTGGTCATCGACGGGTCCGGCCTGATCCTGACCATCGGCTATACGGTGATGGAGGCCTCGCAGATAGAGGTCACCGCCGCCGACGGGCGCAGCTATCCCGCCAGCATGGTCGCCTACGACCCGGTCAGCGGCTTCGGCCTGCTGCGGGCGGAGTTGGGGTTCACGGCCCCCTGGCTGCGGCTGGCCACCGCCGATGCGGTCAAGGAAGGCGACACGCTGCTGGCGCTCAGCGGCGGCGACAATCGCGGAGCCACCGCCGTGAAGCTGGTCAGCAAGCGCGAGTTCGCCGGCTACTGGGAGTATCTGCTGGACGAGGCGCTGTTCACTTTCCCGCCGATCCGCGCCTTCAACGGCGCCGCGCTGGTCAACCGCGAGGGCCGGCTGGTCGGCATCGGATCGCTTCTGGTGATGGAGGCGGTGGAGGGCCGCGGCCTGCCCGGCAACATGTTCGTCCCGGTGTCGGCGCTGGAGCCGATCCTCGCCGACCTGCTCGCCTATGGCCGCCGCCAGGAGCCGGCCCGGCCGTGGTTGGGCGTTACCCTGCGCGAGGAGTTGGGCCGGCTGATGGTGGAAAAGGTGTCGCCGCGCAGTCCCGCCGAGTCGGCCGGCCTGCGTCCGGGCGACTGGATCGTCGGGGTCGGCGGCCAGCGCTTCAGCGGATTGGCGGATTTCTACCGCAAACTCTGGAACTTGGGACCCGCCGGCGTCGTCGTGCCGCTGGAGGTGATGCGCGGCGCCACCCTGACCCCCGTCCCGGTGACCTCAGCCGACCGCGTGCGCTTCCTGCGGCTGAACCCGACGCTGTGACACCCGCACCTGCGCCTGTGGTGTGGGCGCCTGTGGTGTGGGCGCCTGTGGTGTGGGCGCTTGTGGTGGGCGCGGCGGCGTAGCACCCTGTCGCGAACAGCCATCCCGTGGGACCGCGCCAACCATGAACCATCCCGACATCGAGATCGTCGACAAGAAGACACCCTACAAGGGCTTCCTCACCATCGACGTCTACCGCCTGCGCCACAAGAAGTTCGACGGAAGCTGGACCGACGTGCTGCCGCCGCGCGAGGTGTGCGACCGTGGCGCGGCCGTGGCCGTGCTGCTGTACGACCCCGATCTCGACACCGTCGTGATGATCGAGCAGTTCCGCGTCGGCTCCGCCGCGGCCGGCGGACCGGCCTGGATGACCGAGATCGTCGCCGGCATGGTCGGCGAGGGCGAGAGCCCCGAGGAGGTGGCACGCCGCGAATCGCTGGAGGAGGCGGGCTGCGCCATCCAGGAGATCGAGCAGATCTGCGATTACTACGTCAGCCCAGGCGCTTTCACCGAAGTCGTCACCGTCTTCTGCGGCCGGGTCGACAGCCGCAACCTCGCCGCCACCGGCGGCCTGCAGGAGGAGCATGAGGACATCCGGATTTTCGCCCTTCCGGCCGACGAGGCGATCCGCCTGATGGACGAGAACCGCCTGCGCAACTCCGTCGCCATCATCGCCGTCGGCTGGCTCGCCCGCCACCGTGAGACCTTGCGCAAGCGCTGGCTCGGTCGGGGATGAGTGTGGCGGGTGTCGGCAATCGACGTCCTCCCGCCATCACCGAATTCACATGCGTAACTCGTTCAATGCTGCATTTCACACCGCCGCCTTGAAACCGCCGCTCCCCGACCTGATAGTATCGTCAGCAATCCACACCTGACCTTGGGAGTACCCGTCTTGGACATCCGCAACGGCTTTATCGGCGCCATCGGCAACACGCCGCTGATTCGCCTGGAAGGGCCATCGAAGGCGACGGGCTGCGAGATCCTGGGCAAGGCGGAGTTCCTGAACCCCGGCGGATCGGTCAAGGACCGCGCGGCTCTCGCCATCGTGCGCGACGCGGAAAAGCGCGGCCTGCTGCGCCCCGGCGGCACCATCGTCGAGGGGACGGCCGGCAACACCGGCATCGGGCTGGCGCTGGTCGGCAATGCGCTCGGCTATCGCACCGTCATCGTGATGCCGGAGACGCAGAGCCAGGAAAAGAAGGACATGCTGCGCCTGATCGGCGCCGACCTGCGGCTGGTTCCGGCGGTCCCCTATTCCAATCCCGACAACTACGTCCGCTATTCCGGCCGGCTGGCCGAGGAGTTGGCGAAGACCGAGCCGAACGGCGTCGTCTGGGCCAACCAGTTCGACAACACCGCCAATCGCGAAGGCCACCGCACCACCACCGGTCCCGAGATCTGGGAACAGACCGGCGGCAAGGTCGACGCCTTCACCTGCGCGGTGGGCAGCGGCGGCACGCTGGCCGGCATCGCCATGGCCCTGAAGGAGCGGAATCCGAACATCCGCATCACGCTTGCGGACCCGATGGGCGCGGCGCTGTTCAGCTACTACACCAAGGGCGAGCTGAAGTCGGAAGGCAGTTCCATCACCGAAGGCATCGGCCAGGGCCGCATCACCGCCAACCTGGAACAGGCGCCGATCGACGATGCCCTGCAGATCCCGGATGAAGAGGCGCTGCCGATCATCTTCGACCTGATCAAGACCCAGGGTCTGGTGCTGGGCGGCTCGTCGGGCATCAACATCGCCGCGGCGATGCGGGTGGCGCGCGACCTCGGCCCCGGCCACACGGTGGTGACCATCCTGTGCGACGGGGGGCAGCGTTACCAATCGAAGCTCTTCAATCCTGACTTCCTCCGTGAGAAGAATCTTCCGGTGCCAGACTGGCTGGCCTGATTCTTCTCGAGGGGGATATGGACGCGCTTTTTCGCGAGGACGCCTACGCCCGCAACTGCGTCGCCACCGTCACGGCGGTGGACGAGCGTGGCATCCGGCTCGACCGCACCGTCTTCTACCCGACCGGCGGCGGCCAGCCTGGTGACAGCGGGGTCCTGCGCTTCGATGGGTTCGAAGTCCGCATCAAGGACACGGTGAAGGGCGACGGCGGCCCCGACGACGTCATCCATGTGCCGGAGGACGGGCAGGAACTGCCCGGCCCCGGCACCGCGGTGGAGGCGGAGATCGACTGGGACCGCCGCTATCGCCACATGCGCATGCACACCGCCCTCCACCTGCTGTGCGCGGTGGTGCCGGGCTCCGTCACCGGCGGCCAGATCGGGGCGGACAAGAGCCGGCTCGACTTCAACGTCCCCGCCGAATCCCTCGACAAGGATGCCATCGCCGAGGCGGTCAACAGACTGATCGCCGCCGACACGCCGGTCGGCACCCGCTGGATCTCCGACGAGGAGATGGCGGCGCAGCCGGAACTGGTCCGAACCATGTCGGTGAAGCCGCCGACCGGCAGCGGCCGTGTGCGCCTGCTGAATGTCGAGGGCGTCGATCTGCAGCCCTGCGGCGGCACCCATGTCGCCCGCACCGGCGAGATCGGCGGAATCGAGGTGACGAAGATCGAAAACAAGGGCAAGCAGAACCGGCGCGTCGTCATCGCGCTGAAGGACTGACAGTTGGCATATTTTTATGAGGTCCGCTGAGGGACGCTTGGCGCTTGAACCGGTTCGCATCGGATTTCGCCATGAGCTTCCCTCGGCCGTCATTCCCGCGAAGGCGGGAATCCAGCCGGTGCGGAAGCTCGGACGCGGAACTGCCTGGATCCCCGCCTTCGCGGGGATGACGGCCGAAAATGACCACAAGAAACTCGCAGTCTCTGCACCCATCACCCCGATCTTCCGCCCGACAGATTCCATTTGAGGACGCGCAGAATGAGCGACAACACCGTGGAACCGCTGACCGGCCCCGTCGTCTCCACCGACTGGCTCGGCCGCAATCTGGGCCGGCCCGGCCTGAAGGTTCTCGACGGGTCCTGGCACATGCCGGCCCTGAAGCGCGACATCCGGGCGGACTTCGCCGCCTGCCATATCCCCGGTGCCCGGCTGTGCGATGTCGACGAGGTTGCGGCGCCGGACACCGCCCCCCTGCCCCATATGGCCCCCGACGAGGCGACCTTCGCCGCGAAGATCGGCGCGCTGGGTGTCGGCGACGGCGACACGGTGGTGGTCTATGACAGCGCCGGCATGGCCACCGCGGCGGCGCGCGTCTGGTGGCTGTTCCGGTTGTTCGGCTTCGACCGGGTGGCGGTGCTGGACGGCGGTCTGCCGAAATGGCTGGCGGAAGGACGCCCGACCGAATCGGGCGAGGCCGCCCCGGTCCAGCTGGCGGCCTTTAGCGCGCACAAGCGGCCGGAATTGATCCGCAGCGCCGATCAGGTGCTCGCCAACATCGACGCCGGCGCCGATCAGGTGACCGATGCCCGCGCCCAGCCGCGTTTCGAGGGTACGGTCGCGGAGCCGTGGCCCGGCCGGCGCAGCGGACGGATTCCCGGCAGCTTCAACCTGCCGCACACCGACCTGATCGACGCCGAGTCCAAGACCCTGCTGCCGCCGGACGTCATCGCCGGGAAGGCGCGTGCCGCCGGGCTGGACCTTGACCGGCCGGTCGTCGCCTCCTGCGGCAGCGGCATCACCGCCTGCGTCATCGCACTCGGCCTCGCCACCGCCGGCAAGCCGGATGTGGCGATCTATGACGGCTCCTGGGCCGAATGGGGCCTGCGCGAGGATCTGCCGCTCGAAACCGGGCCGCGGCAACCGTGACCGGCCCCGTCACCGTCCGACCCTGCACGGCGGAGGACCGCGACGCCGTCGTGGCGCTGTGGACCGCCTGCGGGCTGGTGGTGCCGTGGAACGACCCGGCGGCGGATTTCGCGCTGGCTCTGTCCAAGACCAGTTCGACCGTGCTGGCGGCGGTCGCGGATGGCCGGCTCGTCGCCACCGCAATGGTCGGGCAGGATGGCCATCGCGGCTGGATCTATTATGTCGCCGTCGATCCGGCCTTGCAGGGACGGGGGCTCGGCCGCCGCATGGTGGCGGAGGCCGAGGGCTGGCTGGCCGCCGCCGGCATGCCCAAGGTCCAACTCCTCGTCCGTGAGACCAACCAACGGGTGCTGGCCTTCTATGAAAGGCTGGGCTATGCCAAATCGCCCGTCACGATGATGCAGAAATGGCTGACCAACCCTTCTCCCTGACCCGCCCCGCCGTGCCCGCCGCCAGCCGGCCCGGCCATCTGCCGGTGATCGTCACCTATCTGGAGATGACCGCACCGCCGGGTCATGCGCCCGTGCGCCAGCCGGCCGGCAACCTTTCCCTGGTGCGGGCCGACCCGCCGACCTGGTCCTTCTACCGCTACCTGTACGACACGGTGGGCGAACCCTGGCTGTGGCACGAACGCCGCCGCCTGCCGCGCAAGGAGTTGGAGCGCTCGATCCACGATCCGCTGGTGGAGGTCTGGGTGCTGTATGTCGATGGCACGCCCGCCGGCTATGGCGAGTTGGACCGGCGGACGCAGGAGACCGATCTCTCCTATTTCGGCCTGATCCCCGATTTCATCGGCCACAAGCTCGGTCCCTGGCTGCTCGACACCATCATCCGCAAGGCCTGGGACGGCGGCGCGACGAAGCTGGTCGTCAACACCTGCACCTTCGACCATCCGAAGGCGCTGCCGCTCTACCAGAGCATGGGTTTCGTCCCCACCCGCCATGTCGCCCGCGAGGTCCGCGACCCGCGTCTGGACGGTGTGCTTCCGCGAAGCGCCGGGGAGCATATTCCGCTCGCCCGCTAAGTTGAGAGAGGGCGGCGACGTTCCGCCGCCCCGTCTTCACAACCGAAGCGCAAGGCCGGAAAGTTAGGCGCCCTCGGCCACCGCCAGCAGCCCGTCGACATCGACCGCCGATTCCAGCCGGTCGGCAACGGCGTCCAGCGCCCGTTCCACCGCCACGCCATAGGCCAGTTCCGACCCGTCGCCGCCCAGCCGGCGCAGATAGGCCGCACGGAAACCGTCCGCGCCGAACAGCCCGTGCAGGTAGCAGCCGGCAACCCGCCCATCCGCCGACTCCGCGCCGTCCGTCACGCCGCCCGCAAGCTCCAGCATCGGCCGCGCCCGGTCCGGCCCCTCCGTACGGCCCATATGCATCTCGTACCCCGCCACCGCAGCGCCGGTGCGACGCTCCGTGCCGCGCGCCTCCTCCAGCACCTTCGGCCCCTTCAGCACCGTCTCGACATCCAGCAGCCCGAGCCCGGCGGCCTCTCCCGGCGGTCCCTCGATGCCGTCCGGATCGGCGATGCGCCGGCCCAGCATCTGATATCCGCCGCAGATCCCCAGCACGCGCCCGCCACGCCGCCAATGGGCCAGCAGGTCGATATCCCAACCCTGCGCCCGCAGAAAGGCGAGGTCGGGAATGGTCGTCTTGGTGCCGGGCAGGATCACCAGATCGGCATCGCCGGGCAGCGGCTGGCCCGCACGCACCATGGTCAACGCGACACCCGGCTCCTGCGCCAGCGGATCGAAATCGTCGAAGTTGGCGATGTGCGGCAGCATCGGCACCGCCACGCGCAGCGCCCCGTCGCCGGCCCTTCGCAGCCGGTCCAGCGCCACCGCATCCTCCGCCGGCAGGGTCGCCGCCTCGTGCAGCCAGGACACCACGCCGAATCCGCGCCATCCGGTATGGCTCTCGATGATCCGCAGCCCCTCATCGAACAAGCGAACATCGCCGCGGAACTTGTTGATGAGAAAGCCCTTGATCCGCTCCTGTTCAGATTTTGGTAGAAGTGCGTGGGTGCCGACCAGACTGGCGATCACGCCGCCGCGGTCGATGTCGCCCACCAGCAGGACCGGCACGTCGGCGGCGGTGGCGAAGCCCATGTTGGCGATGTCGCCGGCCCGCAGATTGACCTCCGCCGGGCTGCCGGCACCCTCCACCACCACGATGTCGGCCTCGGCCCGCAGCCGCTCGAAACTGTCCAGTACGGTGCCCAGCAGCTCGCGCTTGCGCGCCTGATAGTCGGCAGCGCGCGCCGTGCCGACCACCACGCCGCGCACCACCACCTGGGAGCCGACGTCCGACTGCGGCTTCAGCAGCACCGGGTTCATGTGGACGCTGGGCGCCACGCCGCAGGCCCGCGCCTGGAGCGCCTGGGCGCGGCCGATCTCGCCGCCGTCGGCCGTCACCGCCGCATTGTTGGACATGTTCTGCGGCTTGAACGGCCGGACGGTCAGCCCGCGCCGCACCAGCGCCCGGCACAGCCCGGCCACCAGCAGCGACTTGCCGACATCGGAGCCGGTGCCCTGCAGCATGATCGCCCGAGACCGCATCGCCCGAGATTGCATGGCTCAGAACTCGATGCCGGGCTGGGCCTTCACCCCGGCCTCGAACGGGTGCTTGACCAGCGTCATCTCGGTGACGAGGTCGGCGGCGGCGATCAGTTCCGGCTTGGCGTTGCGGCCGGTGATGCAGACATGCAGGTCCGGCCGGCGGGCGGCCAGCGTGGCCAGCACCTCGTCCAGCGGCAGATAGTCCATGCGCAGCACGATGTTCAGTTCGTCCAGCACGATCAGGCGATAGCGCGGGTCGGCGATCAGTTCCTTGGCCTTGGCCCAGGCGGCCTCGGCCGCGGCGATGTCGCGGGCGCGGTCCTGGGTGTCCCAGGTGAAGCCCTCGCCCATCGTGTGGAAATCGACCAGATCCTCGAATCGCTCCAGCGCCACCGTCTCGCCGGTGGACCAGGCGCCCTTGACGAACTGGACCATGCCCACCCGCATGCCGTGGCCGACGGCGCGCATCATCAGGCCGAAGGCGGCGGTGGACTTGCCCTTGCCCTTGCCGGTGTGGACCATCAGCAGTCCCTTCTCCACCGTCTTGGAGGCCAGCGCCCGCTCCTGCAATGCCTTGCGCCGCTTCATCTTCTCGGCATGGCGGCGGTTGATCTCGTCGGAGTCGGTCATACGGGTGTTCCCTTCACGAACATCGGCAGACCGGCGACGGTCAGCACGACGCGCGGCGCCACGGCCGCGATGGATTGGTGCAGGCGGCCGGCATGGTCGCGGAAGCGGCGCGCCAGCGCATTGTCGGGCACGATGCCCATCCCGACCTCGTTTGAGACCAGGACCACCCGGCCCGGCAGGGTCGGCAGAAGCTCCTCCAGCGCCGCGCTCTCCGACGCGACATCGGCCTCCGCCATCATCAGGTTGGTCAGCCACAGGGTCAGGCAATCGACCAGGATGCCGGTGCCCTCGGCGGCATGGGCACGCAGGACCCCGGTCAGGTCGCGCGGCTCCTCCACCGTGGTCCAGCCGGGACCGCGGTCGTCGCGGTGCTTCGCCACGCGCTCCGCCATCTCGGCGTCCCACACCTGCGAGGTCGCGATGTAGACGCGCGGGCCCCCAAGCGCCGTCACCAGCCCCTCGGCATAGCGGCTCTTGCCCGACCGCGCGCCGCCCAGCACCAGCGTCAGGTCGGTGCTCATTCCCCCGACCGTCATTCCCAGTCGGTCCCGTCGCGATGCCGATAGGCGCCGTCGCGCCAGACCATGTCCTCGTCGGAATAGTCGATCTCGTCGCCGGCGCTGCGGTCGCCGACCTCCAGATAACTGGCCGGGCGGTCGCCGCGGTTGATCAGCCGGTGCCCGTCGGCGACGCCATGCGGAAATCCTGCGCACATGCCGGCGGTCAGCAGCGTCTCCCCGGCATCGGTCACCAGCGTCAGTTCGCCCTCCACCACATAGACGAACTCGTCCTGTTTGCTGTGCCAATGGCGCAAGGCCGACGAGGCGCCGGGCGCCAGCCGGGTCAGGTTGACGCCGAAATTGCTCAGGCCCAGCGGATCGCCCAGCACGACCCGGTGCCGCCCGGCGACCTGCGCCCGGAACGGCTGCGGATAGTCGGTGGCGCCGGTTTCGGCGGCCAGCGTCGCGGGATCAAGGACCGGCGGGTTCGGCACGGGCGGTCTCCGGTTCTGCGTTGCGGGTCCGGACTGTCGCAAACCGCACCTGCGGCGTCAAACGGTGCAAGTCCCCTTACAGGGCAGGGTTGCCCGCCCCATGGCTGGACAGCCAGCCTCTCCCCCACCATGCTTATTGCAACGCAAAACAACAACCTGCGATGCGATGTCGACCCTGGAAATCATCAACCGCCTTCCCGCCGGCAGGCCGAAAATGCCGCCGCTCCTGTTCGTCCACGGCGCCTTCAGCGGCGCCTGGATCTGGGATGCCAAGTTCCTGCCCTGGTTCGCCGCGCGTGGGTGGGAAGCCCATGCCGTCTCGCTGCGCGGCCATGGCAACAGCGAAGGACGCGACCGGCTTCATGATTTCGGCATCGCCGATTATGTCGACGACGTGCTGGAGGCGGCCGATCGCCTCTCGTCCCCGCCGGTGCTGATCGGCCATTCCATGGGCGGCATGGTGGTGCAGCGCGCGCTGGCGAAGCGCCGGTTTCCGGCCGGCGTGCTGATGGCGTCCGCACCGCCCTATGGCCTGCTGTCCTCCACCATGGGGCTGGCCTGGCGCTCGCCCTATGTGTTCCAGCAGATGTCGATGCTGATGACCTTCGGCGAGAAGGCGATCGACCCCGACGCCATCCGCCGCGCCATGTTCTCCGACAAGATGCCGCGCGCCGAAGCGGCCAAGTACGAGAGCTGCCTGCAGGAGGAATCGCGCCGCGTCCTGCTGGACATCGGTGGCTGGATCCCCTTCCCCGTCCTGCCGCCGCGCGACATGCCGATGCTGGTGATGGGCGCGGAGGAAGACCTGCTGTTCCCCCGTGCCGAGGTCGTCGCCACCGCGGCCGCGCTGGGCACCCCGCCGGTGTTCATGCCGGGCATGGGCCATGCGATGATGCTGGAGCAGGACTGGCAGTCGGCGGCCGAGCGCGTAGAGGCGTGGATCGCCGCGACGGTGACCGCCGAAGTGGCCTGAGGCCGCCCTACGCCTTGGGCCGCTCCGACCGGGAATAGTTGCTGAAGTGCCCTTCCTTGGCCGCCATCCGGCGGGCGGACTGGACAACGGCGCCGGACTTTCCTTCCGGCGCCACGTTCGACAGCTGGCGGGTCAGGTCGGCGCTGCCACAGGACGGGCAGGCGGGAGTCTCACCGGAGCGCACCAGGGTCTCGAACCCATGGTCGCAGGCCTTGCAGCGATAGGAATAGAGCGGCATTGCACCCTCGCGGAACGGATCGCATCGCCCCGAGCATGCCGCAATATCCATATCAAGAAAATGGTTTTGTTGCGCCGCACCCAAATCGGTCAGGCAGCAGCCCCAGCGAAATCGAATCCGGTCGCCTCGACCGCCTGCCGCACCACATCGGCGGGAACGTCGCCATCGACCAGCACGGTGCCGGTGGCGAGATCGACGGTCACCGCGGCATCGGGGGCCGCCTTGGTGATCGCGTTGGAAACGGAGCGGGCGCAGCCGCCGCAGGTCATTCCATCCACCTTGTACGCATCGGCCATCGTCACAGGGCTCCCCTTTTCGGTCGGGTCAGCCGCCGGCATGGTGCGTCCGCACCACCGCGCTGACCGGGACAAGAACGAAGCCACGCTTTTGCACGTCCGGCAGCCAGGACGCCAGAGCCTCGATTGTCGCATCATGCGGGTGGCCGATGGCGACGGCATAGCCCTGCCGTTTTGCCACCTGTTCCGTCTTCGCCAGCTGGGCCTTCACCGCCGCCACCGTCTCTTCGTTGTCGAGGAAGATGTCGCGGCCGACCCAGGGCATCTTCAGCTCCTTCGCCAACCCGATCCCGGCGCTGTTGGGCGTCGTCCGGCTATCCAGCCACAGCAGCCCGCGGCGGTGCAGCTCCGCCAATACCGGCGCCAGCGCCGCCCTGTCGGCGGTGAAACGGCTGCCCATATGGTTGTTCACCCCGACATAACCGTCGAAGCTGTCCAGCGCCGCGCGGAACCGCTTCACGATCTCGCCCTTGTCCAGCGAGACCAGCAGAGCGTTCGGCCCCGGATCGGCCTTCACGCTGGGTTCCATCGGCATGTGCAGCATCAGCTCGTGCCCGTTGGCGCGGGCCGCCTTCGACTGGGCCGACAGATCGCGGGCATAGGGCAGCCAGGACAGCGTCAGCGGCCCATGGAGCCCGGCCATCCGCGCCGAGCGTTTGCGGTCCAGCCCCATGTCGTCGATGACGATGGCGATGATCGGCTTGCCCGGCGGCACCTCGGCCGGCAGCGCGTTCTTGCGCCACAGCGCGGCATTGCCGCTTGGGGCCTGCACCGGCGGCAGGGCGGGAGGGACCGGCGGCGGCAGCATCGCCACCGTCGTGGCGGGTGGACGCGCCTCGGCCTTGTCCTGCGCCGGCTTTTCCGGCACCGCATGTTCCGGCCCCTCCGCCGCGTGCGCCGGTGTCTCGGCCTTGACCGCAGGCGATGAAGGCGGCGTCGCGGGCAGCACAGAGGGAGGCGCAGGCGGCACCGCAGCCTGCTGAACCGGCGCCTGCTGCGCCTGCCCGCCGCCGGACCGTCCACCGGTCAGAGTCGCGACGCCCATCGCCACGGCGAACACCACGGCGACCGCAGCCAAAGCCAGAACGAAGGGATTCGACAGAAACGGGGGAAGCGAAGTCTTGCGTGCTTTCGAAGGCGCCTTGCGGGCCATGGTGACGATGTCCATCCTGCGACCGGGGCGCCGCACAGTGGCACCCCGTCGTCGTCGCCGCAACCGCCCAAACGGCGCAAAAGGCCGGGGCGGCAGGCCCCCTGCGCTCACCGGCCAAACCCACCCTGAAGAGTCCGTCCGATGCGTCCGATCTTTGTTACCGCAGCGCTCCTGCTGGCCACGTCCGCCCCGGCGCAGGCCGCCGGCGGCCTGCAATGCCCGGCCGGACTGACGGTCCAGGCACAGCCCGACGCCCCCGGCGGCTGGTCGCCCTATCCCGGCCGCGACAGCCACGGATTCGCCGGCATCACCATCGTCGAGGGCGACCGCGCCAGCGAAATGACCAGCGCCGCGCCCGCCACCCTGGCTCCCGACCGCGAGGTCCGGCGCGGCCGCAGCATCGTTCAGGTCTGGGAGTTCACCGGCGCCCGGCAACGCAACGTGTTCCTGGTCTGCCGCTATCGCGACACCCAGGCGACGCTCGCCGCCGACCTGCAGCGCCACATCCGGCGCTGCACCCTGACGCTGGCGACCGACATCCGCGGCACCGTGCTGGACGACCCGAAGGCGCCGCCGCAGCTTGACTGCCGGTGAAGCGGCGAAGTTCTGCGCGGAGGCTGGAAATCCGCCCCCTCAGCCGCTAGGGTGTTCCTCGTTGGAACAGGGCCGGAACGGCCCCGCGTTGGAACAGGGCCGGAACGGTCCAGACGGCCCGGACGAAGTTGGCCGGGCGAAGGTGGAAGGCGGAAGGCGCATGCTGCTGCTCATCGATAACTACGACAGCTTTACCTACAACCTCGTCCATTACCTGGGCGAGCTTGGCGCCGACGTGCAGGTCCGCCGCAACGACGCCCTGACGGTGGAACAGGCGATGGCTCTCCGCCCCGACGGCATCGTGCTCTCCCCCGGCCCCTGCGACCCCGACCGCGCCGGCATCTGCCTGCCCCTGATCGACGCCGCCGCCGAGGCCCGCCTGCCGCTGTTGGGCGTCTGCCTGGGCCACCAGTCCATCGGCCAATCCTTCGGCGGCCGGGTGATCCGCGCGCCGGTCCCCATGCACGGCAAGGTCGACAACATCCGGCATGAGGGCCGCGGCGTACTGGCCGGCCTACCCAGCCCGTTCCGTGCCACCCGTTACCACTCGCTGATCGTCGAGCGCGACACGCTGCCCGCCTGCCTGGAGGTGACCGGCGAGACCGCCGACGGCCTGATCATGGCGCTGGCACACCGCGAGCTGCCGATCCACGGCGTGCAGTTCCATCCCGAGAGCATCGAGAGCGAACACGGCCACAAGATCCTGCAGAACTTCCTGGATCTGACCAATCCTCGCCTGGAGAACGCGGCCCTGGAGAGCGCAGCATGAGCGGCGATCTGTCCGACATGAAGGCCATCCTGGGCAAGGTCGCCACCGGCGCCGCCCTGACCGAGGCCGAGGCCGGCTTCGCCTTCGACATCATCATGTCCGGCAATGCCACCCCGTCGCAAATGGGCGGCTTCCTGATGGCGCTGCGCGTCCGCGGCGAGACGGTGGACGAGATCACCGGCGCCGCCCGCGTCATGCGCGCCAAGGCGATCCCGGTCGAGGCGCCTCCCGGCACCATCGACACCTGCGGCACCGGCGGCGACGGCGCCGGCACCTACAACATCTCCACCGCCGCGGCGCTTGTGGTGTCGTCCTGCGGCGTGCCGGTCGCCAAGCACGGCAACCGCGCCATCTCCTCGAAATCCGGGGCCGCCGACGTGCTGGGCTCGCTGGGCGTCAACCTCGACTGCGACTTCGCGCTGGTGCGCAAGGCGCTGTGGGATGCCCACATCGCCTTCCTGATGGCGCCGCGCCACCACCTCGCCATGCGCAACGTCGGCCCGACCCGCGTCGAGCTTGGCACCCGCACCGTCTTCAACCTGCTTGGACCGCTCGCCAACCCGGCGACCGCCAGGCGGCAGGTGCTCGGCGTCTTCTCCAAGCAGTGGGTGGAGCCGCTGGCGCAGGTGCTGAAGCGGCTGGGGTCCGAGGCCGCCTGGGTCGCCCATGGCTCCGACGGGCTGGACGAGATCACCACCACCGGCCCCACCACCGTCGCCCAGTTGAAGGACGGCGAGGTGTCGGTGTTCGAGGTGACGCCGGAGGATGCCGGCCTGCCCCGTGCCCGCATCGAGGACCTGAAGGGCGGCGACGCCCAGGTCAACGCCGAGGCGATCCACGCCCTGTTCGACGGGGTGCGCAGCCCCTACCGCGACATCGTCCTGCTGAACGCCGCCGCCGCCCTGCATGTGGCTGGCAAGGCCGCGACGCTGAAGGAAGGTGTGGCCATGGCCGCCGACGCCATCGACAGCGGCGGCGCCCGCGACCGCCTGCGCCGGCTGGTCGCCATCACCAACGAGGCGGTGGCCTGATGAGCGACGTTCTGACCCGCATCAACGACGACAAGCGCGCGCTGGTCGCCACCCGCAAGGCCGCCCGTCCGCTGTCGGAGGTGGAGGCTGCCGCGAAGGCCGCCAACGAAACCAACCCGCCGCGCGGTTTCATCCGGGCGCTCAGCGCCGCGGTGGAGGCCGGCCGCTATGGCCTGATCGCCGAGATCAAGAAGGCCAGCCCGTCCAAGGGCCTGATCCGCGCCGACTTCGACCCGCCGGCCCTTGCCCGCGCCTACCGCGAGGGAGGCGCCAGCTGCCTGTCGGTGCTGACCGACGAGCCCTATTTCCAGGGCAAGGACGAGTATCTGGTCGCCGCCCGCGCCGCGGTCGATCTGCCGGTGCTGCGCAAGGACTTCATGGTCGATCCCTATCAGATCGTGGAGGCCCGCGCGCTGGGCGCCGACTGCATCCTCATCATCATGGCGTCCCTGTCCGACGCCCAGGCGGCGGAGATCGAGGATGCCGCGCTTGCCCAGGGTCTGGACGTGCTGGTCGAGGTGCATGACCGCGCCGAACTGGACCGTGCGCTGCTGCTGAAAACGCCGCTGCTGGGCGTCAACAACCGCAACCTCAAGACGCTGGCCGTCGACATCGCGACGACGGAGGAACTGGCGGCCAACGTGCCGGCCGACCGCATGCTGGTGGCGGAAAGCGGCCTCTACACACCCGCCGATCTGGCCCGGATGGCGAAGGTCGGGGCGCGCTGCTTCCTGGTCGGCGAATCGCTGATGCGGCAGGCCGACGTGACCGCCGCCACCCGCGCCCTGCTGGCCCCGGTGTGATGCCATGACCAATGTGATGATCGCCGCGGAAAGCCCGCGCCAGGATGCGGTGATCGCTCTGGTCGCCGCGCTCGACCGCTATCTTCTGGACCTCTATCCGGCGGACACCTGCCACCTGCTGGACATCGACTCCCTGGAGGCGCCGGACGTCCGCTTCTTCGTCGCCCGCAAGGACGGCGTTCCGGTCGGCTGCGCCGCCCTGCGGGTCGATCCCGCCGGCTATGGCGAAGTGAAGCGCATGTATGTCGATGCCGCTGCCCGCGGCCACCGCATCGGCGACCGTCTGCTCGCCCGGCTGGAGGAGCAGGCGCGGGATGAGGGGCTGACCGCCCTGCTGCTCGAATCGGGCATCCACCAGCACGAGGCGCTGGCGCTCTACCGCAAGGCCGGATTCACCGACCGCGGCCCTTACGCCTGCTATGCGGACAACGGCGTCAGCGTCTTCATGGAAAAGCCCTTGCTGGAGACCGTCCGATGACCGGCTTCACCCACTTCGACGCCGAAGGCAAGGCGGTGATGGTCGACGTCTCCGACAAGGCGGAGACCGAACGCACCGCCACCGCCGCAGCCAGTGTGCTGATGCTGCCGGAAACCCTGGCGCTCATCATGCAGGGCGGGGTGAAGAAGGGCGACGTTCTGTCGGTCGCCCGGCTGGCCGGCATCATGGGGGCCAAGCGCACGCCGGACCTGATCCCGCTGTGCCACCCGCTGATGCTGACCTCGGTCAAGGTCGACCTGTCCTGCGACCCCGCGCGCAATGCCGTGGACGTGACCGCGACCTGCAAGCTTAAGGGCCAGACCGGCGTGGAGATGGAGGCGCTGACCGCGGTCACCGTCGCCGCCCTGACCGTCTACGACATGTGCAAGGCGGTGGACCGCGGCATGACCATCACCGACGTCCGCCTTCTGCACAAAGCCGGCGGCAAGAGCGGCGAATGGGGTGCCGCCGCCCCGAACGCTGGAGCATGAGCCGATGATCTCCGTCGCCGAGGCGCGCGCCCGCATCCTGTCGGCCTTCGCCCCTCTGCCGGCGGAGACCGTTGCCCTGCCCGACGCGCTCGGCCGCGTGCTGGCCGAACCGGTGGTCGCGCGGCTGACCCAGCCGCCCTTCCATGCCGCCGCGATGGATGGCTGGGCCGTGCGCGCCGCCGACATCGCCGCCGCGACCGCCGAGGCTCCCATCCCGCTGCGCCGCATCGGCGAATCCGCCGCCGGCCATGCCTACACCGGCAGCGTCGGCCCGGGCGAGGCGGTGCGCATCTTCACCGGCGCGCCCCTTCCCGACGGTGCCGACGCCGTGGTGATGCAGGAGGATTGCAGCGCCGACGACACCATCGTCCGCATCGGCCGCGCCGTGGTTGCCGGCCGCTTCGTCCGCGAAGCCGGCTTCGATTTCATCCTGGGCCAGGAACTTCTGCCGAAGGGCCGGCGCCTGACCGCCCGCGACATCGCGCTGGCCGCCGGCGGCAACGTGCCCTGGTTGTCGGTCCACCGCCGGCCGCGCATCGCCATTCTCGCCACCGGCGACGAGATCGCCCTGCCCGGCGATCCGCTGGGTCCGAGCCAGATCGTCAGCACCAACGCGCTCGGCCTTTGCGCCCTGGTGACCGCCCAAGGCGGCCTCGCCCACAATCTGGGGGTCGCCAAGGATACCCCGGAGAGCGTGGCGGCGCTGGCGAAGGGGGCCGCCGGCTGCGACCTGCTGGTCACCACCGGCGGGGCCGCCCATGGCGATTACGACCTCGTGCGCGACGTGCTGGCCGAACGCGGCGTGGCCCTGGAGGTGCAGACTGTGGCAATGCGACCGGGCAAGGCGCTGATGTTCGGCCGCGCCGGGTCGGTGCCTCTGCTGGGCCTGCCCGGCAACCCGGTGTCCACCGGTGTCACCGCCGTCCTGTTCCTGCGCCCGATCCTGCGCCTGTTGCAGGGGCTGCCGCCCGAGGACGACCGCTTGCCGCTGCGCGCCCGCCTGACCACCGCGCTGAAGGCCAACGACCGGCGCGAAGAGTATCTGCGCGCGACGCTCGCCACCAGCCCGGACGGCGCCCTGACCGTCACCCCCTTCGCCCGGCAGGACAGCGCCATCACCACCCTCTACGCCCAGGCCGATTGCCTGATCCCCCGCCCGCCCAACGCCGACCCGGAACCGGCCGGCGCCATGGTGACGGTGCTTCCCCTGACCGATGGAGCGCTCAGCATCTAGACTTGGCGACAGGCCCCCGAACGGCGGATTGAACAGTTGAACAACACCGCGAAGACTGTTTCACGGCGTTCCAAATGTTCCGTTCAAGTTCTAAAAGAAGCCGACGGGGGGCTTGACGCGCGGCAGGAACCAAACTAGAACATGGAGGCAACGTTTGGTTTTTGTTCCATCTTCAGTCTGGCGACGGCCGGGAGGCATCCATGCTCACGCGCAAGCAGCACGAATTGCTGCTGTTCATCCACGAACGGCTCGGCCAGGGCGGTGTCTCGCCGTCGTTCGACGAGATGAAGGACGCCCTGGGGCTGAAGTCCAAGTCGGGCATCCACCGCCTCATCACCGGGCTTGAAGAGCGCGGCTTCATCCGCCGCCTGCCCCACCGCGCCCGCGCGCTGGAGGTTCTCCGCCTGCCGGAAGGCCTGGACGCCGCCCGCAGCCGCAGCGCCGCGCCCAAGCCGAAGTTCCAGCCCAACGTCATCAAGGGCGATTTCGCCTTCGCCAGCCGCGACACCACGCCTCCCGCCGCGACGCCCGCCGCCGCCAACGAGACCGTTCAGCTTCCGCTCTACGGCCGCATCGCCGCCGGCACGCCGATCGAAGCTCTGCGCGACAACAGCGCCTTCGTCGACATCCCCGCCTCGATGCTGACCGCCGGCGACCATTATGCGCTGGAGGTTTCCGGCGACTCGATGATCGAGGCCGGCATCCTCGACCATGACACCATCATCATCCAGCGTTGCGACGCGGCGGAGAACGGCACCATCGTCGTCGCCCTGGTCGATGAAGGCGAGGTGACGTTGAAGCGCCTGCGCCGCAAGGGCAATACGGTTGCCCTGGAACCCGCCAACGCCGCCTACGAAACCCGCATCTTCGGCGCCGACCGCGTCCGCGTGCAGGGCAAGCTGGTCGGTCTGGTCCGCAAGTACTGAGGCCCTGTTGCCCCCTCCCCAACCCTCCCCCACCTTTGGTGGGAGAGGGAGTGAGCGGCAGAGCAGCGGAGTTCCCTCTCCCGCGAAGCGGGGGAGGGATAGGGAGGGGCAACAGCATCTCTCACCTCCCCCCGGTCCAAGGCCGGTCTCCCCTAAGCCCCCGCACGGTCTCCACCTTTATCCCTTCGGCCGTCACCGTCAGCGTATGCGCCCCTTCATGCCGCAGCGCCCATCGGTCGACGACCACGCCAGCCCGGCATCCCCGGGCCACCGCCGCCGTCACCACCGCATCCGCCGCTCCACAATCCTCGTCCAGCGAGTCCGGCAGCCGTGGCAACGCCAGCGTCTTCCCCCGTAGCCGGTACAGACACCCGAGAGCATCGCAACTCAGCGACCGCTCACCCTCGCTCCATCGCCCCGCCGCCGGCCAGGGATCCGCTGCCGTCCGCTCCCCGTCGCGTTCCCTCCAGGTCTCGGTCACCCGCCCGCCTCCCTTGCCCGAGGCACTGAGCCGCCCGTCCGGCAGCCTCACCGCCACCACCGTCCCGTCCCCCGCCACCAGCACATCCGGCCGTTCCACCAGCATCGGCGAGGCCAACCCCGCCAGGATCGGCAGCATCCCCAACCAGCGCCACCGCCGCCTCCATACACACAGCCACAGTCCGCCCGCCACCAGCGCCGCGAATCCCTCCGCCGGCATCGCCGGCACCGTCAGCGAGGCCCAGGGCAACCGGCCGAAGAACGCCGCGGTCCAGATCACCGCCCGATCGCCCCAGTTCATGGCGATCAACGCCGGCGCCTCCAGCCCGAAGGGCAGCAGCGCATAGGCGATCAGGCTCCACGGCATGACCCAGAAGGATGTGATGGGAATCGCGATCAGATTCGACAGCACGCCATAGAAGGCGATCTGCTGAAAGTGGAAGAGCGAGAAGGGCAAGGTCGCCAGCGTCGCCACCACGCTGGTCAGCAGGATCCCGCCGACATAGAACAGCCCGCGCCCAAGCCACCCCGCGTCGCGCCGCCACTCCGCCAGCCTGACACTGCCGCGCTCGAACGCCGCGATCAGCGCCACCACCGCCGCGAACGACATCTGGAAGCTCGGCCCCAGCATTCCCTCCGGGTCCATGGCGATGGTGACCAGACCGGCGAAGGCGACCAGCCGCATGCTCAGCGGATGGCGATCCAGCATGATCGCGCCCATCACCATGCCGGTCATCAGCACCGACCGCACCGTCGGCAACGGCGCCCCGACCAGCAACGTATAGGCCAGCGCCGACACGATCCCGAACAGCGCCGCGATCTTCTTGATCGGCCATCGCAGCGCGATATAGGGGACCGACGCCAGCAGCGCCCGCACCACATAGAACAGGATGCCCGCCGCGATGCCGACATGCAGGCCGGAAATCGACAGAAGATGCGCCAGCCCGCTGTTGCGGAAATCGTCCAGCGTCGCCTCCGGAATGCCGAACTCCTCGCCATTCAGCAGTGCGGTGGTGACGCTCGCCTCCACCGGGTCGCCGATCGCCGCCGCGACACGCTCCGCAATGGCTCCCCGCGCCCGTTCGAAGGCGATGGCGACAGTGTTCCAGCCCGTCACCGGCGGTGCCTCCACCTGCTCTACCGCCCCCGTGGCGAAGCCGGTTCCACCCAGCCCCATGAACCAGGCCCGTCGCTGGAAGTCGAAGGCTCCGGGTTCGGCCGGCGCCTGCGGCGGCAACAGCGTCGCCCGCAGCCGAACCACCGATCCCGGGACGGGCGCGGGATTGCGGTCGGACAGGCGGATTCTCAAGGCGGCCGGCGTCTGCTCCAGTGCCAGTCTGCTGACCGTCGCCTCGCGCAATGTGATCCGCACGGCACCCGGCCGCCGCTCCACCGCCATCACCCGGCCGGTGACGGTGGCGCCAGCGATGCTTCGGGCCAGGACCGGCGCCGCCATGCGGACCGTATGCGCCTGCGCCACCAGAAATCCGGCCGCCACCATCAGCAGAGCCATCGCCACTCCGGCCAATGCGAACCAGCGCCGCACCGCCAACAGCAGAACAACCGCCCCACCGACACCCGCGAGCCCGCCCCACCAGACCGGCTCCTGCCGCAAGCCGAAATACAGCGACACCCCCGCCCCGAAAGCGACAGGCAGCCACAGAACCCAACGCTCCCCCTCGGCCCCTGCCAATGCCGCGAGTCGCCCGCCCGCGCGCACCAACAGGCGCCGCCACCGTCCGCCGAGCGCCGGTGGGCCGTCCGCCGTCTCATCCGGCCAGCCGGCGGCAGTCACCGGCAGCGGCTTCCCGGCCCAGCGATGCCGCCCGCGGGCCCTTCAGCGACCGTCCATGCATGCATCGCATTGCCTCCAAGCCGGGTGGCTGTGTTAAACCACGATGTCGAACCACCGGCGCATCATACCAGCGCCGAACCGGAAATTGAGAGACCGATGACCGTCGTCACCCGCTTCGCTCCGTCGCCGACCGGCTTTCTGCACATCGGCGGTGGCCGCACCGCCCTGTTCAACTGGCTGTACGCCCGCAACACCGGCGGCAAGTTCCTGCTGCGGATCGAAGACACCGACCGGCAACGCTCGACCCAGGCGGCGGTCGACGCCATCCTGGACGGGCTGCAGTGGCTGGGCCTGGATTGGGACGGCGATGCGGTCAGCCAGTTCGAGCGCAAGGACCGCCACGCCGAGGTGGCGCACCAGATGCTGGCCGCCGGCAAGGCCTATCGCTGCTATTGCAGCCCGGCGGAGCTGGAGGAGATGCGCGCGGCCCAGAAGGCGGCCGGGCAGCCGATGCGTTATGATGGCCGCTGGCGCGACCGTCCCGAGTCCGATGCCCCTCCGGGCGTGGCCCCGGTGATCCGGCTGAAGGCGCCGCAGGAGGGCGAGACCGTCCTGAACGACCTCGTCCAGGGCGAGGTGACGGTGCAGAACGCCCAGCTGGACGATCTGATCCTGCTGCGCGCCGACGGAACGCCGACCTATCTGCTGGCTGTGGTGGTCGACGATCACGACATGAACGTCACCCATGTGATCCGTGGCGACGACCATCTGACCAACACCTTCCGTCAGATCCAGATCTTCAACGCCATGGGCTGGGACCTGCCGCGCTTCGGCCATATCCCGCTGATCCATGGCCCCGACGGCGCCAAGCTGTCCAAGCGCCACGGTGCGCTGGGCGTCGACGCCTACCGCGACATGGGCTATCTGCCGGAGGCGGTCCGCAACTATCTGCTGCGGCTCGGCTGGTCGCATGGCGACGACGAGATCATCTCGACCGAACAGGCCATCGAGTGGTTCAACCTGGAGAGCATCGGCCGCTCGCCGTCGCGCTTCGATTTCGCCAAGCTCGAGAATCTGAATGCCCATTACATGCGGCTTGCCGACGATTCCCGACTGGTCGGCCTGGTCGCCCCGCGCTTGGAAGCGGATCTCGGACGCGGCCTGAGCGACGCCGAACGCGACCTTCTGACGCGGGCGATGAATGGTCTGAAGCAGCGCGCCCGCACCGTGGTCGATCTGGCGCAGAGCGCACGCTTCTATGTCGCGCCGCAGCCGCTCAGCTATGACGAAAAAGCATCGGCGCTTTTGGACGAAAAGGGCCGCAATCTGTTGAAAGAACTGGCGGCGGCCTTCGCCCAAGAGCCGGAATTCACCGCCGCTGCGCTGGAATCGCAGGTCCGCGCCTTCGCCGAGGCACGGGGCGAAAAGCTGGGCAAGGTGGCGCAGCCGTTGCGCGCCGCGCTGACCGGGTCGACGGTGTCGCCGCCGATCTTCGAAGTGGCCGAACTGCTGGGCCGCGAAGCGACGCTTTCTCGCATTCGCGATGCAGCGGGTGCAGCATAATGGTCACTTCCGTGCGTTGCCATCGGGCAGCCTTGGAACTATGCTGCGCCGACGAAAAAAGGGCGCCAAGCCCGACCCTCAACGATAAGGACGTGCCGAGATGACCCAGACTGAGGACGGCAAGGACACCGTAACCCTCATCGACAATAAGACGGGCAAGCAGGTCACGATGCCGATCATGCACGGCAGCGTCGGGCCGAGCGTGATCGACATCCGCAAGCTCTACGCCGCGACCGGCTATTTCACCTACGATCCGGGCTTTACCTCCACGGGTAGCTGCGAATCGGGCATCACCTACATCGACGGCGACGAGGGTGTGCTGCTGCACCGCGGCTACGCCATCGATGAACTGGCCGAGCATTCGACTTTCCCGGAAGTCTGCTTCCTTCTGCTCAACAACCATCTGCCCACCGCGGCCGAGCGCACGGAGTTCGAGAACATCCTGCGCCGCCACTCGATGGTGCACGAGCAGCTGACCAAGTTCTACAGCGGCTTCCGCCGTGACGCCCACCCGATGGCGATCATGTGCGGTGTCGTCGGCGCCCTGTCGGCCTTCTACCACGACTCGCTGGACATCAACGATCCGCAGGCACGCAAGATCGCCGCGCACCGCCTGATCGCCAAGATGCCGACGATCGCGGCCATGGCCTACAAGTATTCGACCGGCCAGCCCTTCATGTATCCGCGCAACGACCTGTCGTATGCGGAGAACTTCCTCTACATGACCTTCGGAACGCCCTGCGAGCCGTTCAAGGTCAACCCGATCCTGTCCAAGGCGATGGACAAGATCTTCATCCTGCATGCCGACCACGAACAGAACGCCTCGACCTCGACCGTCCGTCTGGCCGGTTCGTCGGGCGCCAACCCGTTCGCCTGCATCGCCGCCGGCATCGCCTCGCTGTGGGGTCCGGCCCATGGCGGCGCGAACGAGGCCGTGCTGAAGATGCTGGAGGAGATCGGCTCGGTGGATCGCATCCCCGAGTTCGTCCGCCGCGCCAAGGACAAGAACGACAACTTCCGCCTGATGGGCTTCGGCCACCGGGTCTACAAGAACTACGACCCGCGCGCCCAGGTCATGCGCCAGACCTGCCACGAGGTTCTGGGCGAGCTCGGCATCAAGGACGAGCCGCTGCTGGACATCGCGATGGAGCTGGAGAAGATCGCCCTGTCGGACGAGTACTTCATCGAGAAGAAGCTCTATCCGAACGTCGACTTCTACTCGGGCATCATCCTGAAGGCGATGGGCTTCCCGACCAGCATGTTCACCGTGCTGTTCGCGCTGGCCCGCACCGTCGGCTGGATCAGCCAGTGGAAGGAGATGATCGAAGACCCGGTGCAGAAGATCGGCCGTCCGCGTCAGCTCTACACCGGCGACACCAAGCGGCCGTTCGTGCCGCTGGCCGAGCGTGGCTAACCGGCCCACAGCCCACATGGGAATGGGCGGCTCCAACGGAGCCGCCCAAGACCCGACTGCGTACATCGTTCCGGCCCGGCGGGTGCGTCTGCGCCCGCCGGCCAACGACAACAGGGCGCCGCTAGGCTGGCGCGTCCGCCGGCTGATCGTTTACCTGTTGATCCTGGCACTGATCGCCGGGATCGTCTTCATCTGAGGCGACGCCTCAGGTCTCACACTCCAGTGCGAAACCTTCGTCAATCCACCCCGTGATGCCGCCGATCATCAGTTTGACCGGCCGCCCGATCCTGGCCAGCCTCAAGGCGGCGCGATCTGCACCGTTGCAATGGGGTCCGGCGCAATAGACCACGAACAGCGTGCCGTCCGGCCAATCCACCATCCGCCGCTCGGTGATCTTGCCATGCGGCAGGTTCAGCGCTCCGGGCAGATGCCCCCGCGCGAACGCTGCGGGGCCGCGGACATCGAGCAGGATGAAGTCCCGGGTTCCCGATTTCAGCGTCTCATGAACGTCCCAGCAATCAGTCTCCAGCGATAGCCGCTTCGTAAAATGAGCCGCCGCCAACTCGGACGGCGCAGCAGGAATTTCGGTGACGAGACTGGGCATGGGATCCTCGTTGCTGGAGTCTAGTTGGAAGTGATGACCACATCATTCCAATCGCTCCTTCGACTGGAAAGTGGCGCAACTGCCAGCTATCGTGCAGATCATGCCAAACGCCACGCCCCCGCTTGTCGTAGCCCTCGCCTATGACGGCCTCTGCACCTTCGAGTTCGGCGTCGCCGTCGAGGTGTTCGGCCTGTCGCGCCCGGAACTCGGGCCGGATTGGTACCGCTTCGCGGTCGCCGCACTCGATGCCGGACCGCTGCGCGCGGTGGGCGGCATCCGCGTGGAGGCCGATGGCGGGCTCGACCTGCTCAACCAGGCCGACATCATCATCATCCCCGGATGGCGCGGCGCACGGGAACCGGTGCCGGGCGACCTGATCGCCGCGCTGTGCCGGGCCGACAAACGCGGTACGCGCATCCTGTCGATCTGCTCCGGCACCTTCGTTCTTGCCGCCGCCGGGCTTCTGAACGGACGCCGGGCGACCACGCACTGGCGATATGCCGCGACGCTCGGTGAACTCTACCCCGATATCCGGGTGATGCCCGACGTGCTGTATGTGGACGAAGGCAACATCCTGACTTCGGCCGGCAGTGCAGCCGGCATCGACCTCTGTCTGCATCTGGTCCGCCGCGATTTCGGACCAGAGGCGGCAAACAGCGTGGCCCGCCGTCTGGTCGTTCAGCCCCACCGCGAGGGCGGGCAGGCCCAATTCATCGAAACGCCGGTGCCGACCGCCCGCGAAGGAGCCCGCCTAGCCCCCTTGCTCGATCATTTGCGGGAGAGGCTGTCGGAAGAACACAGCCTGTCCGGCATGGCATCGCGGGCGGGGATGAGTCTCCGCACGTTCCTGCGCCGGTTCCAGTCCCTGACCGGCACCACGCCCGGCGACTGGCTGCTGACCGAGCGGCTGAGCCGCGCCCGTGACCTCCTGGAAACGAGCAGCCTGCCGGTGGAGGAGGTGGCGACCCTGACCGGCTTCGGCTCCGCCGCCACCCTCCGTCACCATTTCCGCCGCAGGCTGGGGCTCAGCCCGGCCAATTATCGCGAACGCTTCCGCCATGTGGCCGGGCCCGCGCCAACAAAAAAGGGCGCGGTCATCACCGACCACGCCCCTCCTCACGACCCTTGACCGAAGGGCCGCTCACTTCTTCTCGATCAGTTCCACCTTGTACCCGTCCGGGTCTTCGATGAAGGCGATCACCGTGGTTCCATGCTTCATCGGACCCGGCGGACGCGGAATCTTGACACCTTCGGCCGCCAGCTTTTCGCAGGTGGCATAGATGTCCGGAACGCCGAGCGCGATATGACCATAGGCGGTACCGATCTCGTACGGCTCCTTCTGATCCCAGTTATGGGTCAATTCCAGAACGGCGGTATCGGACTCCTCGCCATAACCGACGAAGGCGAGGGTGAAGCGGCCACCCTCATAGTCGTTGCGGCGCAGCAGCTTCATGCCGAGCAACCGCGTGTAGAAGTCCAGCGACTTCTCCAGGTCCAGCACGCGCAGCATCGTGTGCAGCAGACGAAATTCACTCATGGTCTCTGATCTCCCATTCAGGGCTTTCCCTCTTGGGGCCCATTCAAGCGTCGCTCCGCAATGACGTCCAGAACCGCACGGGCGGCCCGTTCGCTGGGCGGAGTGTCGCCTTGCCCCAACCAGCGGGCCACCTCGCCAACGCCATCGATCTGCGCCTGACGTGCCGCCGGATCGTCCAGCAGGCGCCCCAATTCGGTGGCCAGTCTATCCGGACGGCAATCCTGCTGCAGCAGTTCGGGAACCAGCATCCGATCAAGCATCAGGTTGACGAGGTTGACGTATTTCACCCGGATCAACCGACGATAGAGCGCGACCGTGACCGGATTGAGCCGATAGGCGATGACCGTCGGCAGCCGCGCAAGAGCCAACTCCAGAGAAACAGTGCCGGACGCGGCGAGTGCCGCTTCCGCCGCGGCAAAGGCATCGTATTTTTCAGCGTCGCCTTCCACCAGCACAGTTCGGACCGGCCAGTCGGCGATCGCCGCCGCCACCCGGTCGCGTACCGTGGCCACTGTCGGCACCACCGCCATCAAAGTCGGGTGGGAGGGGAGTAACCGCTCCAGCGTTGCACGGAAATCCGGCAGCAAGCGCGACACTTCGCCTTTGCGGCTGCCTGGAAGAACGGCGACCACGCGGTCTGCCGGTCCGATCCCATGACGATTGCGGAAGCCGACACCGTCGCCCTTCCCCGCTCCGCCCTCGACCACGGAATGGCCGACGAACGTGCAGGCCAGCCCTTCCCTTTCGAAATAGGGCGGCTCGAAGGGTAGCACGGCAAGCAGATGATCGTAGATGGCGGCATATTTCGCCGCACGCTTCGGCTTCCAGGCCCAGACCGTCGGTGCGACGTAATGGATCAGTGGGATGGAGGGTGCCGCCGCACGCACCTTCTTCGCCACGCGCACGGTAAAGCCAGGCGAGTCGATGCCGATCACGGCGTCGGGCTGTACGCGCATGACTTCCGCGACCGTCTGGTCGATACGACGGATCAGGTTAGGCAGGTGCGGCAGCAGTTCGAAGACGCCGAACAGGGTCAGTTCCGCCATGGGAAAGAAGCTGACCAGCCCCTCCGCCATCATCTTCTCTCCGCCGATGCCGACGAACCTCACCTTTCCGCTGGTCAGCCGCTTGGCCGCAGCCATCAGCCGGGCGCCCAGCGCGTCGCCGGACGGCTCGCCGGCAATCAGGAACAGCGTAGGACCGCCGTCGGCGGCAAGCGGGCCGCTCATTGCGGAATCTCGATACCGACAACGAACAGGCCGAGGCGATCCGCAGCCTCCGCCACCGCAGTGCGGTCCACCAGCAGGCTGCCGCCCGCCTCGATCGCGATCCCCCGCAGTCCGGCAGCCGCGGCCATTTCCACCGTGGTGACACCCATCGTGGGAAGGTCGATGCGGCGATCCTGCTTCGGCTTCTTCACCTTGACCAGAACACCACCGGTTCCCGGACGCGCCAATGCGGCACAGCGGGCGAGCATGGCGTCGGTTCCCTCGATTGCCTCGACCGCCAGAACGATTCCCTGCTGAACCACCGCACCCTGCCCGACGTCCAGCGCGCCCATTGCGCGGGCGACTTCGACCGCACGGGCGATGTCCCGCTCCGCGTCCGCATCGGGTGCGAGACGGCCGACCGGCCCGGCAACGGTCAGCAGATCCTTCAACAAATCATGCAATCCGACCACACGGAACCCATCCTCCTCGACCTCGCGCACAACGGCGCGCAGCAGACCGTCATCGCCGAGTGCGCGGGTGCCGACGCGGGCAAGGAAACGTGCGGTGCGCCAATCCGGCATCAGTTCGGTGAAGGAGGGACGCTTCACCGGACCGGCGAGAACGACCTCCCCCACGCCCTCCTCGTGCAGGCGCCGCAGGATCGTGCCGGCGGCACCGAAGCGGCTCCAGACATGGGGCACTCCCGCCACCGTCTCGGGATCGGTGTGTCCGTCGAAGGCAACGATGAAGACCTCGCGCCCCTGCCCGCGCACCGCGTTGGCGATGCGAGCCGGAAGCGTACCGCCGCCGGCCAGGATAGCCAGCTTCCGACCCGCTGCCGGCGATCCGGTGCCTTGTGTGGTATCGGCCATCGGCCGGTCGCCTCAGCTCTCGCGCGGCTGGCAGAGAGACCGGGCTTCCTTGGCCCGGATGAAGGAGAGAACGTCCGAAATCAATGCACGCTCGCCGAAATCGCGACCGACCTCATCCACCCGCTCGGCAAAGGTACCCTCCGGACCGAACAACATGCGATAGGCGGCACGCAGCGCGTGGATGTCGTCCTTCTTGAAGCCCCGCCGCTCCAGGCCGACCAGATTCAGGCCGGCCAGGCGGGCGCGGTCCCCCATGACCAAGCCGAAGGGAATCACGTCGTTCTCGACGCCGGACATGCCGCCGATCATGGCGTGGGAGCCGATGCGCACGAACTGGCGCACCGCCGACAGCCCGCCGATGATGACATAATCACCCAGCGTGACGTGACCGCCCAGCGTGGCGTTGTTGGCCATGATGACATGGTCGCCGACGATGCAGTCGTGGGCCACATGCGAGCCCATCATGAACAGCCCGTCGTCGCCGACACGGGTGATCATGCCGCCGCCTTCGGTGCCCGGGTTCATCGTCACATGTTCGCGGATCTGATTGCGCGCACCGATGACGAGTTCCGACGGCTCGCCGTGGAACTTCAGATCCTGCGGCCGGTGTCCGATGGACGCGAAAGGATAGATGACGGTTTCGGCGCCGATGCTGGTGCGCCCGTCGACCGCAACATGCGAAACCAGCCGAACGCCGTCGCCCAGCGTCACGTCGGGGCCGACGACGCAGAAGGGGCCGATGCTAACCCCCTCCCCCAGCTTGGCCGCGGGATCGACGATGGCGGACGGATGGATGGTCACGGTCATTTTTCGTCCAGGATCATGGCGGAATAGACGGCTTCAGCGACGAGGACGCCGTTGACCTTGGCCTCGCCCTTGAACTTCCACACGTTGGCGCGCTGACGCTGCTTGGTGACGTGGATGTGGATGGTGTCGCCAGGGGTGACGGGGCGGCGGAAGCGCGCCTCGTCGACGGTCATGAAATAGACCAGCTTGCCTTCCGCGTCGGGACCCAGGGTCGCCACGACCAGCACGGCGGAGGTCTGAGCCATCGCCTCGATGATCAGCACGCCGGGCATGACCGGGCGCGACGGGAAGTGGCCTTGGAAGAAAGGCTCGTTGATCGTGACGTTCTTCACGCCGGTGGCGCCTTCGCCCAGCGTCACATCGATCACCCGGTCGATCATCAGGATCGGGTAGCGATGCGGGATCATCTTCATGATCCGCGTGATGTCGATGTCGTCGATCTTATTGCTTTGCGCGTTGTTGTCCGCCGTCACGTCCATTGCCCGGCCGCCCGCCTTTCCACCAACCGATAGAATTCAGTATTCCCTGTTTCAGGGGAACGGGCACCGCCGTCCCCAAGGGGAACACCGGTGCCTTATTGTTTGCTCCGCCTTCTTGCCCCATTTCCGCGGCGACCGCAACCGCCGAACCTGGAAACGGAACAGGGCCGCCACCGTCCCGCTCGGGATGGCGACGGCCCCGTTCATACAAGCATCACTGCTTGGGGACGTTCAGCGCGACCTGCGGCAACTTCTTGTTCACGCGCTCCATCACCGCGTCGGTGACGTCGAGCTGCGTGTCGACCAGAACGAACTGCTGGCGGGCCAGAACGAGATTCGCGCCGCGCTCGCGGGAGATGTCGGCGACAACCTCGACCATCGTCTTGTGAACGACGGCCATCGCTTCGTTCAGGCTGGTCTCCAGAGCGCGCTTGCGGTTCTGGACCGTCTTCTGCACGTCGGCGACCTGCTTTTCGAAATCGCGGCGCTTGTTGGCAAGAGCTTCCGGCGACAGGACGGTCTGCTGCTTGCGCAGTTCGTCCTCGTTCTTGCGGAGCTTGTCCTCCAGCGCGGAAATTTCCTTCTGGTAGGAATCTCGCAGCGATTCGAAGGACTTGGTGATGCCCTTCGACGCGGCGGATTCCTGCATGATCTTCTGGACGTCGATCACGGCGATGACAGGCGCCTTGAGCTCCGCACCCGGACCCGGCACTTCGGCCTTCGGGGCGTCGGTCTTGGGCGCCGTTTGGGCCGGAGCCGCCTGGGCCATGGCCGAGGTCGCGGCAAAGAGGAGACCGGCAGCCGTAACGGCCGACAGGGCGGCGACGCGGAACGGCGTCTTCGACAGGGTGGATTGCATCTTAGAACCTGGTTCCGAAGCTGAAGCGGATAAGCTCTTTCTTGTCGTAGCCTTCCTTGCGGATCGGCAGGGCGACATCGAGCCGGATGGGGCCGAACGGCGACTTCCACGACACGCCGGTGCCGATGGAGACGCGGATGCTCTCGTCATCCTTCACGTTCGGATCGCTGATATCGACCTTGCCCAGCGTGCCGACATCGGTGAAGGCATGGCCAAGCAGACCGAATTCCTCCGGCAGGCCGAAGGGGAAGCTCATTTCCACCGAGGCGCGGGCATAGCGCGTGCCGCCCAGCGCGTCGCCGGTCGAAATGTCGCGCGGGCCGATACCGGCGGTGTTGAAGCCGCGCAGGGTGTCGCCGCCGATGAAGAAGCGGTCGCCCAGGTCGACCTTCTTGCCGAGACCGTGGATGTAGCCGATTTCGCCGGTGGTGCTGAGCACCCACTGGTCCTCGCCGAGTGGCAGATAGTAACCGGCAGCCAGCTTGTTCCGCAGGAAGCGCACCGACCCACCGAGACCGGCGATGTCGTTGGTCAGGCGGACGAAATAGCCCTCGGTCGGCGTCAGCTTGCTGTTGCGGACGTCGTAGGTCAGTTCCTGTCCGATCAGCGAGGTCAGACGCTCACCGCGCTGCTCCTGGATGTACTTCGACGCCGTGGTCGGCACTTCCTCGATCAGCGTGTCCTGCAGCTGGTAGTAAACGCGCTGGCGCAGGCGCTCGGTCAGCGGATAGCCGAGGCGCAGGGCGAAGCCGGTGTTCTTCTCGTTGAACGAGCTTTCGTCCTGATAGTTGTAGCGCGTCCGGAAGACGTCGACACCGGCCGACAGATCGCGGTCCATGAAGTACGGCTCCGTGAAGGAGATATCGTACAGCTGGCGCCGGCCGGACAGCGTGGCGCCCAGACGCAGATCCTGACCGCGGCCGAGGAGGTTGCGTTCGCGGATGGAGAAGTCACCCAACGGACCGTCGGAGGTCGAGAAGCCCGCGCCGATGGAGATTTCACCGGTGGACTGCTCAGCGACGTCGACGTTGACGACGGTACGGTCCGGCGCACTGCTCTCGGACGTCGTGATGTTCACGCGCTCGAAGAAGCCGAGATCCTTGATGCGCTGCTCCGACCGCTTCAGCTTCGACGCGTTGAAGGGGTCACCTTCGGACAGCAGCATCTCGCGGCGAATCACCTTGTCGAGCGTCCGGACGTTGCCCGAAATATCGATGCGATCGACGAAGGTGCGCGGCCCCTCGTTGATCTCGTAGGTGATGTCGATGGTGTGGGTTTCACGATTGCGCGAAATCCGCGGACGGACATCGACGAAGGCGTACTGCAGATCGCCGACCGCGCTGGTCAGCTTCGTGATGGTGTCTTCCACCTTCTGGGCGTTGTACCAGTCGCCCTCGGTGGTGGTGACGCTGTTCTGCAGAACCGCGGGGTCGAGCTGCTTCAGCGAAGTCTTGATATCGACCTTGCCGAACTTGTACCGCTCGCCTTCCTCGATGGTAAAGGTGATGAAGAAATCCGATTTGTCCGGAGTCAACTCGGCGACCGCCGACACGACGCGGAAATCGGCATAGCCTTCCTTCAGGTAGAAGCGGCGCAGCAGATCGCGATCGTAGTTCAGGCGATCCGGATCGTAATTGTCATCCGACGACAGGAACCGCCACCAGGCGGATTCCTTGGTCTGGACGTTCTCGCGCAGGGTTCCGTCCGAGAAATGCTCGTTGCCGATGAAGGTGATGCCCCGCACGCCGGTGCGCACGCCTTCATTGATCTCGAACACCAGATCGACGCGGTTCTGGTCGAGCTGGATGATCTTCGGTTCGACCGTCGCGCCGAATCGGCCTTGCCGCCGGTAGATCTCCTGGATGCGCTGGACGTCGGACTGGACCCGGGTCCGGGTATAGACGACGCGGGGACGCAACTGGATTTCCTTCTCCAGCGTGTCCTTCTCGATGCGCCGATTGCCCTCGAACGCGATGCGGTTGATGATCGGGTTCTCCGCCACCGTGACCACCAGCGTATCGCCCTCGCGCTTCAGCACGACGTCGGCGAACAGGCCGGTGTTGAACAGCGACTTCAACGACTGGTCGATCCGGTCGGGATCGAACGGATCGCCGGGCTGGACGGTCAGGTAGGAGCGGACCGTGGAGGGTTCGATGCGCTGGGTGCCTTCGACCCGGATGTCGCGCACCGTGCCGCCACTGAACACCTGGCTGACCGTGGACCCGGTGACCGCCGGGGCCCGACCGGGCGAGGCGGCGGTTTGGGCGAGGGCGACAGACACCGTCGTCATGGCGCAGCCGGCCATCAGGCCCGCCACCAGAACTTTGCTCGACACCGGCAAATCACGCTCCCTGGCAAGGGGCTGGTTTTAGGAAACCAGTCCCCGGAAGAAATCGACCACGCGCAATTGAACAAGGTCGTTCCACGTGGCGAAGACCATGAGCGTTAATACCAAGGCCAATCCAATTCGGAAACCGTATTCTTGCGCTCGCGCTCCAAGCGGCCGGCCGAGAAGCTTTTCGATGCCGTAAAAAAGCAGGTGACCGCCGTCCAGCATCGGCACCGGAAACAGGTTGATGAGGCCCAGGTTCACAGACAGGAAAGTCATGAACCAGACCAGCGGATACCAGCCGGATTGCGCCACCTCGCCCGACATCTGGGCGATCCGCAGGGGGCCGCCCAACTCCTCCGTCCCGCGCGATCCCTGGACCATCTGGCCCAATGCGGTGAAGGTGCCGGTGATCATGCCTGCGACTTCACGTCCCGCCTGCCAGACGGCGGTCAGGGGGTCATGACGCATCATGCCGACGCTGCCGCGGCTGATCCCGAGCAGACCGATCTGGTGAGCATTGCCGAGTCGGTCGGTGACCGTCTGCGACTCCGGCGTGACGGTCAGGGTCATCACCCGCCCATCACGCTTCAGTTCGATGGCCAGCGGTTCGCCCGGGCGGATCGAAACGATCTGCCGGATCTCTTCGAATCGCTGAACCCCGGTACCATCGACCGACAGGATCAGATCACCCGGCTGGATGCCGGCGCGTTCCGCCGCACTGCCGGGCTGAATGCCACCGACGTCCGGCGGGGTGAAAGACTGGCCGGCGGTCATGAACAGCAGGGAAAGAACGACGATGGAGAAGACGAAATTCGCGATCGGTCCGGCCGCGACGATGGCTGCGCGCTGCCCCACCCGCTTGTGGTGGAAAGATACCGCACGCTCCTCCGCCGACATGGCGGTCAGATGGGCGCCCGGCGTGCTGGCCGGATCGGCATCGCCGAACATCTTGACGTAGCCGCCGAGCGGCAGTGCGCTGAACTTCCAGCGCGTGCCCGCCCGGTCGGTGAAGCCGAACAGTTCCGGTCCGAAGCCGATGGAGAAGGTTTCGATCCGCACGCCGTTGCGACGCGCGATCAGATAGTGACCAAGCTCGTGTACGAAGACGAGCACGGTGAGGACCAGCAGAAAGGCCAGCACCGAGGTCCAGAAACCGCCGATAACGTCCATATCAACCCTTGCGCCTTCCAGCGCCTCGAACGCGGATCATCGGCTGCCAACCGCCGTCGCACCGATGGCCGCAACGCGGCCGGCGGCATCCCGCCTCGCGTCCGCGTCGGCCTCCCGCACGGCGGCGAGATCGCGCAGCGGGCGGTGGGGCAACGCCGTCAACGTCTCCTCGACAATCCGTTCGATGTCGAGGAAGCCGATCCGGCGGTCGAGAAACGCCTGGACGGCCACCTCGTTGGCGGCACTGAGTATAGTAGGAGCGCCCCCCCCGCTTTGCAAGGCGGCCCGGGCCAGCCTAAGTGCAGGGAAACGCACGGGATCAGGAGCCTCGAAGGTCAGCGTCGCCGCCTTGACCAGATCGAGCCGCTCCGCCGGCGTGGCGATGCGGGCGGGCCAGCCGAGCGCATAGGCGATCGGCGTGCGCATGTCGGGTGTGCCGAGCTGCGCCAGAACCGAGCCGTCGACATATTCGACCAGCGAATGGATGACGGACTGCGGATGGACCAGCACGTCGATACGTTCTTCCGGGATGCCGAACAGGAAGTGGGCTTCGATCAGCTCCAGCCCCTTGTTCATCATCGTGGCGCTGTCGACGGAAATCTTGGCGCCCATGTCCCAGGTCGGATGGGCGACCGCCTGCTCCCGCGTCGCAGCGGCCATGAAGGCGCGATCCCTGGTGCGGAAGGGACCGCCGGAAGCCGTCAGGATCAGGCGGGCGACGCTGTCGGTGCGGTCGAAATCGAAAACCTGGTAGATGGCGGAATGCTCGCTGTCGACCGGCAGCAGCGTCGCGCCGTGGGCCTTCACCTCTTCCATCATCAGGGCACCGGCGCAGACCAGCACCTCCTTGTTGGCGAAGGCGACGATGGCGCCACGCCGGACGGCGGCGAGCGTCGGCTCAAGGCCGGCGGCGCCGACGATGGCGGCCATCACCCAATCGGCCGGACGTTCCGCCGCCGCGGCAACCGCTTCGGACCCGGCCGCGACCTCGATGCCGGTGCCGGAGAGAAGGCTCTTCAACTCGGCATAGGCTGCGGGGTCGGCGACCACGGCCAAGCGGGCGTTCAGTTGCCGGGCCTGTTGAGCCAGCAGAGAGACGTTGCGGTTGGCGGTCAGCGCCTCCACCGGAAAACGCTCCGGATCGCGGGAGACGAGGTCCACGGTCTGCGTTCCGACCGAGCCTGTCGACCCGAGGATCGTTACGCTGCGCGGCGCATCAGGCCCCGCTCCCGCTTTCACCACCATGACAGAACCGATCCAACGGCCGCGTGAAACAGGGCCAGCACCGGGGCCGCGGCCAGAAGCCCGTCGATGCGGTCGAGGATGCCGCCATGCCCAGGAATGAGCTGGCCGCTGTCCTTTACATTGTAGCGCCGCTTGACCGCCGATTCGAACAGGTCGCCGGCCTGCCCGACCACGGCGACGGCCGCGCCAACCGCCAAAGCGATGTCCGGGCGCGCCGTTCCGAAGGCGAGAGCCACCAGCCAGCCGAACAGGGCCGACGAGGCCATGCCGCCGATCAGACCGGCCCAGGTCTTCTTGGGGCTGATGCGCGGCGCCAGCTTAGGCCCGCCTATGCTGCGGCCCGCGGCATAGGCCCCGATGTCGGTCGCCCAGATGGCGATGAGGACGAACAGGAAGAGAGACAGCCCGGACTCCGGCAGATCACGCAGCCACATCAGGCCGGCCATGCCGACAGCGACATAAAGCACGCCAAACCCGAGAAGGTTGCGGTCGGCGCCGCCACCGACTATGGCGGTCAGAACGGCAAAGGCTGCCGCCACCCCCAGCCCGGCGGCCGGACCGGCGGCGATCTGCGCCATCAACGCGACGATGATGCCGACCGCCGCCATGATGCGGGCCGGCAAGCGGCGGGCGCTGGGAACGATGCTGGTCCATTCGGAGACGGCGACCACCGATCCGAAGGCAATCAGGGCATGGAACACCCAGCCGCCGATCCAGACGGCACCCAGCACGACCGGCGCCATGACCAATGCCGACAGGACGCGAACCTTGAGGTCCCCCGCCCTGGATGGCTTGGCCGGCACTGCGAGCGAATCCGGCGTGTCAGCGGGACCCGGCGGTGGTGGCGCCGAAGCGGCGTTCCCGTCGATGGAACTCTTCAATCGCCGCCTCCAGATCGCGCTTGGTGAAATCGGGCCAGAGCGTATCGACGAAGACCAGCTCGGCATAGGCCGCCTGCCACAGCAGAAAATTGCTGATTCGCTTCTCGCCACTGGTGCGGATGATCAGGTCGGGATCGGGTATGTCGGCCGTGTAGAGCCGCGCCGACAGCGCGTCCTCATCGATGGCCTCGGGCGCCAGACGCCCGGCGGCCACCTCTTCCGCCAGCCGGCGAGCCGCGTGGACGATCTCCAGGCGCGAGCCGTAGCTGAGTGCCACCACGAGCGTCATAACCCGGTTGTCGCGGGTCAGTCCCTCGGCATTGTCGATCAGCCGGTTGATGTCCTCCGACAGCCGCGTACGGTCACCGATCACCCGCAGGCGGACGCCCGCCCGGTGCAGTTCGGCGACTTCGCTGCGCAGGTAGAAGCGCAGCAGACCCATCAGGTCGCTGACCTCCTCCTCCGGCCGGCGCCAGTTCTCCGAGGAGAAGCTGAAGATCGTCAGAGTGCCGATGCCAAGTTCGCGCGCCGCTTCCACGGTGCGGCGGACGGCGTCCACGCCCTTCTTGTGCCCGGCGGTGCGCGGCAGGCCGCGCGCCTTGGCCCAGCGCCCGTTGCCATCCATGATGATGGCGACATGCCCTGGGGCCGTGTTGGACCGGTTGTCGTCCGCGTCGCGCATTCCGGATCAGACCTGCATGATTTCCTTTTCTTTTTGCGCAAGCGAGTCGTCGACCAGCTTGATGTGCTGGTCGGTCAGCACCTGCACCTTGTCCGCCTGGACCTTGTGCTCGTCCTGGGTGATCTCGCTGGCCTTCTCGGCCTTCTTCAGGCCGTCCATGCCGTCGCGACGGATGTTGCGGATGGCGACACGGCACTGTTCGGCATATTTGTGGGCGACCTTCGCCAGTTCGGCGCGGCGCTCCTGGGTCAGATCGGGCAGCGGCACACGGATGACCTGCCCCTCGGCCTGTGGGTTCAAGCCCAGGCCGCTGTCGCGGATGGCCTTTTCGACCGCCTTGGTCATGCCGCGGTCCCACACCTGCACCGAGATCAGGCGCGGCTCCGGAACGGAGACGGTCGCCACCTCGCGCAGGTGCATGCGGCTGCCATAGGCCTCCACCATCACCGGTTCGAGCAGATTGGACGAGGCGCGGCCAGTGCGCAGACCGCCCAGTTCCTTGCGAAACGAGTCAAGCGCGCCTTCCATGCGGCGCTTCAGATCCGATAGGTCGGGCGCAGCCACGGGCCTACTCCCTTTCTTCCGTTATGATGGTGTGCTTGCCACGGCCCTGCATCACTTCGGCGAAGGCGCCGGGCGTGTGGATCGAGAAGACCAGAATGGGAATGTGGTTCTCGCGCGACAGCGCGATCGCCGAAGCGTCCATCACCTGCAGGTCCTTGGTCAGGACATCCATGTAGGTGAGGCGTTCATAGTGCTGGGCCGACGGATCCTTCTTCGGATCGGCGGTGTAGACGCCATCGACCTGCGTGCCCTTCAGAAGACCGTCACAGCCCATTTCGGAGGCGCGCAGCGCCGCGGCGGTGTCGGTGGTGAAGAAGGGGTTGCCGGTGCCGGCGGCGAAGATCACCACCCGGCCCTTTTCCATGTGGCGGACGGCGCGGCGCCGGATATAGGGCTCGCAGACCGTCGACATGGGAATGGCCGACTGCACCCGCGTGCTGACGCCCATCCGTTCGAGCGCGCTCTGCATCGAGAGCGCGTTCATCACGGTGGCGAGCATGCCGATATAGTCGGCCGACGCACGCTCCATGCCGTTCGCCGCACCCTTCACACCCCGGAAGATGTTCCCCCCGCCGATGACCAGACTGACCTGGACGCCGAGTGCGATGACCGCCTTCACCTCGTTGGCGATGCGGTTCACCATCTCCGGGTCCAGACCATAGTCGCGCTGACCCATCAGCGCTTCGCCCGACACCTTGAGGAGGACGCGCTTATAGCGGACGCCCTCGGCCGGCGCGGTGGTCCCGGTGGTTTCGACCATGGGGGGAACGCTCCCTTGCAGTTTCGAAATGCGGCGTGCGGACCTAAGCGTTCGACCTTACCGGTCTCAGCCCTGACCGCCGGCAGCGGCAGCGACTTCGGCGGCGAAGTCCGACTGGGCCTTCTCGATGCCCTCGCCCAGCGCGAAGCGGGTGAAGGCCGTGACCTTGACCGGAGCGCCGATGTCCTTGGCGGCGTTCTCCACCACCTTGCGGACCTTGGTCTCGCCGTCGATCACATAGGTCTGCTCCAGCAGGCAGACTTCCTCGTAGTACTTGCGGACGCGGCCTTCGACCATCTTCTCGATGATGGCTTCCGGCTTGCCCGAAGCGCGGGCCTGCTCGGCCAGCACGTTGCGCTCACGCTCCAGCGACGAGCTGTCGACATCGGCGATGTCCAGCGCGTCCGGACGGGCGGCGGCGATGTGCATGGCGATCTGCTTGCCCAGATCGGCCAGCTTGGCCGTGTCGCCGGTCGACTCCAGGGCGACCAGGACGCCGATCTTGCCCAGGCCCGGCGCGATGGCCGAGTGGACGTAGCTGACGACGACACCGGCCGAGACCGACAGGGTGACGGCGCGGCGCAGGTTCATGTTCTCGCCGACGGTGGCGATCAGGCTGGTCAGCTCGTCCTGCGCGGTGTGCGAGGTGCCCGGATAGGTCGCGGCCTTCAGTGCCTCGACGTCGCCGGCAGAGGTCAGCGCCAGCTCGGCGGCCTTGGCGGCGAAAGCCTGGAACTTGTCGTTGCGGGCGACGAAGTCGGTCTCGGCGTTCACCTCGACGACGGCACCCTTGGTGCCGGCGGTGGCGACGGCGACCAGACCCTCGGCGGCGACGCGGCCCGACTTCTTCGCAGCGGCGGCGAGGCCCTTCTTGCGCAGCCAGTCGACGGCGCCCTCGAGGTCGCCCTGCGTCTCGTTCAGCGCCTTCTTGCAGTCCATCATGCCCGCGCCGGTCTTCTCGCGCAGTTCCTTGACGAGCGAGGCGGTAATCTCGGCCATGTTGCGCCCTCTTCCTTCCAAGCGATCCGGCAGGCGGATCGGATTGAGTCACAAAGTCAAAACGGGTGGCAACCCATAAAAAAGGCAGCCGGGCCATAGGTCATAAGGCCCGGCTGCCCTTGAACCGTCAGGGTCAGGCCTGGGCGGTCTCGGCGGCGGTCTCTTCCTCCGGCAGCTGCTCGGCCGGGGCGTCCTCGGCGGCGCCGACGTCGATGCCGGCGGCGCTCATCTCAGCCTGCAGGCCGTCAAGCACGGCGCCGACCGTCAGGTCGCAGTACAGCTCGATGGCGCGCAGGGCGTCGTCGTTGCCGGGGATCGGGAAGGCCACGCCGTCCGGATCGGAGTTGCTGTCGAGGACCGCGATGACCGGGATGCCCAGCTTGTTGGCTTCCTTGACCGCGATCGACTCCTTGTTGGTGTCGATGATGAAGATGACGTCCGGCAGGCCGCCCATCTCCTTGATGCCGCCCAGCGCACGCTCCAGCTTGTCGCGCTCGCGGGTCAGTTCCAGCACTTCGCGCTTGGTCAGGCCCGAGGTGTCGCCGCCCAGACGCTCTTCCATCTCGCGCAGGCGCTTGATCGACTGGGAGATCGTCTTCCAGTTGGTCAGCATGCCGCCGAGCCAGCGGTGGTTGACGTAGTACTGGCCGCACTTGGCGGCGGCCTCGGCGATGCGCTCCTGGGCCTGGCGCTTGGTGCCGACGAACAGGACGCGGCCACCGCCGGCGACGACGTCACGCACGGCCTGCAGGGCGCGGTGCAGCATCGGGACGGTCTGCTCGAGGTCGATGATGTGCACGCCATTGCGGACGCCGAAGATGTACTGGTTCATCTTCGGGTTCCAGCGGCGGGTGTGGTGGCCGAAGTGGACACCGGCTTCCAGCAGCTGGCGCATGGTGAAGGTGGGCATGGTCATGTGGAAAAAATCCCTTTTTCCGGTTGCTCCGCCGCGGGCATTGTCGACAGCGCATGGAAACCATGGATGAAGACACCGGATCGGGCCATCGGAGTAAAACCGAGGGTCCGCCAGCCCGCGTGAGGTTTTGACGACGGCGCTTACATAGCCCCGCACGCGCATGTTGACAAGGGAAAAGGCCACCCGGACCAGCGTCCGGATGGCCTTTTCACCAAACCGCCAAGGACCGGTGAAAGTTCCTTTACGCCTGCGGCGCGGACGGGGCGGCGACCTTCGGCTTCGGCAGGTCTAGCTTCAGGTGCAACTCCTTCAGACGGGCGGTATCCACCGGCGCCGGGGCCTGCATCAGGAGATCTTCGGCGCGCTGGTTCAGCGGGAAGGCGATGACCTCGCGGATGTTCGGTTCGTCGGCCAGCAGCATGACGATGCGGTCGATGCCCGGGGCCGAACCGCCGTGCGGCGGGGCGCCCAGCTTGAACGCGCTCAGCATGCCGCCGAATCGGGCTTCCAGCTCCTCCGGCGGATAGCCGGCGATCTCGAAGGCCTTGTACATCACTTCCGGCAGATGGTTTCGGATGGCGCCGGACGACAGCTCCACACCATTGCAGACGATGTCGTACTGGTAGGCCTTGATGTCGAGCGGGTTCATCGTCTCCAGCGCCTTCAGGCCGCCCTGGGGCATAGAGAACGGGTTGTGGCTGAAGATGACCTTGTTGGTCTCTTCATCCAGCTCGTACATCGGGAAGTCGACGATCCAGCAGAAGCGGAAGGCGTTCTTCTCGATCAGGTCCAGTTCCTCGCCGATGCGGGTGCGGGCGAGGCCGGCCAGCTTGGCCGCCGGGCCGGGCTGGTCGCAGACGAAGAAGATCGCGTCGCCGTCCTCGAGACCGGCCAGTTCGCGCAAGGCGGCCTGGGCGGCGTCCGGCACGAACTTGGCGATCGGACCTTTGCCGCCGCCGGCCTCCATGACGATGTAGCCGAGGCCGGGAGCGCCGAGACCGCGGGCCCAGTCGTTCAGCTTGTCGAAGAAGCTGCGCGGACGGTCGGAGACCTTCGGAGCGCGGATGGCGCGGACGACGCCGCCCTTTTCCAGCGTCTGCTTGAAGGCGCGGAATTCGACGTCGTCGCGCTTGAACACCTCGGTCACGTCGGTGATGACGAGCGGGTTGCGCAGGTCCGGCTTGTCGTTGCCGTACTTCAGCATCGATTCGGCGAAGGAGATGCGGCGGAACGGCAGGCCGTCGATGGCCGGCTTCGAGTCGCGGCGGAAGCCGCCGAACTCGTCGAAGATGCCGTGCAGCACCGGCTCGATGGCGGCGAAGACGTCTTCCTGGGTGACGAAGGACATCTCGAAATCGAGCTGGTAGAACTCGCCCGGGCTGCGGTCGGCGCGGGCATCCTCGTCGCGGAAGCAGGGGGCGATCTGGAAGTAGCGGTCGAAGCCGGCGACCATCAGCAGCTGCTTGAACTGCTGCGGCGCCTGCGGCAGGGCGTAGAACTTGCCGGGATGGTTGCGGCTGGGCACCAGATAGTCGCGCGCGCCCTCGGGCGACGAGGCGGTGAGGATCGGCGTCTGGAACTCGGTGAAGCCCTGGTCGATCATGCGGCGGCGCGCCGAGGCGATCACGCGCGAACGCAGCATGATGTTCTCGTGGATGCGCTCGCGGCGCAGGTCGAGGAAGCGGTAGCGCAGGCGCACGTCCTCGCCGGCGTCGGTATCCTGGTTGACCTGTAGCGGAATCTGCTCCGCCTCGCCTTCAACGGTCAGCTCGGCGATCTGCAGTTCGATGCGGCCGGTGGGCAGCTTGTCGTTGATGGTCTCGGCCGTGCGCTTCACCACCTTGCCGGTGACGGTGATGACCGATTCCAGCTTCAGCCGGTTGGCGACCTCGAAGGCCGGGTTGGAGGTATCGACCACGCACTGCGTCAGGCCGTAATGGTCGCGCAGGTCGATGAACAGCAGCTGTCCATGGTCGCGCTTCCGGTTCATCCAGCCCGACAGGCGGACGGTTTCACCGGCATTCTCTTCACGAAGCTGGCCGCAGGTGTGCGTGCGGTAGGGGTGCATGGGTCGAAACACCTTGAAAAGGGCGGATTCCGGCGGAAAAAGCGGTTCGACACACCACACCGGACGCGCGCGAAAGTCAAGCCGCGATAGGGTGCAGCGCAGTGCGGCGGGTGCCCGGATGAAACGCTTGGAACAGCATGAAACATCCTGGGCCACCCTGTTCAACCGTTCAATCCGCCGTCAGGCCGGCTGCCGGACCACAGTTTAACACTGCCGTCGCCGTGGGATAAGCGGAGCGGGAAAATCCGGCCGGCCGCCCGCCCGGCCTGTCCTTTTGCGACGCGCATCGCCTCCGCGCGTCGGCGGACTTTCAAGCACCCGTTTGGTCGTGTATGAAGCAACCATGACGCTCATCACGACAACCGACGCCCTTCAGGCCTTCTGTCAGTCGCTGGCAGGGGCCGAGTACATCACGGTCGACACCGAGTTCCTGCGGGAAAAGACCTATTGGCCGCAACTGTGCCTCGTGCAGGTCGGCGGGCCCGACGGCGCGGTCGCAATCGACCCGCTCGCCGAGGGCATCGACCTGGCGCCGCTGTTCGCGCTGATGAGCGACCCGTCGGTGCTGAAGGTGTTCCACGCCGCCCGTCAGGACGTGGAGATCTTCTGGCACCTGTCCGGCCAGATCCCGCATCCGCTGTTCGACACCCAGGTCGCGGCGATGGTCTGCGGCTTTGGCGAGAGCGTCGGCTACGAGACGCTGGTGACCAAGCTGGCCGGCGCCCGCATCGACAAGTCCAGCCGCTTCACCGACTGGTCGCACCGGCCGCTGACCGAGCGGCAGCTGACCTACGCCCTGTCCGACGTCATCCATCTGCGCCCGGCCTATGAGAAGCTGAAGCGCCGCCTCGCCCGCTCCGGCCGCTCGCACTGGCTGGAAGAGGAGATGGCGATCCTGACCGACCCGGCGACCTATCAGGTCGATCCGGAAAGCTCCTACATGCGGCTGAAGGTGCGGACCAACAAGCCGCGCTTCATGGCCATCCTGAAGGAGCTGGCGGCATGGCGCGAGCGCGAGGCCCAGCGCCGCGACCAGCCGCGGTCCCGCGTGCTGCGCGACGAGGCGCTGCTGGAGATCGCGGCCCATGCGCCGACCACCGTCGACGATCTTGCCCGCACGCGCGGACTGGGCCGCGGCTTCGCCGAGGGGCGCCAGGGTGCCGACGTGCTGGCCGCGGTACAGGCCGGACTTGACCTGCCGGACAGCGCCCTGCCCCGCGTCGAACCGCGCGAGGAACCGCCGCCCGGATTGCAACCGATCGTCGAATTGCTGCGCGTGCTTCTGAAGATGAAGTGCGACGAGAACAATGTCGCGGCGAAGTTGGTGGCGTCCTCGGCCGATCTGGAAGCTTTGGCGGCCGATGATCGGGCAGAGATTCCGGCGATGCAGGGCTGGCGGCGCGAACTGTTCGGCAATGATGCGCTTGCCCTGAAGCACGGAAAGATCGGCCTTGCGGTCATAGACCGTCGCGTCCGCATCGTTCCTGCTGGCGAACCGCGCCAGTCGACCGATTCGGCCGAATCCGAAACTTGACCTTTTCGGATGGCGTCGCTTCGATGATTGCGGCGCCTTTTGCGGCGGTCCGGGTGCCTCCTGCGCCCGGACTTTAGCCTTAAGGGCTTTTTAAAGAAAGTTACCGTTAAGATCGGTTCGGCTTCGTAGGATCGGATGGATCGGGCATGCCCGGCCGGTTCGCGGGCCGCCGGAGTCGGCCGGGCGAAAATGCCCGGACGGAAAGCAAAAGGCTGCCGAACAACGAGCGGCCGGAGACTGGGTGGTTGGCAGGCGCGACGCTTGTTGTGGGAGTGAGCAAGGTATGAGCAGGTTTGGCGGCAGACCACCGGTTGGACGGGACCGTGTCCGGCTTTCCACAACGGAAAAGCAGGCCGCCGTCGCCGCCGCCAAGGACCAGAAGCCGGATTTCGACAACGACAAGCTCCTGAACCTGCTGCGGTCGGCGAAGAACGAACTGCAGGGCATGCGGCTGATCCACATGCATCTGTCGCTGCTGAAGGACCGCGATCCGACCAGCCAGATGATGGTCCGCTCGATCATCCAGGAATTGGCGACCAAGGCCTCCTATCTGCAGTCCTTCAACATCTCCAACGGCGACGTCATCATCCTCTACAAGGGGCTGAAGCTGACGGGCGTGACCGACGTCTGCCAGACGGTGGAACAGGTCTTCCTGTCGAAGACGACGCTGACCGGCCCGAATCCCTACAAGGAATATTCGCTCTATTCGATCATGGAACTGGCGTTGAACTTCATCAACGTCATCCGTTTCATCGAAGAACTGCAGGCGAGCGAGACCGGGCAACACGTCACCGAGACCAAGCCGCCGATCACGCTGGAAGAACTGGGCAAGCTCGAACGCTCGATGCAGATGTTCGACCTGTCGCCCTTCCTGTTCAACCAGGGCATCGCCAACATCGGCGGCGGCGATGCGGAGATGGAGTATTATGAACTCTACATCTCCATCAAGCTGCTCCAGGAGCGGCTGTGCCCCGATTACGACATCACCGCCAACAAGTGGCTGTTCAATTACTTCACCGCCAATCTCGACCAGTCGGTTCTGCGTGCGTTGAACCATGGCCTGAGCTTCATGCGCGGGCGGCGGATCGGCATCAACATCAACCTGTCGACCGTCATCTCCACCGGCTTCGTGAAGTTCGATGAACGGCTGCCGATCGATTTCCGCGGGCAGGTGGTGCTGGAGGTGTCGAAGGGCGACCTGATCGAGAATCTGTCGCTGTTCAACGAGGTGGTGGAGTTCGCGCAGGACCGCCGGTACCAGATCGCGGTGGACGGGCTGAACCCGTTCTGGGTGACGAACTTCGATCTGGAATATCTGAACGCCGACTATGCCAAGATCTTCTGGTCCAACGACATGCTGGAGATGGACCCGCAGTTCGAGAAGTATTTCCGCGACCGCATCGCCGAACAGGACCGCTGCAAGTTCATCCTGGCGCGCTGCGACAGCGTGACCAGCCTGGTCTATGCCCACAAGATGGGGATCAATCTGGTCCAGGGCCGCGCGGTCGACAACATTATGCGCAAGGGCGTCAGCGTCCGCGAGGCCATCGCGCACGCCAAGGTCGATTGAAGCCAGCGGGTTACGGCTTCCGCGGCGCCTGCCGCAACAGACCGTCGGTCCAGGCCGGGGGAAGCAGGGCCAGCAGCCAGACCGCGGCCATCATCGGCCAGGGAAAGGCGATTCGCGCCCTGTTGCGTTCCAGTCCACGGCGGATGACGCGGGCGGCGGCATCGGTTTCCATCAGGAACGGCATGGGAAAGCGGTTGACCGCCGTCATCCGGCTTTTGACGAAGCCCGGGCAGATCACCGACACGCCGATCCCCTCCCCGGCCAGATCGCCGCGCAACGCCTCGCCATAGACCCGGACCATCGCCTTGCTGGCGCAATAGGCCGGCGCGCCGGGAAGGCCGCGGAATCCCGCCAGTGACGCCATGATGGCGATCTGCCCGCGCCGCCGCGCCCGCATGGCCGGAAGCAGCGGATGGATGCTGTTCAACACGCCGTCGATGTTGACTGACAGGATGCGCCGGGCCTGCTCCTCCGTCTCACCGCCATCGCCGGTGCCGGCCGACATGCCGGCGTTGGCGATCAGCAGCTCGACCGGCGTTGCGGCATCGACCCGCGCCAGCCAGCCGGCCATGGCGGCGCGGTCGGCCACGTCGATCACCGCCGTCTCGACCTGGGCACCGGCAGCACGGCAGCGCCCAGCCACCGCCTCCAGCCGCGTAAGATCCCGGCCTGTCAGGGCGAGCGCCGTGCCGGGGGCGGCATAGAGAAGCGCCAGGGCCTCGCCGATGCCGCTGGATGCGCCGGTAATCACGATGGAACGCGGCTGCTTCATGGAGTCCCTGCCCGGTTCGTGGGATGCCGCATGGCGCGGACGCTTGTTGTAGGTCGGTGTGGCGTTTATAAGCACCACACCGACCTACACCGCTTTTCAAAAGAGGCCGCCTTTGCCAGCCCATCGCCCCGTCATAGCCAGCATGACCGGTTTCGCGCGCGTCGACGGGCACGGCGACGGTTATTCCTGGACCTTCGAGGCCAAGAGCGTCAATGGCCGCAGCCTGGATCTGCGCTGCCGCCTGCCGTCGGGCTTCGACAGCGTCGAGGCGGTGGCGCGTGCCGAGCTGCCCAAGCGGCTGGCCCGCGGCAACGTCAACCTGACGCTGACCGTCAACCGCGCCCAGGCGGTCTCCCAACTGCGCATCAACCGTGAGCTTCTCACCCAGGTGCTGGAGATCGCGCGGGAGATCGAGGGGGCCGGCGCCGCCCCGCCGCGGCTGGATTCGCTGTTGGCGGTCCGCGGCATCATCGAGCCGGTGGAAGAGGACGAGACCGAGGCGCGCGAGCGTGTCGAATCGGTGCTGAAGGGCGAACTGGCCAAGCTGATCGACCAGCTGGTGGTCAACCGCCTCGCCGAGGGCGCCCGCATCGCCGAGGTTCTGAACGGCCATCTCGACGAGATCGCCCGGCTGGTCGAGGCGGCGTCGGCCTGCGCCTCCACCCAGCCGGAAGCGCTGCGCGAGAAGCTGCGCGCCCAGGTCGCCGCCATCCTCGGCTCCTTCCCCGCCCTGTCGGAAGACCGGCTGGCACAGGAGGCGGCGATCCTGATCGGCAAGGCCGATGTGCGCGAGGAGCTTGACCGGCTGCGCGCCCATATCCAGGCCGCGCGTGACCTGATGGCGGAGGGCGGGGCCATCGGCCGCCGGTTCGACTTCCTGTGCCAGGAGTTCAACCGCGAGGCCAACACGCTCTGCTCCAAGTCGGCGGACGTCGAACTGACCCGCATCGGCCTGTCGCTGAAAGCCTCGATCGAGCAGCTTCGCGAGCAGGTCCAGAACATCGAGTAATCATCAACACCGAGTGAGCGCCATGGCTGCGACCAACACCTCCCTGATCCACCGGCGCGGCCTGATGCTGGTGCTGTCCTCCCCGTCGGGTGCCGGCAAGACCACCATCGCCCGCGGCCTGCTGGAGCGCGATGCCGGCATCACCATGTCGGTGTCGGTGACGACCCGGCCGATGCGCCCCGGCGAGGCCGAAGGGCTGGACTATTACTTCATCGACCAGCAGCGCTTCGATCATATGGCGGAAACCGGCGACCTGCTGGAGCATGCCCGTGTCTTCGGCAACTGCTATGGCACGCCGCGGGTGGCGGTGGAGGATGCGCTGGGCGCCGGCCGCGACGTGCTGTTCGCCATCGACTGGCAGGGCGCGCAGCAACTGGCGCAGAACGCCCGCGACGATCTGGTCAGCGTCTTCGTCCTGCCGCCGTCGGTCGGTGAGTTGGAACGCCGCCTGCGCGGGCGTGGCCAGGATTCGGAGGAGGTCATCGCCAACCGCATGGCGAAGGCGTCCAACGAGATTAGCCACTGGCCGGAATACGACTATGTCATCGTCAACAGCGACGTGAATGAAAGCATCGCCGCGGTGGAAGCGATCCTGCACGCCGAACGGCTGCGCCGCCGCCGTCAGGTTGGCCTGCCGGAATTCGTGCGCAGCATTCAGGACACACTGTAACTACTTGTCCGGAAACGGCTTCGCCCGGACCTTGATCTCGTGGCCGGGCGGGCCGTCGCTGCCGTCCGGCTGTTTGCCGCGGTAATAGCCCTTCTGCCAGCGTTCCTGCGCGGCGGCGCTGCCCGGCGTCTGCAGGTCGGTATTGAACTGGCTGCGCGAGGCCGCCCAGGCGCGGTACTGCGCCGCCGTTTCCGGATCGCTGTCGAGGTCGCGGACCTCCGGCGTCAGGCTTTCCACCAAGCCCCGCTGGATCGGCATCAGATGGGCGAAGGGTTCGCCCTTCTCCCAGGTGACCGGCACGCCGGGCGCGGTGAATTTCCAGTTCATGGTGAATGGGTACGGTGACCAGTCGGTCTCGATGATCCCCGACAGGCCCATGATCCCATGCTTCGGGTGGTTCAGCGGTCCGGTCACCATCAGGTTGACGCCCGGCGGCGTGCGGAACAGCGCCGCGACGTGGAAGGTCAGCACGCCGCTGCCGAAATGGCTGGCGGGCTGCAGGGGGTGCTGCTCCTCCGCGGTGACGGTGATGGCCTCCACACCGATTCCGCCATCCCACACCGCCGTCACCCGCACGGGGCAGCAGACCTCCCAGCCATGCATGCTGGCGATGTTCAGCGGCAGGCAGCGATAGCCGTATTGCTCCGGCAGGGCGTCGATCCAGTCGCGGGTCGGACGGGCCGGGCGGATGTCGGGCAGCACGCCCGAGAGCGGATAAGCGATCAGCGTCATGGCGCCGCATCCTGCCAGACTTCGCCATCGGGTGTAACCCGGAGGCTGGCGATGGTCACAACCGACCGCCTGTCCATACGGATTATTCCTAGGCCAGCGTTAGAGATTGCGCAGTCGCGAAGTACTCAAGTATGTGTCACACTTCGCATTAGAGTTAGATCAATTAGCGAACCGCACTATGCCGTACCCGCAGGAGACGGCCGCGGTGGCGCGCGTATCGTGTGGGGCTGGGCAATGTTCACCAAACTCAACAGCATCAAGGCGAAGCTCCTGATCCTTCAGGGGCTGTTCCTCGTCACCATCCTGGTGGCCGGCATCTGGTCCGCGACCTCGAAGCGCGAGACGATGGTCGAGGGATACCGCAAATCCATCGAGGCGGTGGTGCAGACCTCGCTGTCGATCATGAAATCCTATGACGCGCGCGCCGCCAAGGGCGAGTTCAGCCGGGAAGAGGCGCAGACCCGCGCGAAGTCTGCGCTGCGTGCCCTGCGCTTCTTCGGCAACGAATACATGTTCGGCTACGAGTTCGACGGCACCAACGTGTTCCACGGCGTCCGCCCCGACCTGGAAGGCACCCGCAAGCTGGCCGATTTCAAGGACAGCAACGGCGTGCTGGTGATCCGTGGGCTGATCGACTCGGCGCGCGGCGGCGACGGCACCCTGGTCTACAACTTTCCCAAGGCCGGCGGCACCGAACCGTTTCCAAAGCTGTCCTATGCCGCGATCTATGAACCGTGGGGCTGGATGATCGGCACCGGCGTCTACATCGACGACGTCGACGCCGCTTTCCGCAGCACTCTGATCAACACGCTGGCGGTGACGCTGGCGGCGGCGCTGCTGCTGGGGCTGTTCGGCTTCCGGCTGGTGTCGCGCATCGGCAAGGGTCTGGACGGCATCGCCGCAGCCACCGGCCGCATCGCCAAGGGCGATCTCGGCGCCCAGGTCGCCGGCACCGACCGCACCGACGAGGTTGGGGCGCTGGCCCGCTCGGTCGAGACCCTGCGTCTCAGCGCCATCGAGGCGGAGGATTTGCGCCGCCGTCACGCAGCGCTGGAACGGGAAGCCGATGAGGCTCGCCGCTCCACCATGAAGCGGCTGGCCGACGAGTTCGAAAGCACGGTCGGCGCCCTGGTCCGCTCGGTTGCCGAGTCGGCCGGGCAGCTGACCCACACGTCGGGCGCCATGAGCAGCGGGGCGGAACAGACCACCCGACTGATGGACGGCGCCGCCCGCGCCGCGGGGACGACCTCCGGCAATGTCCAGGCGGTGGCCGGCGCCACCGAGGAGCTGGCCGCCTCCATCCGCGAGATCGCCCAGCAGATCGCCGAATCGACCACCGGCTCGGCCCGCGCGGTGGAGGATGTGCGCCGGACCTATGCCCTGATCGAGCAGTTGGACAGCGTTGCCCGGCGCACCGTGGAGGTGGTCGACCTGATCCGCTCCATCGCCGAGCAGACCAACCTGTTGGCCTTGAACGCCACCATCGAGGCCGCCCGTGCCGGCGAAGCGGGCAAGGGCTTCGCCGTGGTCGCCAGCGAGGTGAAGAACCTCGCCAACCAGACCGCCAAGGCCACCGACGACGTTCAGGCGCAGATCGCCGCCATGACCGACGCCACCTCGTCGGTGGTCGAGGCGATGCGCGGCGTCGGCGGCGCCATCGAGACGGTGAACAGCGTCGCGTCCAGCATCTCCGCCGCCATCGAGGAACAGGGTGCGGCAACCCGCGACATCAGCCGCAACGTCAACGAGGCGGCTCAGGGCGTCAGTTCGGTGTCCGACAGTCTGAACATGGTGTGCAGCCACGCCACGGCCACCGGCCAGGCATCCGTCGAGGTCGCCGCTGCGGCCCGCGCGGTGGGCGAGCGCGCCGACCGCATGCTGGGCGAGGTGTCGGCCTTCGTCGCCCGCATCCGTCAGGGCTGAGGGTCTTGCCGCGGGGAGCGGGTGCGGCGCCGGATGCAATCGGCAACAATCCGCGCTATGGATGGGTTCTGCCAATCGCCGGACAGGATGCCATGACCACCCCCTCCCCCGCCGCAGCTTTCCCTACCGTCGCCCGCCGGGGCTGGCTCGACGAGGCGCTGCGCCGACTCGAGGCGGACGTGAACCGCTCGGCCGACACCCACCTGCTGCGGCTGCCGATCCCGGCGGCGCAGGGGATCACGCTGTACCTGAAGGATGAATCGACCCACCCCACCGGCAGCCTGAAGCACCGGCTGGCGCGGTCGCTGTTCCTCTACGCCATCTGCAATGGCTGGGTGCGCGAGGGCACGACGGTGATCGAGGCGTCGTCGGGATCGACGGCGGTGTCGGAGGCCTATTTCGCCCAATTGCTGGAGCTGCCATTCGTCGCCGTGGTGCCGCGCAACACCTCGCCGACCAAGATCGCGCAGATCGAGTTCTATGGCGGTCGCTGCCATATGGTGGAGCGCGCGTCGGAGGTCTGTTCCGAGGCGCAGCGGCTGGCCCGCGATTGCGACGGCCATTTCATGGACCAGTTCACCTATGCGGAGCGCGCCACCGACTGGCGCGGCAACAACAACATCGCCCAGTCGATCTTCGAACAGCTGTCGCAGGAACCGCATCCGGTGCCGGACTGGATCGTTTGCGGCGCCGGCACCGGCGGCACCTCGGCCACCTTCGGGCGCTATGTGCGCTACCGCCGGCTGCCGACGCGGGTGTGCGTCGCCGATCCGGAGCATTCGGCTTTCTTCGCCGGATTCCGCGACAACGACCCGAAGGCCAATGTCGGGCGGGGGTCCGGCATCGAAGGCATCGGGCGGCCGACGGTGGAGCCGTCCTTCCAGCCGACGGTGATCGACCGGATGATCCGCGTGCCCGACGCCGCCAGCATAGCCGCCGTCTGGGTCCTGCGCGAGCGGCTGGGCCGCGCCTGCGGCGGCTCGACCGGCACCAATCTGGTGGGCTCCATCGAGTTGATCGCCGAAATGACGCGCGAGGGCCGGCAGGGCAGCGTCGCCACGCTGATCTGCGATCCCGGCGAACGCTATATGGGGACCTACTTCAACCGCGATTGGCTGCAGGCCAACGGGCTGGACATCGACCCGTGGTGCGAGCGGATCGACAGCTTCTTCCGGACCGGCGCCTGGAGCGGCGACGGTCTGGAAACGGCCGGGCGCTGACCGGGAGCCGGCGGCCATGACCCGCATGCGGATCCGCATCGATTTCGAGACCGGCGGCTCGATCGGTCCCGGCAAGATCGCTCTGCTGGAGCGGATCCGCGAGACCGGGTCGATCTCCGCCGCCGGGCGGGCGCTGGGCATGTCCTATCGGCGGGCATGGCTGCTGGTGGACGACCTGAACCGAATCTTCCGCGAGCCGGTGGTGAGTGCGGCGGTCGGTGGCAAGCATGGCGGCGGCACGGTGCTGACCGGGTTCGGCGAACAGGTGATCGACCATTACCGCGCGGTCGAGCGCGAAGCGCATGTGGCGACCGCCCATCGGCTGGCGGCACTGGCGGCGGGGATCAACCCGGATTACGGCGCGGACAAGCAGGTGGACGACGGGAGCTTTGCCGGCGATCCGGGGGTGGGGCCGGGGTGTGGCCCGGGGAGTTGAGCGGGGAGTTGAGCAGGTCCGGCGTCTCAGGCGACTTGAAACGAAAAAGGCCGGGCGCATTGCCCGGCCTTTTCATATTCCAACCCCGCGAACCGTCTATGCGAATGCCTTGTAGGCAATCAGCGTGAAGGTGTCGCGAACGCCGGGAAGCGTCTGCACATGCTCCGTCACGAAACGGCCGATGTCGTCGTCCTGCTTCAGGTAGCACTTCATCAGCAGATCGTACTGGCCGGAGATGGAGTGCACCTCCGACACCTGTTCGATCAGTTGCACGGCCTGATCGGCAACTTCATAGGCGCGACCGAGATCGCATTTGACCATGACGAAGATGGTCTGCACGGGCTCAGCCCTCCTCGGTCGAGGCTTCGCTGGACGGACGCGGGCGGGCCGAACGCAGCATGAAGGCCGGCATGTGATCGCCGAAGCCGATCACCGGCACGTCATCGTCATCGTCATCGCGGCGGCGGCGGCGGTCGCGATCACGGTCGCGGCGCGGCTCGTTGCTGCGTCGGGATTCGGCGGCGGCCAGCGATTCGCGGGGCTGGCGCTCCTCACGAACCGGACGGTCGTCGCGCGCGGAGCGTTCCTCGCGGACGGGACGCTCTTCCCGAGCCGGACGCTCTTCCCGAGCCGGACGCTCCTCGCGGGGGGCGGCGGCCTCCTCACGCGGGGCGCGCTCTTCACGACCGCCGCGGGGCGGACGGGCTTCCGAGCGGCTGTCGGGCTTGGCACCACGGCCGCCACGACCACGGCCGCGACCGCGGGAGCTGCCGTCTTCCTCGCCGAACTCGGCCGTCTCCAGGCCGTCGATGGCGATCATGGGAATCTCCCGCTTGATGAGGCGCGTGATTGCGCCGACAAGTTTCGTGTCGTCCGGCGTGGCCAGCATGAAGGCCCTGCCCTGCTTGCCGGCGCGGCCGGTGCGGCCGATCCGGTGGACATAGTCGTCGGGGGTCAGCGGCACGTCGAAATTGAAGACGTGGCTCAGTCCCTGGACGTCGATGCCGCGGGCGGCGACGTCGGAGCAGACCAGCAGCGAAATCTCGCCCTGCTTGAACCGCTCCAGCGTCTCGGTGCGCTTGGACTGCACCATGTCGCCATGCAGAGCGCCGACATTGAAGCCGTGGCGCTCCAACGACTTCTGCAGGACGGCGATGTCGCGCTTGCGGTTACAGAAGATGAAGGCGTTCTTGACGTCCTCGGTCTGCAGCAGATGGCGCAGCGCCTTGCGCTTGTCCATCTCGTGGACCAGGGCCAGCGCCTGGGTCACCGTCTCCGCCGGCGAGGCGGGCGGAGCGACGCTGATCTCCAGCGGCTGGGTCAGGAAGGCATCGGCCAGACGGCGGATTTCCGGCGGCATCGTCGCCGAGAAGAACAGCGTCTGGCGATTCTTCGGCAGCTTGCTGACGATGCGCTCGATGTCCGGGATGAAGCCCATGTCGAGCATGCGGTCGGCCTCGTCGATGACGAAGACCTTGATGTCGTTCAGCATGATGTTGCCGCGCTCGAACAGGTCGATGAGACGACCCGGAGTCGCGATCAGCACATCCACGCCACGGTCGAGCTTCTTCACCTGTTCGGTGAAGGTCTCGCCGCCGATCAGCAGCGCCATGCTGAGCTTGTGGTACTTGCCGTAGGTCTCGAAGCTTTCCGACACCTGGGCTGCCAGCTCTCGCGTCGGCTCCAGGATCAGAGACCGCGGCATCCGCGCGCGGGCACGGCCCGACGCCAGGATGTCGATCATGGGCAAGGTGAAGCTCGCCGTTTTGCCGGTGCCCGTCTGCGCGCAGCCCAGCACGTCGCGGCGTTGCAGGACACAGGGAATTGCCTGTTCCTGAATGGGCGTCGGTTGGGTGTAACCCTTGTCCTCGATGGCGCGCAGGACGTCAGGGCCAAGCCCAAGTTCCGAAAAAAGCATCCAACCTGTTTCTGTTCTGGAGTGCGGAAATCGAGCGTTCGACGCCCGATGCCTGGATGAGGCCGAAGAATAGGAAGTCAAAGCTGCATGTCAATAGATCCGATGTTCGGAAACCGAAAATCGGCGCGAAAACACGCCGCGTTGGCGAATTCGGCGCTCTGCGCTAGGCTGTCGTCCGGCAGTACCGCGAGTCGCGGCGCTTGCCGGCGCCCCGTTCGGGGGCTGTCCGCTTCAAATGGAACGGTCGAGAGCATTTGATGATTCTTCGTGCCCAGGAATCGGTGCTGGTGGTGGTGGATGTGCAGGAACGGCTGCTGCCGGCCATCCACGACTCCGAGCGCGTCGTCCGCAACGCCGCGATGCTGCTGAAGGGTGCCGCCGCCCTGTCGGTGCCGGTGCTGGTGACCGAACAATATCCGCGCGGCCTGGGACCGACGGTGGAGGCGGTGCGCACCCATCTGCCGGAAGGCACACCGGTGATCGAGAAGATCACCTTCGGCAGCACCGGCGAGCCGGCCTTCAATGCGGCGGTGGGGGCGTTGAATCGCCCGCAGATCGTGCTGTGCGGGACGGAGGCGCATGTCTGCGTGATGCAGACCGCGTTGGGACTGCGCCAGCAGGGCCATGCGGTCTATCTGGTCGCCGACGCGGCATCGTCGCGCACCCCCGCCAACCACGCCATGGCGCTTGAGCGGATGCGCGCCGCCGGCGTGACCATCGTCACCACCGAAATGGTGCTGTTCGAGTGGATGGAACGGGCCGGCACGCCGGTCTTCAAGGTCGTCAGCGCACTGGTGAAGTGAGCGCAGGAGAAGCCGCATGTCCCCGAACCCCTCCGGGAACCCGACCAGCCGCCCCACCCTGATCCTGCTGCCCGGCATGCCGCTGGACGCGGCGCTGTGGGACCATCAGGCCCGGCATCTTGGCGAGGTCGCCGACCCGCAGGTGGTCGAACTGGCCGACTGCGCGACCATCGCGGCGATGGCCGACAAGGTGCTGGCCCAGGCGCCGGAACGCTTCGCCGTCGCCGGCCTGTCGATGGGCGGCTATGTCGCGCTGGAGATCCTGCGCCGCGCGCCGGAGCGGGTGGAGCGGCTGGCCCTGCTCGACACCAACGCCCGCCCCGACACGGCGGAGGCGACGGCCACCCGGCGGGAGGCGGTGGCGCTCGCCCGGCAGGGGCGATACGGGCAGGTGATCCGCGCCGCCCTGCCCCGCCTGGTCCACCCGGACCGTTTGGCGGACGACGGATTTGTCCGTTCGGTCCTGGCGCAGATGGAGCGCGTGGGCGTCGACGGCTATGCGCGGGAGCAGGAGGCGATCATCGACCGGGTGGACAGCCGGCCGGGACTGGCCGCGATCCGCTGCCCGACTCTGGTGATCTGCGGACGCCAGGACATCCTGACGCCGCCGGCCCTGCATGAGGAGATGGCGGACGCCATTCCCGGCGCCCGGCTGGTGCTGATCGAAGACTGCGGCCATCTGTCGGCGATGGAACAGCCGCAGGCGGTCACCGCCCTGATGCGCGACTGGCTGCTGCGGGGCTGATCCACTCAGCAGTCGGATCCGTTGCAGAACAGATCCGCCCGCGGGCTGGGGAACAGCGAGAAGGTCATGTCGCTGATCAGGCTGCGGAAATCCGGATCGTCGGGCCCTTGCGGCCGGTCGAGCCAGCCGGTGGCGGAGGTCAGCGCGGCACCCGACCGGCAAAACGCCCCCTGCACGACGATGGCCCCGCCCGGTGGAGAGGTCCGGATCGGGCCGTTCGTGCACAGCTCCGAGTTCAGCGTGTTTTCCGCGACATTGAAGGCCAGCACCACCTTGTAGTCGCGTCGCGCCGTATCGTTGGGCGTGGTGGTGAGGGTGGTCTTCACGCCCATGACACGGTTCTGCATGTGGGGCAGCACCTTCTCCGCGAAACGCTCCGGCGGCAGACCGAAGGGGTCGCCGTGCAGCACCACCCGCAGGTCGCGGTTGCCCGCCGCATAGGCCACTTCGCTACGCGTATAGGCCGGGGCCGGCTCGCTCGCCACCACCCGCTCGTTGGAGCAGGCGGCAAGGGTCGAGGCGCCCAGCAAAAGGGCGGCGAGCGGCGGGAACATGCGCATTTTCAATTCGTCCGTTGGTGTCGCTGTTCCCGATATGGGGAGCAACGCCGCGCCGGACGAGAGGTTCAGCGCGGCGCGTGACCCTGGCGTCACACATCCTTCAGCCATTTGTCCGCGGCGCGGCCGATCAGGGACGGATAGTCGGGAAGCTCCGGCCCGATCAGCGGAAGATCGAATTCCGCGACGATCCGCGCCACCGTCGCCTCATTCAACGCCAGCCCGAGCGAACGGGCACGGCGGGCGATGGCAAGTTCCTGGCCCCAGACATAGACCCGCCGGGCACCGGTGTTGCGCGCCATGATCCGGGACTGCTCCATCCGCTCGTCGCCGTTGATCGGCAGCCAGATGTCGGACATCAGCGTGTCGGCCGGCTCGTCGGTGCGGAACTCCAGCGCGTCGGCGTTGACGATGGAAATCTTGGCCACGGCCTCGGCCGGAAGCTGGTCGAACAGGCCGACGTTGCGGTTGACCTCGATCACATCGGGATCCAGTTCGACCACCGTGACCCGCGTCACCTCCGGCCGCAGGGCCGCGTTCACCGCCGCCCAGCCCATGCCCATACCCATCACCACCGTATGGCCGGTGGCGGCACGGACGCCGATTTCCTGGCTTTCGATCTCCATTGGCGTCATCGACATCCAGCAGCGATACTCGCCGCCGGCCTCGCGCCGCATCAGGGCGGCGGTATCGGTCGTCATCAGTGCCGGACTCCAATAGCCGGCACTGAGCAGGATCGGCGCCACCTGCAAACGCCAGCGCCCGACCTCGCAGGGTTGATAGCGGGGAACGAAGAGGTCGGTGACGAAAGGGGTCAACGGCGACAGCGCGTCGGCAATCATCCCGGGCGGGATGGCATCGGCCGGAATGTCGGCGCCGGGATAGGCCAAGGGATGCATACGCCTCCTGCGGGTCGGGCCATGGTCCGCGAGACAATCTCCCGGAAATGGCGCTATCCCGAATGATAGACCAGGCGACACCTTCCCCAAAACAGCGAAATAATTACGGGATTTTCCACCCATTCCTATGCGGCGTCCGGGGTCGGATCGAGTGTGTCCTCCTCCGGCATCAAACCCGTGCGCAGATATTCGTAGGCACACCAGCGCGCGTCATGGGGCATCCGCGCCCGCCGCAAGGGCTCCGCCTCGACGAACAGCATCCTGCGGCGGAAGGCCATCGGGCTTTCGACCAGAAGGATCGGCTTCTCCGCCTGCACGCCCGGCGGGAACCAAGGGCGGCGAAGGAAGCGGCAAGGTTCCTCGGTCCATTCCGGTGGCGTGCCGAGGTGCCAGCGGCGCACCAGATGTTCGCCGACCGCGCCCGCATAGGCGTCAAGGACGTTGTCGCCAACGCACTCCGGAGAGTCCTGGACGCGGGCGTACCGCCTGCCCATGTCGCCGTCCATATAGAATTCGTCGAGGAACTCGCCCAACGCCACCGAGAAGGTCTGCCGTCCGGATTTATAGCGTCGGATGGCCTCGGCCAGCGTTCCAGGACGATGGTTCAGGTCGTCGGTCATCTTCACACTCCCGGGCAGCATAACCCTGGACGGTATCCTCGATCTTCGCGGCGATGCGCGCGTTTATTCCGGGAACCTGCGGATAGCAGAGCATCACAAGCTCCGCCAGCTGCTCTGCTGTAGCCAAGCCTGTGACATCCATCAGAAAATAGAGGTCGCGCCTGTCTCGGGCCAGCCCTTCGGGGTCGTCGAGCCGGTTGGCGAGCAACTTCATCGCCAGCATGTATTCCGGAGTCGGCAGATAGACGCGAAGACCGATCTGTCCATTTTTGGGATATTCCCCGAACGGAAGCAGATTAGGCTGCGGATTGCCCTTCGGCGGAGCAACGCTCTTTACCGCCTGATTGAGCCAGTCATCGGGAAGGCCGAGACGACGCCCGACGAGATCGGCAAGCTCGTAGCCGCGGCTTCGTTCGCTGAGGAACACCGCATCGACATCACGAGTCACGTCGCGGATGTTGCCGGCGAGCAGAAGGCACGATCCGCCATAGACGGCGATGTCGATGACCTTGCCATCCTGTGCGGCAAGGTCACCCATCATTTCAAATGCCCGTTCCAGCAGATTCCTCGACAGCTCCACTGCGCCTCCGCTGATCTCGAATCCCGGCGCTGCCAAGCGTCGCCGTCACACGTCGATGTCGTCGGCCTTCACGAACTTCGCGTTGTCCTGGATGAACTTGAAACGCAGCTCCGGCCGCTTGCCCATCAGATCCTCCACCAAGGACCGGGTGCGCTCGCATTCCGGCTTTTCCTCCGGGTCGGCGGCGTTGGGGACGACCACGCGCAGGAGCGAGCGCTTTGACGGGTCCATGGTCGTGTCGCGCAGCTGGGCCGGCATCATCTCGCCCAGGCCCTTGAAGCGGCTGATGTCGGGCTTCTTGCCCTTGAACATCTTCGACAGCAGTTCGTCCTTGTGGGCGTCGTCGCGCGCGTAGACCTGCTTGTTGCCGTGGCTGAGGCGGTAGAGCGGCGGCAGGGCGAGATAGAGGTGCCCCTCCTGGATCAGGCCCGGCATCTCACGATAGAAGAAGGTCATCAGCAGCGAAGCGATGTGGGCGCCGTCGACGTCGGCGTCCGTCATGATGATGACCCGCTCGTAGCGCAGCTTGTCGGTCGAGAAGTCCTTGCCGATGCCGCACCCCAGCGCCTGGGTCAGGTCGTTCAGCTCCTGGTTGGCCTTCATCTTGTCGACCGAGGCACTGGCGACGTTCAGGATCTTGCCGCGCAGCGGCAGGATGGCCTGAGTCTCGCGCTGACGCGCCTGCTTGGCGGAACCGCCTGCCGAATCGCCCTCCACCAGGAACAGCTCGGTGCCCTCCGGGGAGTTGCGCGAGCAGTCCGCCAGCTTGCCGGGCAGACGCAGGCGGCGGGTGGCCGACTTGCGCGTCATCTCCTTGGACTGCTTGCGGCGCGCCCGCTCCTCGGCCTTCTCGATCAGCCGTTCCAGCAGGCCGTTGGCGCTCTGCGGGTCGCCGGACAGCCAATGGTCGAAATGGTCCTTCACCGCGGTCTCGACGAGGCGCTGGGCCTCCGCCGTCACCAGCTTTTCCTTGGTCTGGCCCTGGAAATGCGGTTCGCGGATGAAGACCGAGAGCAGGACGCAGGCGTCGCCCATCACGTCATCGGCGGTGACCTGCCCGGCGCGCTTGTTGTTCGTCAGCTCGCCATAGGCCTTCAGGCCGCGGGTCAGCGCGGTGCGCAGGCCGGCCTCGTGCGTGCCGCCCTGCGGGGTCGGCACGGTGTTGCAGTAGGTGTGCGAGAAGCCCTCGTCATCGTCGGGCCACGCCACCGCCCATTCCACCCGGCCCTGGCCGTTGGGGAAGTCGAGCGCGCCGGCGAAGGGCAAGCGCGTCAGCGTCTTGCGGTCCTTCAGCGCGGCGTTCAGGTAGTCCTGAAGCCCGCCGGGGAAATGCAGGGTCTCCGACGCCGGCGTGGTGGCGTCGACCGACAGCAGGGACGGATCGCAGCTCCAGCGGATTTCGACGCCGCGGTAGAGATAGGCCTTTGAGCGCGCCAGCCGGTAGAGCCGGTGCGGTTCGAAGTGAGCGGTCTCGCCGAAGATTTCCGGGTCGGCATGGAAGCGGATGGTGGTGCCGCGCCGGTTGACGTTGCCCCGATGCCCCAGCGGCCCCTGCGGCAGGCCGCGGCTGTATTCCTGGACGTAGAGCTGCTTTTCGCGGGCGATCTCCACGGTCAGCCGATCCGACAGGGCGTTCACCACCGACAGGCCGACGCCGTGCAGGCCGCCCGAGGTCTGGTAGACCTTGTTGGAGAATTTGCCGCCGGAGTGCAGCGTGGTCATGATGACCTCCAGCGCCGACTTGCCCGGATATTTCGGGTGGTCGTCGATGGGGATGCCGCGCCCGTTGTCGCGGACCATCACCGTATAGTCGGCGGCCAGCTCCAGGTCGATTCGGCTGGCGTGACCGGCCACCGCCTCGTCCATGGCGTTGTCCAGGACCTCGGCCACCAGATGGTGCAGCGCACGGTCGTCGGTGCCGCCGATATACATGCCCGGACGGCGCCGGACAGGCTCCAGCCCCTCCAGAACCTCGATGTCCTGGGCGGAATAGCTGTCGGCCTTGGGGGCCGTGTTCTCGAAAAGATCGCTCATGACGGGATGATAGGAATTTCGTCAGGGGTGCGCAAGCGCGTCCTGGGCCGTTTATAGTGCGGTGCCACAGGCTTTGGGGCAGGAATTTTTCGTGACGCCGGAGGAAGCATGAGCGCAGCGGACACATACGACTTCGACAATGGCCCTGCCCTGCGGGCCATCGCGATGCCGGCGGACACCAATCCGAACGGCGACATCTTCGGCGGCTGGCTGCTGGCGCAGATGGATTTGGCCGGCGGGACGGTGGCGGTGCGGCGCAGCCATGGCCGCGTCGCCACCGTCGGGATCGAGGCGATGACCTTCCACAAGCCGGTCTTCGTCGGCGACGAGGTCAGCTGCTTCGCCCGGATCGAGAAGGTCGGCCGCACCTCGCTGCGCGTCCGCATCGAGACCTGGGTGAGACGCGAACGCTCCGGCTCCGACCCGATCAAGGTGACGGAGGGCGTGTTTACCTACGTCGCCATCGGCGAGGACCGCAAGCCGCGCGAAGTGCCGCCGGAGTGAGCGCCGTCAGGCCGCCGGCGCCTTGACGAAATGCTGATGGCCGTGGTCGCACTGGCCGCGGGCATGCTTGTCGTCGCAGCTTTCCCCGGAGGTCAGGCCGATCCAGGCATGCAGCGTGGTGGGGTCGAAGCCGGCCTCGCGGCGGTCGCCGACCTGGATCAGCGGGCGGCGGATCAGGTCGCGGTCGGCCAGCATCGCGGCCAGCGCGGCGGGCTCGTCAAGGGCGGCGGGATTGACGGCGCCGGACTTCACCGCGGCGGCGCGGCGGTTGAACCAGGAATCGACCTCCTTGTCGCCGAAGAAGGCGCGGAGATCGGCGGCGGTCAGATCGGCGGTGGCGAGGTCGCGTTCGACCAGCCTGTGGCCGGCGGCGGTCAGCTGCTGCTTCTGCCTGGCATTCGCCGGGCAACCGGCCATTCCATAAAAAATCACCTCGGCCATGGGGCACTCCGCTGCTGGATGGGGGATCCTGATCCGGGGAGCAATCAGGACCGATTTCGTCCAGTCTAACGGCGGTACAGCACGAAAAAGGGCGCGACATTCCGCCGCGCCCACATTTTTTCTATGGGTATTACGAAGCGGCCGTCGGGCTCACTTCTGCAGGCGCTTCAGGGCGTCCTCGACATACTGGTTGGTGTAGGTCTTGGACAGGTCGATGTTGGCGGACGCCACCGCCGGATCGAAGGCCTTCAGCACCTTCAGCGCGGCTTCGGCGCCGTCCTGGGTGAAACGGCCGTCGGGCGAATAGGTCGGCTTGGAATGCTCGAACGCCTGGGCGTAGAGGGTCTTGTTGCCCAAGAAATATTCCTCCGGCAGCACTTTCAGCACCTCTTCGGTGCTGGCCTTGTTCAGCCACAGCATGGTGCGGACGAAGACGTCGGCCAGCGCCTGGGTGGTCTTCGGGTTCTCCTTCACGAAGTCCGGCTTCATGTAGAGCACGGCGGCGGGATAGGGGCCGCCATAGACTTCCATCGTGCCCTTGGCGGTCCGGGTATCGGCCAGCACGGTGATGTCGCCGTCGGCCTCGGCCTGGCTGATGACCGGATCCAGGTTGACGATGGCGTCGATCTCTCCGCGCTTGATCGCGGCGATGGCGCTGGGACCGCCGCCGACGCCGATGACCGACACGTCCTCCGGCTTCATGCCCAGCGAGGTCAGGACGTAGTTCAACATGAAGTTGGTGGAGGAGCCGGGGGCGGTCACGCCGACCTTCTTGCCCTTCAGGTCCTTCACCGACTTGACGGTGCCGGCCTTGTTGACGGCGGCCAGCACGATGCCGGGATAGCGGCCGAGCTGCGTCACCGCGACGATGGGCTGGCCCTTGGCCTGCATCTGGATGGTGTGGTCATAGGCGCCGGTCACGACGTCGGCCGAGCCGCCGACCAGGGCCTGCAGGCTCTTGGCGCCGCCGCCGAAGTCGCTGATCTCGACGTTCAGACCGGCATCCTTGAAGTAGCCCAGACGTTCCGCCAGCGTCAGCGGCAGGTAATAGAGCAGCGGCTTGCCGCCGACGGCGATCTTGAGGTCGGTCTTTTCAAGCTTGTCCTGCGCCGCGGCCAGTCCGGCCGTTCCTAATGTCAGGGCGACCGCGGCGGCCGCGATCAGCGATTTGAGCTTCATTGGTTTCCTCCCCCAGTTGGATTTTCAGTGCTGCCCGCCGCTGGTGTCCTGCGGGCGCCAGTGCAGAAGCCGCTTTTCGATCATGGTGACGGCGGCGTCGATCAGGACGACGAAGATCGTCAGCACCAGCATGCCGGAGAAGACACCGACCGTATCGAACACGCCCTCCGCCTGATGGATGCGGTAGCCCAGCCCGGCGGCGGAGCCCAGATACTCGCCCACCACCGCACCGACCATGGCGAAGCCGACGGCGGTGTGCAGCGAGGAGAAGACCCAGGACAGGGCCGAGGGCAGATAGACGTGCCGGAACAGGTCGCGCGAACTGGCGCCCAGCATGCGGGCGTTGGCCAGGACCACCGGGCTGACCTCCTTCACACCCTGATAGACGTTGAAGAAGACGATGAAGAAGACCAGCGTCACCCCCAGCGCCACCTTCGACCAGATGCCGAGCCCGAGCCACAGCGCGAAGATCGGCGCCAGCACCACGCGGGGCAGCGCGTTGACCGCCTTGATGTAGGGGTCGAAGACGATCGAGACCAAGGGCGCGCGGGCGAACCAGAAGCCGAAGGCGATGCCCGCCACCGTGCCGATGACGAAGGCCAGCGCGGTTTCCAGCAGCGTGATGCCGAGATGGTACCAGATGACGCCCGAGGCGAAATCGGCCCAGGTGCGGGCCAGCACCGCCCCCGGCGTGCCGAAGAAGAAGGGGCTGAGAATCTTGGTGTCGGTCAGGACATGCCAGATCAGGAAGAAGGCGATCAGGACGCCCAGCTGAAGCAGCAGGATGACCGGACGGCTGGGCAGGCGTTTTGCGTGGGATCTCATGATGTCGTCACCGCAGCTTGGTCTGGGCGTAGCCCTTCAGCACCTCGTCGCGCAGCTGCGCCCAGATTTCCTGGTGCAATGCTAGGAAGCGCGGGGTCATGCGGATTTCCGCCACGTCGCGCGGACGGTCCAGGTCGATGCGGTATTCGCCGATCAGCCGAGCCCCCGGCCCGGCGGACAGCACCAGCACCCGGTCGGACATGGCGATGGCCTCCTCCAGATCGTGGGTGATGAAGACCACCGACTTGCGGTCCGCCGCCCACAGGTCGAGCAGCTCGTTCTCCATCATCTGGCGGGTCTGGACGTCGAGCGCCGAGAAGGGCTCGTCCATCAGGATGATCTTGGGATCGACGATCAGCGTCTGGGCCAGCGCCACGCGCTTGCGCATGCCGCCCGAAAGCTGGTGCGGGAAACGGTCGCCGAACCCCTCCAGCCCGACGCGGGACAGCCAGGGCAGCGCGCGCTCCCGCGCCTCCGCCCTCGAGACTCCGCGGAACTCCAGCCCGGCGGCGACATTGTCCAGCGCCGATTTCCAGGGCATCAGCGCCTCGGCCTGGAACATGTAGCCGGCCTTGGGATTGATGCCGGTCACCGGCTGCCCGAAGGTGAGCGCGCGGCCCTCGCTGGGTTTCAGCAGGCCGGCGGCGACGTTCAGCATCGTCGATTTGCCGCTGCCGGTCGGGCCGACGATCGACACGAACTCCCCATCGGCGACGGTGAAGCTGGCGCCCTGTACGGCGGTGTAGGAACGTCCCCGGCCGTCGGGTGAGGGAAAGGTGCAGGTCACGCCTTCCAACTGGAGGGCGGGCGCCGCGGCGGCCTCGGCCATGTCGGTATGGTCCTTATCTTTTTGGCGGTGCGGTTCGGCGGGCGATGCGCTTTGGTTGGAATGCCATACTGTCCGAACTGAAGCCTATCGGCAACCGCTTGAGATCTCCGTGGAATCCGAAAGGAGCCATTCCGCAAACGCACCGCTTACGGTGTCAAAGAAGGGACGCGGGCCCTTATCGGTTGCCGCGACGGCCCGCCGTCCAGCATCAATGGCCCCATCAATGGCATAGATCGAAAGCCAGTCCTTTCCCCTACGCGGAGCCGATATGCCCACGCTGCCGAAACGCCCGTTGATCGCACTGGCCGTCCTGGCCGCCTTGCTCGCCGCGTGGCTCGGTTTCGCCGCCTGGTACGATCACCACCAGCGGGCGGACGAGCGGCCGGCCACCTACAGCGCGCTGATCGAGCAGGCTGGCCGCGGGGAAATCAGCTCCATCACCTTTGCCAACGGCACCGGCCATGCGGTCGCCGCCGACGGCAGCCGCTATCGCGTGGTCATGCCGGTCACCGACGATCTGCTGAAGGAACTGCGCGCCCACACGGTCGCCATCTCCTTCGAAGAGGGTCCCGGCGGGCTGATGGCGCAGACGGTGGGCGTGCTGGACCGGGCCGCGCCCTTCGTGGTGGTGGCCCTGCTGATCGGCGGGCTGCTGATGAGCGGAGGGCAGTTCTTCGGCATGGGCCGCGCCACCCGCGTGCGGCCGGAGGACACCAACACGGTGTTCGCCGACGTGGCCGGCGTGGACGAGGCGAAGGAGGAACTGCGCGAGACGGTGCAGTTCCTGAAGGACCCGCGCCGCTTCGCCATGGCCGGCGCCCGCGTGCCGAAGGGCATCCTGCTGGTCGGCCCCCCCGGCACCGGCAAGACCATGCTGGCCAAGGCGGCGGCGGGCGAGGCCGGCGTGCCGTTCTTCGCCGCGTCGGGGTCGGATTTCGTCGAGATGTTCGTCGGTCTGGGCGCGGCGCGCGTGCGCAGCCTGTTCAAGACCGCCCGCGCCAATGCCCCCTGCATCCTGTTCATCGACGAGATCGACGCGCTGGCCGGCAAGCGCGGCGAATCGACCAGCCATTCCGAACGCGAGCAGACGCTGAACCAGCTGCTGGTCGAGATGGACGGCATCGTCGAGGGGGGCGAGGTGGTGGTGATCGCCGCCACCAACCGGTCGGAGATGCTGGACCCCGCCGTGCTGCGCCCCGGCCGCTTCGATCGCCATATCCATGTCAGCCTGCCCGACGTGGCCGGGCGCGAGGCCATCCTGGGTGTCCATGCCGGCCGGCTGACTCTGGCCCCGGACGTCTGCGCCCGCACGGTGGCGCGCGGCACGCCGGGCTTCTCCGGCGCCGAGCTTGCCAACCTGACCAACGAGGCGGCGCTTTCGGCGGCGCGCCAGGGCCGCGTCGTCGTCACCATGGCGGATTACGAGGCCGCCAAGGACCGCGTGCTGATGGGCACGGAACGCCGCAGCCTCGCCCTGACGGCGCACGAGCGGCGGCTGATCGCGGTGCATGAGGCCGGCCACGCGCTGGTGTCCTTGCGCTGCCCGCAGGCCGATCCGATCCACAAGGCGACCATCATCCCGCGCGGCGGCGCGCTGGGCATGGTGGTACGGCTGCCGGAGGGCGACCGCGTCTCGGTCTCGCGCGCCAAGCTGTTGGCCGACATCGCCGTCGCCATGGCCGGCCGCGCGGCAGAGGAGATGGCCTTCGGTCCCGATCAGGTCACCACCGGCGCCGAGGCCGACTTCCGCGCCGCCACCGATCTGGCCCGGCGCATGGTCACCGCCTGGGGCATGAGCGAGGAGATCGGCTTTGTCGCCCACGCGGCGGCGGAGCCGGGGGCGCGGTCGGAACGGACGGCCTGGCGAATCGACGAGGAGGTCCGCCGCCTCACCGACGAAGGCATGGAGCATGCCCGCCGCCTGCTGCGCACCAACCGCGCCGCGCTGGACGGCATCGCCCAGGCCCTGCTGGAGCGTGAGACCCTGAGCGGCGGCGAGATCGCCGAACTGGCCGACCGCGAGCAGGAGCGCGCCACCGAGGCGGCCTGAGGCCGGGCACGGGCAGTCGAACGTTTCCCCAGGCTATCCCCTGATAAGGAATTGTCCCGCATTGCGGCATGGGTGCATACGGGAGTAGACTGACCCTCACTCGAATAGGGGTTACAGGAGAGGGGGCGCGATGACGGGGCCGCTATCCCGCCGCAGGGTTCTGAAGACCGCGCTGCCTCTTCTTTCCGCCCTGCCCTTCCTGGCCTCCCGGCCGGCGGCGGCGCACTCGCCCCCCACCATCATCCGTGTCGGCGCCTATGAGTTTCCGCCCTATGTCGACGAAACGGGCGGCGGCGTCACGCGCGACCTGCTGGACCTGTTCAACGCCGCGCAGGATGAATTCCGGTTCGATTTGGTAAGGACCGCCCCGCAGCGGCGCTATGACGATCTGGAACAGGGGCGGTTCGACATGATCGCCTTCGAATGCCTCAACTGGGGCTGGCAGGATCGCCCGGTCGACGCCACCCGGCCTTTCCTGCGCGATGCGGAGGTGTTCGTCGCCAGGGCGGCACCGGGACTTGACCAGCGCTATTTCGACGACCTGAACGGCAAATCGATTCTCGGACGGCTGGGCTATCACTACGCCTTCGCTGGATTCGAGGCCGATCCCAAGCTGCTGGAGCAGCGCCATCACACCCGTGTCACGGTGACGCATGAGGGCAATGTCCGCAGCGTCGTCGCCGGCCGGGCCGACCTCGCCATCGTCACCCGCTCCTTCCTGACCCGCTTCCTGCAGCGCGAGCCGGAACTGGCCCGGCAGGTCCTGGTGTCCGAGCGCACCGACCAGATTTACGAACACACCATCCTGACGCGGCGCGACCGCAAGATCACCGCCGGCTGGCTCGATGCGCTGCTGGATCGGCTGGAGGCGGACGGACGGCTGGAGGCCCTCTGGCGGCGCAGCGGAATCATCGCGTGAGGCGGCGATCCTCGCTGCTGGCGCGGGTGGCCGGGGCCATCCTGCTGACGACGGCGAGCATCGGTGCCGCCGCCATGCTGCTGTCCGAGCAGATCGTCGAGGGGCAGCGCCACCAGGATCTGCTGCACCGGGCCGAACTGGTCGCCGCCACCCAGGCCGACGCGCTGAGCGGCCCGGTGTGGGAACTCGACAACCGCAGCGCCGAGCGCATGATCGAGGCGCTGACCGTCCGCGATCCGGCCATCCGCTCCATCGCCGTCTTCGAGAGCGACCGCGACGAACCGCTGGCACGCACCTCTTCGGGAGATGTCGGGGACAGCGCCGGTCGCATCACGGTCGAGCGCCCCATCGTCCTGCATGGGCGTGAGGGACGGGTGCAGACGGTCGGGCATCTGCGCATCGTCTATTCGACGGCCGAGGTGCGGCAGGCGACGCTGAACGCGCTGGCGCCGATGGCCGGGCTGTTGCTGCTGTCGCTGCTGGGGGCGATGGCGGCGCTGGGGCTGACGCTGAATCGCATGGTGCTGCGGCCGCTGCGGCGGTTGACCCAGCTGGCCAGCGCCATGGCGCGCGGCGATTATGGCGCCCGCATGGACGCCGGGCGGAGCGACGAGATCGGCGTGCTGGCCGACGGCTTCAACCGGATGGCGGCGACGGTGCAGGACCATACCAGCACCCTGGAAAGCCGGGTCCGCGAACGGACGGAGGCGCTGGCCGCCACCAACCGCGCCATCATGGACAGCATCAACTATGCCCAGTTGATCCAGTCCGCCATCCTGCCGTCGGCCGATGCCCTGTCGGCCGGGCTGACCGAGCATTTCGTGCTGTGGCGCCCGCGCGATGTGGTCAGCGGCGATTTCTATGTCTGCCGCGAGGTGGCCGACGGCTTCGTCGTCGCGGTGGCCGACTGCACCGGCCATGGCGTACCCGGCGCCTTCATGACGATGACCGCCAGCGCGATGCTGAACAACGTGCTGGACCAGATGGGAGCGGACGATCCGGCGGCGGTTCTGGCAGCCGTCGACCGCAAGGTCCGCGCCGCCCTGCACCAGGAGGGGAAGGCGCGCAGCGGGACGGACTGTTTCGACAATGGTCTGGATTTGGGGCTGTGCCACATCCGCCCGGCCGAAGGACTGCTGGTCTTTGCCGGCGCCCGTGTTCCGCTGCTGATGGTGACCGGCGGCGAGGTGACGGAACTGCGCGGCGATCGCCGCAGCCTGGGCTATCGCCCCAGCGCGATCGGGTCGGCCCCGGACCTCGCCCCGGGCGCTGACCCAGGTACTGCCCCAGGTACTGCCGAGTCGCCCTTCACCAACCACAGCATCGCCCTGCGCCCCGGCCAGACCTTCCTCATCGGCACCGATGGGCTGGTGGACCAGAATGGCGGTGAGCACGGGCGCAGTTTCGGCCGGATCAGGCTGCGCCAGCTGCTGAGCCAGGGCGGCGACGGACCGCTCGACCGGCTGAAGTCCGACCTGGAAAGCTCGCTGGACCGGTTTCAGGGCAGCCGCGAACAGCGGGACGACATCACCCTGTTCGGCTTCCGCGTGCGGCTGACCGACGCAGCCGCCGTTTCCGGCGCCGGATCCAGCCGCCGCGCTGCGTAAAACTCCTGACCCCCTCCCTCAAATCTGTTACAGAGATGCTATTTTCTGTGACAGGTTGTGACGGCAACCCATCGCGGATGGCAGGACGCCCTCGAGTTTGTTTTAAAATTTAGGCATCCTAGGGTATGCTGCACCCGCTGAAGTGGTGACAGGGGAGAGCACGGCATGGCAGGTCCGACGATCGTCGTGGTCGAAGACGAGAATTCCCTGCGGTCCGACATGGTCGAGTATCTGTCGAACTGCGGATTCGATGCGATCGGCGCGCGCGATGGGGCGGAACTGGACCGGCTGCTGCGGAACCGCAACGCCGCCATCATCATCCTGGACGTGAACCTGCCGGACGAGGACGGGTTCAAGATCGCGGCCCGGCTGCGTGACGGCCATGGCGCCGGCATCATCATGGTGACCGCCCGCAGTTCCACCGTCGACCGCGTGGTCGGGCTGGAGATCGGCGCCGACGCCTATCTGGTGAAGCCGGTCGAGCTTCGCGAACTGGAAGCGCAGGTGAAATCGCTGCTGCGCCGTCTGAGCGAGCGCGCCGCGGAAACGGCGAGCCAAGCCGCCAACGGGACCGCAGGCGGCGAGGCCGGCGATTCTGCCGACGAGGCGCGCTGGTCGCTGGACCCCACGGAATGGAGCCTGACCAATCCGGCCGGGATCCGAATCAGCCTGACCAGCATGGAGATGAAGCTGACCAGCCTGCTGGCCGCCCAGGCCCGCAAGCCGGCGACGCGCGACCAGATCTCGCAGGCGCTGTACAACCGCCGCTGGAACCCGGAAGACCGCTCCATCGACACCGTCGTCGGGCGCCTGCGCCACAAGGTGGAGGGCGCCATCGGCGGCCCGGCCCCGCTCAAGTCGGTGCACGGGGTCGGCTATGTCTTCTCCGCGCCGATCCGGGTGGTGGGAGCCGCGCAGGGATAAGTCAGTCCGACGCCGGCAATTCCTGGCCCGGCGACGCCCGATCGGGCGTGCGGCGGGGGAACAGCAGGGTGAAGCTGGTGCCGCGATCCGGCGCACTGTCCACGGTGATCGACCCCATCAGCGCTCCGACCACCAGATTGTGGACGATGTGCAGACCCAGCCCGCTGCCGCCGCGGCCGCGCCGGGTGGTGAAGAAGGGCTCGAACGCCCTGGCGCGATGCTCCTCGATCATGCCGCGCCCATTGTCGGTGAAGCACAGGCGGACGGTGTCGGGATCGGGGCGGTCGACCGTGATCGCCATGTCCCCTGCCCATCCGTCGGCGAACGCATGGGTCAGCGCGTTCATCACCAGATTCGACAGAATCTGCGACAGCACGCCGGGATAGCTGTCCAGTTCCAGGTCGGCCGGGCAGTTCACCGCGACCGCGTGGCCAGATGGACGCAGCTTCGGCTGCAGACTGACCAGCGTGTCCTGGATGTAGGCGGCAAGGTTGACGCTGCGCCGCTCGGCGCTGGCACGGTCGACCGCGACCTGTTTGAAGCCGGCGATCAGCTGCGCCGCCCTTTCGCAATTTCCGAGGATCAGGTCGGTGGTATCGATCGCGGTGGCGAGATAGCGGGCGAACTCCGCCTTGCCCAGCTCGCCGTCGGCGGCCCGCCGGCGCATCGCCAGGGTGGCGTCGGCCAGATGCGAGGCGCAGGAAACGGCGATGCCGACCGGCGTGTTGATCTCGTGGGCCACGCCGGCGACCAGCGCGCCCAGGGAGGCCAGTTTCTCCGACCGGATCATCGCCTCCTGCGCCTCGCGCAGCCTGTCCAGCGCCGCCTCCGCCTCGCTGCGCCGCCGCTCCAACTCGTGATTGGCGTCGCTCAGCTGGGCCTGCAGCCGATCGCTGACCCGCACGAGGCGCTGCTGCTCCCGCGTGCTGAGTTCGAAGGCGGCGATCAGGTCGCGGAACTCCGGCAGGCACTCCGGCGCCAGCGCGCCCAGCCTCTTCTCCAGCGCGCGGGCCTTGGCAAGCGCCTCCTCCTCCGCGGCGAAGAGGTTGAAGGTCACGGGGGCCCGCCGGCGGGCAACTCCCGCATTTGGAACACGACATGCCGCAAATCCTCGGCGAAGTCCTCGCCCAGTTCACGCATCGACTCGTCATTCTCCCCGACGCACCAGGTCACCGTCACCGGCCGCCCGCCCCGGGCCACCGTCTCCAGCATCTGGAAGATGTTCATCAGCGCCTTGGCGCTGGAGCTGTTGAAATAGAGAAGCTCCATGTCGAAGCGGATGGCGCCGCCGTCCGGACGGTCGAGAAAGCCGCGCAACGATTCGAACACCGGACCGAAGAAACCGGCGACATCGTCGGGGTACGATTCGCCGGTCATGCGTAAATGACCGCCGGCGAAATCGAAGAAGACGCCCGGCGTGCGTCCGGTGGCGGGGAGGGTCAGGCTGTCCATGGCGTATCGCTCGGTTCGGCCGCTCACACGCGGACCTTGAGGCAGAAGAAGCTGCGGTCCGCGTCCATCGCATCGAAATCATAGTCGATGGGATCGCTGGCCCGCCGTGCGATCTCGATCAGCCCCAGGGTCGCGCCACGGCTGCCGTCGTCCGGCTCCTCCCGAAGCTGTTCGCGGTAATAGGTCTTGATGCCGTCGCGATCCAGGCTCTTCAGATGGTCCAGCCGCTCCTTCAGGCGGGGAACCTCGCTGTTGCGCACGGTGTTGCCGCAGACGATGAAGACCTTGCCGCCCTCCATCCCGATGGTGACCATGCCGGCGCTGAGTTCCACCGTGCGGCCGGCGCTGCCCGACATCTTTTCCGCGGAATAGCGGATGATGTTCTGCATCTGCTCGACGAAGACCGAGAAGACGCGGCGGATGGTGGGGCCATCGGCCTCCTCCAGCGCCATTTTCTCGCGCAGCGCTTCGCCGAGGGAGTAAAGTATCCCTTCCGACAAGTATCCGCTGAAAGAGAACACGATCCCCCTCTCGTCGAGATCGCGTTTAATCGACGCATACTGTTGGGCGAGCATGGTTGTGGCCTGACGTTCCACAGGTGCCGGGAGTCAGCCGACTATGTCATCTCCAACGAGAAAGGGCCATAGTCTTTCGGGAATCAGGCATTCCGGCGACCGCGACATCGGGCTGCATCACACGGGAAGCACGACCCGGAAGGTCGAACCCTTTCCCAGCGTGCTGTCGACCGCGACGGCGCCGCCATGCAGATGGACGATCTGCTGCACGGTGTGCAGACCGATGCCGGTGCCGGGCACGCCGGAGGCGCCCGACCCGCGGAAGAAGCGGTCGAACAGGCGCGGAAGCTCCGGTTCGGGAATGCCGCGGCCATGGTCGGTCACTTCGATCACCGCCATGGCGCCGTCGGTGTCGCCGTGTAGATCGATCGCTTCGCCCAGGCCGGAATATTTGACGGCGTTGTTGACGAGATTGTTCAGGACCAGCCCGATCAGGTTGGCGTCGACCTCCGCCCGCCGCGGCAAACCGGCCAGGGTCATCCTGAATTCACGGTCGGGATAGGCGACGCGGAACGGCCGGACGACATTGTCGATCAGGTCGGCCAAGTCGACCTCGGCCCGCTCCAGCACGAGGGCGTTGGTCTGCAGCCGCTCGTCGGTCAGATGGGCGTCGATCAGACCGGTCAGACGCTGGACGCTGCCGCGGATCACCGCCAACCGTTCCAGCATCTCCGGCTCCACCTGCCCGGCCCGCATCGCCAGCAATTGCGCCGCGCTGTCGATGATGGCGAGCGGCGTGCGGAATTCGTGGCTGACCATGCCCAGGAACTGGCGCTGCCGGTCGCGGGCGAGAAGTTCGCGCTCCAGCGCCCGCTCCACCCGTTCCTTGGCCAGGATCAGCGCCTTCTGATTGGCGGCCAGTTCGAGCGTGCGCTCCTCCACCCGCTGCTCCAGCGAGTGGTTCAGCGCCACCAGCTCCTCGTACAGGCAGACATTGTCGAAGCCGATGGCGACACGGTTGCAGAACAGCTCCAGCAGGCGGTGCTCGTCCGCGGTGTAGGGCTCCGCCCGTTCAAGCCGGAAGATGGTCACGCCATGCTCGCGCGTGCGGAAGACCAGGACGCAACGGTCGTCGTGATAGAGGTTGCGCTGGGTCAGCAGGGCCTCCGCCACTTCCGCCGTCGCACCGACCGACAGGACATCGGCCACCGCCAGCCCGATGCGGCCGGAATAGACACCCAATCCCGCCACCACGGCGATCGTCCGGCTGCCGTCGGCGCGGTCGACCGGACGGCAGGCCAGGACCGCCGGCGCGCTGCCGTGATCGACGACGCGGGCGATCTGCTCCACCAGCCGTTCGACGAAGGCGCGCATCGGCCGCATCTCGAACAGCGGGGCGGAGGCGCTGAGAATCCGTTCCAGCCCCTGCCTGTTTCGCTCGATCGCCACGATGTCGCGCCAGGCGCGCAGGCCGCTGACCAGCGTGGTGAACAGACGCTGCGCGGTCAGCTCGCTCTTGGCCTTGTAGTCGTTGATGTCGTAGCCGACGATGACGTCCCGCTCCGGCGCCTGACCCGGCTGACCGGTGCGCAGAATGATCCGCATGCGGCGGTTGCCCAACTCCTCCCTGATGTGGCGTACCAGCTTAAGGCCGGCGTCCTCCGTCTCCATCACCACGTCGAGAAGGGCGATGGGCAGGTCGGGCCGCTGGGCGAGGACCGCCTTCGCCTCTTCCGCCGACAGGGCGCTCACCACCTCGAACGGGCGTCCGTCGAAGTCGAAGTCGCGCAGCAGCACCGCGGTCATGGCGTGAACCTGGGGATCGTCGTCCACCACCAGGACGGGCCAGGGCGCACCGGACGGCCGTTGAGAACTTGCAGCCGTCGCGGCGCCGTCCTCCGGGCCGAACAGCAGTTCGTCGTCCAACCCCCCGTCCATCACCGCCATCCGACGCCCCCGTCACACTATGCGCGATTGCCTATGCCCTGCCGCAATGGAACCACCGTACGGTGCCGCTTCCAAGACCGATAAGGCGGATTGGCAGCATTCGTTTCAATTTGTCGCATATGAACGAAGAGTCATGTACGGCGAAGCCAATGTTGTACAATGCTTTATTACGACGGCGCATAACGGAAAGCCCGGAAAGTAAGGGTGTGAAGTGTCGACGACCACAGTGTCCCTGCCCGGCCAGTGCCACCTCGGCCGCCTTGCCTTTGCGATTGACCGGGATGCTCATTTTCAAGGGCATCGACATCGGGCCGTCGATCGCCCCCCAGGATCGAAGCGATACGGAAGACCTCGACCTTTCAGGGAATTTGTACACTGTTTCATCACGACATGGTTGTTGAGTGACGGGCGTTGACCTTTGCGCTATTCTTGAGCCTCGCCACCCTCCATCAACGGACAATCTCGCCCCGATGACCCCTGCCGGCTTCGAACAGGATGCACATGCCGCAGGAAGCCCGGACACCGTCCGTGGGGGACGCAAGGCCGCTTCACCGGCGATTCTGGCGCTGCTGGCGGTCGCCCTCGCCCTTACGGCCGCCCTGCTGGTGTTTGCGGCCTATCAATACCGCAGCCAGGTGATCACCGAGGCGGAGGTTCGCAGCGCCGCGATCGCCCGCGTGCTGGAGGAGCATGCCGCCAAGACTCTTGGGATCCATGCCGCCACCCTGTCTCATATGGAGTGGATGGTCGATGATCTGGGTTGGGACCGGATCGACAGCTCTCCCCTGCTGCACGAACGCCTGAAAGCCATGGCGGCCCAGACGCCGGAGGTGCAGTCCTATTGGATCACCGACGAGAACGGACGCGTCCGCGTCAGCAGCTTCGAATGGCCGATACGCCCGCTCTCCGCGAGCGACCGCGAATATTTCCTCGCCCTTCTGAACCCGGGCAGCACCATCCACGTCGGCCCGCGGCTGACGGGCAAGATCAACTTCGAGATTTTCTTCACCCTCAGCCGCCGCATGGAACTGCCGAACCACCAGTTCCAGGGCGTGGCGCAGATCTCACTCCTGCCCAGCTATTTCGCCGACTTCTACCGTTCGGTCCTGCGAGGATCGAGCGACGTCATCCTGCTGATGCGTGAAGACGGCGAGGTGCTGGTCCGTACCCCGTCGGACGTCCCTGAGAACCGCGCCGACATCGGGCGCATGCCGGAACTGATCACGATCCCCGACAGGAACGGCGTCTTCCACGCGGTGACGCCGTCCGACGGGATCGAGCGGCTGATGGCCCGCCGCAAGGTGCCGGACATGCCGATCTATGTGGTCTACGGCACCGACGTCGGGTCGATCGAAAAGGCATGGCGCGACAGGGTGATACCATACGCGCTGTTCGCGATCCCGGCACTGGGGCTGCTTGTCCTGCTGGGCGGCATCGCGCTGCACCGGTCACGTCAGGCCGCCGAGGCGCAGGAGGCATTGCGCCGCTCCAACGAAGCGCTGGAGGACCGGATCACCGAACGCACCCGGCACCTCGATCAGGCCTTGGCCGACAAGGAGGTGTTGCTGCGCGACATCCATCACCGGGTGAAGAACAATCTGCAGGTGATCCTCAGCCTGCTGGAACTGCAGGCGCAGCGCGCGCCGGAACTGGAGGCGCCCTTCAGCGAGGCGTTGACCCGCATCAACACGATGGGACTGATCCATGAGCAGATCTACCGCGCCACCGGCGTATCCGTGGTCGCGCTCGACAGCTTCATCGAGGCCCTGGCCGGGCATCTGAACAGCTTCCACAGCCGTCCGGGCAGGACCATCGCCATCAGGCATCGGGTGGAACCGCTCAGCCTCGACCTCAATCGTGTGGTGCCCTTCGCCCTGATCCTGAACGAGGTGGTGTCGAACGCCTTCAAGCACGCCTTCACCGGCCGCTGTACCGGGACCATCGACATCGTGGTGACGGCGGAGAACGGATCGCTGCACTTGACGATCCAGGACGACGGCACCGGCGCCCCCGAACCCGAGGACCCCTCCACCCCCGGACGGCGGTCGATGGGCATGGACCTGATCCGGGCCTTCGCCCGGCAGATACGCGGCGAGTATCATTTCACCAGAGACGCCGGCACACGGTTCGATCTGGTCTTCCCGCAGGAGAGCGACGCCGTTTAGAGACTGCCGAATGCTTCGATGAGCTTCTGACAGACCTCAGCGCTTGCAGCGTTTGGCCGTGCTCGGCTTGGGAGAATTGGCCACCACACCGTTGGCGGAGCCGTTGCCGCAGCCCGCGGCCGGGGCATTGATCGGTTCTTCGGACTTCGGAAGCTTTTCCGCGATGCCGAAAGCCAGTTCGCGCCGCCGCAACTCAGCCAGGATCTCGTCGGGCGCGATGTCGAAGTCGGCCAACAGCACGACCAGATTGTACAAGAGGTCGGCCGCTTCCATCACCAGCGCGCCGCGGTCACCGCGCATCGCCTCGATCGCCACCTCGATCGCCTCCTCCCCCACCTTCCGTGCCATGCGGGCTCGACCCTGCGCCAGCAGCTTTGCCGTGCGCGAGGCTTCGGGGACGGAGGAAGGCTCGCGCCGCAGGGTTTGCACGGCCTCGTGCAGGCTGCGGAGCGGATCGGGGCCGATGTATTGAACCATGTCCCTGAAATCGTTTTTCAAACCGGCGCTGTCAAGACGTTGATTGGTCGACCAAACATTTCACCGCCACCACTGGAGGATCGGAGCGCTTCCGGCGACCGGACGATAGTCCGTGATGCTGATTGATTTGATATTTGACCATTGGTCGAAGGAAATCTCTGTATAGCTGTAATTTTTGCAGCAGCCAGCAATGCAAAGGCAACGTATTTGGCATTGGGTATACCAGTATATAGTCTCCTCAACAGCCCGATGGAGACGACGATGACCACCACCACTTTCCAGCCCGGCACCGACAACCACGCTTCGAACGACGCCCTGCACGCGGTCGCCGAATTCCCGGTGGCCTGGTTCGAAGCCACCCCGGCCTATCTGCTTCTGCAGCCGGTCGGCGCCTTCCTCCGCGAATGGGTCGCCGCCACCCCGGCCGGCTTCGTCCTGAGCCTGCTGAAGCGCTGACGCCCGCCCCCCCGTCACCCCCAAATCAACGGAGTCGATCATGAGCATCCTCAGCCTTCATCACAGCGACCGCGGCCTCCATGCCGAAAGCCACACCCTGCACCCGGTTCGCGATTTCATCGCCGATTGGCTGGAAGCCACCCCCGCCGCCATCCTGCTGCGTCCGGTCGGTGCGTTCCTGACGGAATGGGTGAAGTCCACCCCGGCGCTGATCCTGTTCCAGTCCCTGCACCGCTGATCACAGCGCAAGAACAAGAAAATCTGAGGGTTTGAAAGGCGACCGCGGCACAGCCCAACCATTCGGGCGGCCGCGGCCTTTTCTTTTTTGGCGATCCGTTTTCGGCCTGCGCCTCAGGCGCCGCCGCGGACATCCTCGACCAGCAGTTCCAGCCGCGGAAGATCGCGCACGACCAATGCGTCGGAGCGGCGTTCCAGCATCCCGTCACGGGTCAGGTCGCTCAGCACGCGGGCCACGGTCTCGCGGGTGGTGCTGACGCGTGCGGCAATGTCGGAATGGACGGGGATCGGCGTTATGACCGCGGATGCGCCCTGCCGCGACGCGCGCCGGGCAAGGCGCAGCAGTTCGGCATGGACCCGGTTGTTTGCGCCGAGGGTCGACAGTTCCATGATGCGGTCGGTGGCGCCACGCAGCTTGTCGCACAGGCGCAGCATCATCGCCATCGCCAGTTCCGGATGGGCGGTCACCAGGGTCTGGAAGGGCTTCGCCGGCAGGAAGGCGATCAATGCTCCCTCCTCCAGCGCCACCACCGATGCGGAGCGCGGCCGGCCGTCCAGCGCCGACATCTCTCCCACCAGTTCCCCGGCATCGATATCGCTGAAGCTGATCTCGCGCCCGCCGGCCGAGTGGCTGAGCACCCGCACCCGCCCCTCCACCACGAAGGCGACGTCACGGGTCTCGGCCCAATGGTCGATCAACTGCTCGTCCGGAGCGAAGCGGCGCCAGCGGCATTGGCGCGCCACCGCGGCGCGCTGGCCGGCGGAAAGCGGACGCAGCAACTCGATGCGGTCCAGCCCAGCGGCCGGAGTGTCGGCCGGTGTATCGGGCAGACTGTCGGAATTGGTCATTTCGGCCTTCGGTACGGGAAGTTCCGGAGCCGCCCCGGACTGTTTGTTGCGCCAAAGGATAGCGTGACCTGCGCAAAGGTGGAAGGCGCTGTGACCAATGGCCGGTGTCAACCCTCCGTTAACGCCGAACGCGCAGAAGGGAACGACGCCTCGCCGACCCGTCCCTCAACCGCACCCCGTTCATCGTTGCCGGAGCGCCGACCATGTCCAGCCTGTTCACCGTGCCCACCGCCCGCCGTGTCGATTCGCAACGGCTGCTGTCGGTCGCCCTGATCCCCTTTGCCGCGGCCATCGCCATGGCGAGCACGGTCGCCGCCACCGGCTTCACCGCCAGCCCGTTGGGCGAGGCGAACAGCACGCTGGGCTTCCTGCTGGATTTCGTGAAGCTCTGCTATCTGGCCGTCGCCATGGCCCATCTGTCCGGCGCCATCGCCGACCGCACCTGCGGCGGCATGGCCGCCGGCCTGTCGATGGACGAGTTCGACGCGCCGGAACCGATGTCGCGCGAAGAGTTCTGGCGCGCCTTCCCCAACCATGTCGACGGCGCCGCAATCGCCGGGGCCGTCACCCTCATGTGTGTGATCGCCGGATCGCTGGTCGGCTGACCCATCACCGCCAAACGGCAGTTGAGAGAGGGCCGCGCTTGCCCCACTATGGCGCGGACAGACGATCGGCGGATGGGCGGGCGTGAGCGGAGATCAGACTGAACCGAAGGTCCCCGGAAGGGGTCAGGTGAAAGCCCAAAAGGCCCAGGCGGCCAAGACCCAGACGGCGGAACCGGCGCGGCACCGCCGCGAGGGCATCGGGTTCATGGGGCGGCTGCGCGCCTATTTCCTGGCCGGCATCCTGGTGACCGCCCCCATAGCCATCACCGTCTATATCGCCTGGTGGTTCGTCTCGCTGATCGACGGCTATATCCGCCCGCTGATCCCCAGCACCTACAATCCCGAAAACTACCTGCCCTTCTCGATTCCCGGCATCGGCGTGCTGGTGGTCATCGTCGCCGTCACCCTGATCGGCGCCTTCGCCGCCGGCTATGTCGGCCGTCTGGTGCTGGGCGTCGGCGAGGGGGTGGTCGGGCGCATGCCGGTCGTCCGCTCCGTCTATGGCGGGGTGAAGCAGATCTTCGAGACGGTGCTGGCGAAGAAATCCAATGCCTTCCGCGAGGTGGTGGCGATCCAGTATCCACGCCCCGGCGTGTGGTCGCTGGGCTTCATCACCGGCGCCGCCCACCCGGAGGTGCAATTGCAGCTGGCGGGCATCGCCGACGATTTCGTCAACGTCTTCATCCCCTGTGCGCCGCCCACCGCCGGCTATCTGGCGATGGTGCCGCGCCGCGAGGTGACCGTGCTGAACATGAGCGTCGAAGACGGGCTGAAGCTGGTGATGTCCGGCGGCATCGTCGTCCCGCCAGAGCGGCGCCCTACGCTGGTGGAGCCGCCGCCCGGCCCCGACCAAGAGGGCGGCGACGATCAGCCCGACCGCAAGGTCTTGGCCGCCGCGTCGCGTTCGAACAGGTAGAGCAGGGTCCGCAACGCCTGACCGCGCGGGCTGGCGAGGTCGGGGTCGCGGTCCACCACCAGCCGGGCATCGTCCCGCGCGACCGCCAGCAGGTCGCCATGTACGGCGAGGTCGGCCATCCGGAAGCCGGGCAGGCCGGATTGCCGGGTGCCCAGCACCTCGCCGGCGCCGCGCAGGCGCAGATCCTCCTCGGCGATGACGAAGCCGTCCTCGGTATCGCGCAGGGTCTTCAGCCGCGCCCGCGCCGTCTCCGTCAAGTTCGAATCGAACATCAGCAGGCAGCTCGACGGCTTCTCGCCACGCCCGACCCGTCCGCGCAACTGATGGAGCTGGGCGAGGCCGAAGCGCTCGGCATGCTCGATCACCATCACGGTCGCCTCGGGCACATTGACGCCGACCTCGATCACCGTGGTGGCGACCAGCACGTCCAGACTGCCCTCCGCGAAGGCCGCCATCACCGCGTCCTTGTCCGGCCCACGCATCTTGCCATGGACCAGTCCGACCCGGTCGCCGAAGGTGGCGCGCAGGAAGGCGTGACGCTCGGTGGCGGCGGCAAGGTCGCTCTGTTCCGATTCGTCGACCAGCGGACAAACCCAATAGACCCGCGCGCCCTCCGCCACCTTGCGCTGGATGCCGTGGACCACCTCCTCCAGCCGGTCGAGCGCGATGGTCACGGTCTGCACCGGCTTGCGGCCGGCCGGCTTTTCGGTCAGACGCGACACGTCCATGTCGCCATAGGCGGTCAGCGTCAGCGTGCGCGGAATCGGGGTGGCGGTCATCACCAGCACATCCACCGCCCGGCCCTTGGCCGACAGCTGGAGGCGCTGATGGACGCCGAAGCGGTGCTGTTCGTCGATCACCGCCAGCGCCAGATCCTTGAAGGCGACATCCTCCTGGAACAGGGCATGGGTGCCGACCAGCAGCGGCAGCTCGCCCGACGCCAGCCGGTCGAGCACGGCCTGACGAGCCTTGCCCTTGTCGCGGCCGGTCAGCAGGCCGATCTCCACGCCGGCGGCCTTGCACAACGGCGCGAGGCTTTCGGCATGCTGGCGGGCCAGGATTTCGGTAGGCGCCATCAGGGCAGCCTGGGCGCCGGTTTCCACCGCGTTCAGCATCGCCATCAGCGCGACCACGGTCTTGCCGCTGCCGACGTCGCCCTGGAGGAGCCGCAGCATGCGCCGCTCGGCGGCCATGTCGGCGTAGATATCTTCCAGCGAGGCCGCCTGCGAGCCGGTCAGCGAGAAGGGCAGAGCCGCCAGCGCCGCTTGGCGGAGCCTGCCGTCGCCCTCGGTCGCGCGCCCGGCCAGCCGGCGCTGGCTCGCCCGCACCAGCATCAGCGCCAGCTGGTTCGCCAGCAACTCGTCATAAGCCAGGCGGCAGCGGATCGGTGCGGTCGCGGCAAGGTCGCCCTCATCCTCCGGTGTATGGGCACGCCGCAGCGCCTCGGCCCAGCTGGGCCACTGGCGGCGGGCGAGCCATGCCGGATCCTGCCATTCATCGAGCGTCGGAATATCGTTCAGGGCGGCGCGCACCGCCTTGCGCAGGGTCTTGGCCGGCAGGCCGGCGGTCATCGGATAGACCGGCTCCACCAGTTCCAGTTCTTCCTTGGCATCGACCGGGACGACGGCATCGGGATGGGTGATCTGGGCGGTGTCGTTGAACCACTCCACCTTCCCGGAGACCACCATGGTGGTGCCGGCCGGAATCTGCTTCGACAGCCAGTCGCCGCGGACATGGAAATAGACCAGCTCCAGCACGCCGGTCTCGTCGGTGCAGCGGATCTTGTAGGGATGGCGCGGGTTCACCGGCGGCGCGTGCGAATCGATGCGCACGGTCAGGGTGGCGATGCGCCCGTGCGGCGCCTGCGCGATTTTCGGAGAGAAGCGGCGGTCTACGACGCCGCAGGGCAGATGCCACAGCAGGTCGACGACATGGGCACCGGCGAGCTTATCCACCAGCTTGCCCAGCCTGGGGCCGAGGCCGGGGAGTGCCGTGACCGGTTTGAACAGCGGAAACAGAATGGCGGGACGCACGGTCGGGTCGCTACCGGGAAAGCCTTCGACGGCATCCAGAAAGCCGGGTGGACCCAGCCACGTCAAGGCCACTGAACAGCATCGGAGAAAAGAAGGGACGGCGGAGCGCACCCGAGGCCAGGGGCCTATGGTGGGGGGCAACGTCGGCCTTGGATTTGGCCGCGGACGCGCTCCGCCGATAAGTACCATCCGGAGGCAAACGGGAGAACCGGACGGTCATATCCGATGGCAGGGGACCATCGGGAAGAGACACCAGATAAGAAGACGCTCATTCGTGACGGGCCGGTGTTTCAGGGGGGCTGGCCCGACCGCGTCACAAGAAGGACAATAGCCCGGCCGCCCTGTCCCCAACCTGACCCGTCCATGAAATCCACTTCATGAACTGTGGTCGTCCCATTGGTTGCAATGGTCAACAGAAAGCCGGTCCGCGGCACGTTCCCGGGCCGCCGGAGCCATCGAGCAGGGCCGGTCACTGAAGTTCTTTGGTGGCGGTCAGAACGGCGGCATGATCCGGTCACGAAATACGGCAGGCAATCGTCGGTTCGATAGAATCCGAAGTGGTAATTCTTAATCCCTGCCGGAGATATCTAGCATTTAAAGTTCTTTTAACCCTATTCGACGCCTAATCGGCCTTGCGGGACGTTCGATCCCGAGAAGACGCTCTACCGATCATTAGACCCACACGACACCAATGGAGCTACCCATGCCCGCACAGAAGGTCGCCGATGAAGTCCGCTTGGCCAGCCGCATCCATGCGCGCCTGCTGGACGCCTTCATCGACTTGACGGAGCGGGAACTGGCCGGATTGGCACCGGGCTTCGCAGAGGAAAGCCTGACGGAAGCCCTGGAGGCATTGCGCGCCGCCCGTAAGAACTACGGCACGACCGCCGGGGTGATGATCGTCTCGAACCTGGAGTTGCCGCAGGCCTCCAACGCCGCCTGATCCCGAGGGTCTCCGCCCAACACCGGTCAGGCGGAGGCCGGCTTGCGGGTGCGTGGCTTGCGCGCCTTGGAGGGCTCGGGAGTCGTCTGTTCCGGTTCGGCGGATTTCACTGCCGCCCGCGGCTTTGCATTGGTGGTCTTGCGCGGGGCCTTCACCACCGCGATGACCGGGGCGACATCGGCAACGGTCGCCGCTTCGGCCAGAATCGCGCGCTCGGCCTGGAACCAGTGGTCGGCCTCGCGGCCGTGCGGACGGCCCTCTTCCAGCCAGATCGCATAGGCGCGGTCACGGATGCGCTGTTCGACATCCACGCTCATCACATCTCCCCAGGGAATGGTGGTTGGGCTTGCTGCGATGCGAAGACTGCACAATTTGTGAATTACACGCAACCAAGCGGATCGTTATCGGCCCTCCGCCGCAGACCGCGGCACTCCCCGGCCTTCACTCCGATGACGTTTCGCCGTGATCGGGCTGCCGGCTCTGCTGGACCTCGCGCCATTTGGCGACGTTGCGGTTGTGGTCGGTCAGTGACTTGGCGAAAACATGGCCGCCGGTGCCGTCGGCAACGAAATACAAGAACTCGTGCCGCTCCGGCTTCATCACCGCCTGGATCGACGCCTTGCCGGGATTGGCGATGGGGCCCGGCGGAAGGCCGGTCACCACATAGGTGTTGTAGGGCGATTCGAATTTCCAGTCGTTGCGGGTCAGCGCCCGCCCCATCTCTCCGCTGCCATCGGTCAGCGCATAGATCACCGTCGGATCCGACTGCAGCTTCATGCCGGCTTCCAGCCGATTGACGAAAACCCCCGCCACCCGCGGCCGCTCGGCGGCGACACCGGTCTCCTTCTCGACGATGGACGCCAGCGTCAGCGCTTGCTGCGGCGTTTCGAAGGGAAGGTTCTGGTCGCGGGTCTTCCACGCCTCCGCCAAGGTCTGGGTCATCGCCGTCTGCATCCGCTCAATCAGGGCGGCGCGGCTGTCACCATAGGCGAAGTGGTAGGTCTCCGGCAGAAGCGAGCCTTCCTTCGGCGGCTTCGCGAGGTCGCCCGTCAGCACGGTCTCCCGTTCCAGAAGCGCCACCACTTGGGCCGAGGTCAGCCCTTCCGGCACGGTGATGCGATGCACGACGGTGCGGCCCTGGCGCATCTGCTCCAGGACACCCTCGATGCTGATTCCCGCTGGGAACTGGTATTCGCCGGCCTTCAACTCACGGAAGGTGCCGGATAGCTTGGCCGCGGCGACGAACACCAGCGGCGAGCCGATCACGCCGGAGTCGCCCAGCGTGATGGCAATGGCCTCAAGCCCGCTGCCTCGCGGGATGACGACCGTCTCGACCTGTTCCAACGGTCCGGGGGCCGAATAGCGCTGGTAACCCCAGACGCCGATCCCGCCCGCCGCACCGACCGCGAGGGCCAGCGTCCCCGCGAAAATCCGGAGACCCCAACCCATCGCTCACCTCTTGAATACTGCAGACCGCAACGTCGGTGGGAGATTCGCTTACGCGAATTCCTTGAACACCAGCGAGGCGTTGGTGCCGCCGAACCCGAAGGAGTTCGACAGCGCAGCGCGCACGCGGCGCTCCTGCGCGACCTTCGGCACCAGATTGACGCCCATGCAGCTTTCCGACGGATTGTCGAGATTGAGCGTGGGCGGCACGATGCCGTGGTTGATCGCCTTGATCGAGTAGATCGCCTCGACCGCACCGGCAGCCCCCAGCAGGTGGCCGATGGCCGACTTGGTGGAGGACATGGCCAAGCTGTCCATGGCGTCGCCGAACAGGCGCTTGACTGCACCCAGCTCGATCTCGTCGCCGAGCGGCGTCGAGGTGCCGTGGGCGTTGACGTAATCGATGTCGGACGGGTTCAGCCCGGCACGCTTCAGCGCACCCTTCATGGCGCGGAAACCGCCATTGCCGTCTTCCGCCGGGGCGGAGATGTGGTAGGCGTCGCCCGACAGGCCGTAACCGACGACCTCGGCATAGATGGTGGCGCCGCGCTTCTTGGCGTGCTCCAGCTCTTCCAGCACGACGACCCCGGCACCCTCGCCGATGACGAAGCCGTCGCGGTCCTTGTCATAGGGACGCGACGCCTTCTCGGGCGTGTCGTTGAAGTTGGTGGACAGCGCGCGCATGGCGGCGAAACCGCCGACGCCGAGACGGCTGACCGCCGCCTCCGTGCCGCCGGCGACCATGACGTCGGCATCGTCCCACATGATCAGACGGGCGGCATCGCCGATGGCGTGCGCGCCGGTCGAGCAGGCGGTGACGACCGCATGGTTGGGGCCCTTGAAACCGTGCTGGATCGAAATGTGGCCGGAGGCCAGATTGATCAGGCAGCCGGGGATGAAGAAGGGCGACAGGCGGCGCGGACCCTTTTCATGCAGGGTCACGGCGCCGTCGGCGATGCCCGGAAGGCCGCCGATGCCCGAACCGACCATGACGCCGGTCCGCTCGCGCTCTTCATCGGTCTGGGGAGTCCAACCGGAATCCTTGATTGCTTCCTGCGCCGCGGCGATGGCGAAGACGATGAAATCATCCATCTTGCGCTGATCCTTCGGCGAAACGAAGGAGTCGGCGTGGAACTCGCCGTCACCCGTTCCGCGCGGGAGCTGCCCGGCGACTTTGGAGGCCAGGTCCGAAGCATCGAACCCCGTGATGCCGCGGATTCCCGAATTTCCGGAAATCAGCCGCTCCCAGTTCAGCGCGTGGCCGACGCCGAGCGGCGTGACCATACCGAGTCCGGTGACGACGACACGTCTCATGAGGCTGTTCCTTGACCTTTCCTCGAATAAACTGTCGACGATCTGGTCGTCGACGGCCAGGCCCCGCGCTGCTGGTATCGCAAATGCGGTTCGCCTGGCCCTCGGGGGCTCAACGCCCGCGGCCCGATCAGGCGGCGGCGTTGGCCTTGATGAAGTCGATGGCGTCCTTCACCGACAGGATCTTCTCCGCGGCGTCGTCCGGGATCTCGACACCGAACTCTTCCTCGAAGGCCATGACCAGCTCGACGGTGTCGAGGCTGTCAGCGCCCAGATCGTCGATGAAGGAGGCGTTCTCCACCACCTTCGACTCCTCGACACCCAGGTGGTCCACAACGATCTTCTTCACGCGCTCGGCGATGTCGCTCATCTTTTAAGACCTTCCAATCCTTGAAACCGCTCGGGATAATCCGGTCGGAGCAACACGCGAAGAACGTGCCGTCCTGCCGCGAAAAGCCCCGTCCGATAACACATTTCAGCAGCCTTGACCAGCACCCGCGAGGGAGCCCGGTTGGCGCCGTTCTTCACACGTGGCGATGCCGCCCCGTCCGATCCTCATCAGATCATGGCCATGCCGCCGTTGATGTGCAGCGTCTGGCCGGTGACGTAGGCGGCCTCCTCGCTCGCGAGGTACACGACCCCGGCGGCGATCTCGTCCGGCTGGCCCATGCGGCCGGCCGGAATGGCGGGGAGCAGCTTCTGCTTCTGCTCGTCGTTCAGGGCGTCGGTCATGGCCGTGGTGATGAAACCCGGCGCGACGCAGTTGACGGTGATGTTGCGCGAGGCCAGCTCGGCCGCCAGCGACTTCGACATGCCGATCAGGCCGGCCTTGGACGCGGCATAGTTGGCCTGCCCCGGATTGCCGGTGACGCCGACGACCGACGTGATGTTGACGATGCGGCCCCAGCGGCGCTTCATCATGCCGCGCATGGCGGCCCGCGACAGGCGGAAGGCCGCCGTCAGGTTCACGTCGATGACCGACTGCCAGTCCTCGTCCTTCAGGCGCATCGCGATCTGGTCGCGGGTCAGCCCGGCGTTGTTGACGAGGATGTCGATCTTGCCCAGGGCCGCCTCGGCGTCCTTGAACAGCTGCTCGGTCGCCGCGGCCTCGGACAGGTTGCCGGGCACGACGAAGGCGCGCTCGCCCAACTCGGCGGCCAGGGCCTCCAGCGGGGCGACGCGGGTGCCGGACAGCGCGACGGCGGCGCCCTGGGCATGCAGCGCACGGGCGATCGACGCGCCGATGCCGCCGGACGCGCCGGTGACGAGGGCCGACTTGCCGGTCAGGTCAAACATGGATGGCCTCACGAGGCTGATGTATCACGGGTCTGATGCGGTCACAGGGTCTTCAGGAACGACTCGACATCGGCCGGCGTTCCGACCGACACCGCCGCCAGATCCTTGTCGATGCGCTTGGTCAGCCCGGCGAGAACCTTGCCCGACCCGACCTCGACCAGCCGCTCGACACCCTGCTCCTTCATATAGAGCACGCATTCGCGCCAGCGCACCATGCCGGTCACCTGTTCGACCAGCAGGCGGCGGATGGCGTTGGGGTCCGACACCGCCGAGGCGGTGACGTTCGCCACGACCGGAACCACCGGGGCGGAAATCGTGACGTTCGCCAGAGCCTCCGCCATCGCGTCGGCGGCCGGCTGCATCAGCGAGCAATGGAAGGGCGCCGACACCGGCAGGCGCACCGAGCGCTTCAGTCCGCGTTCCGCAGCCAGCGCGATGGCGCGGTCGATGGCGTCGGCACTGCCGGAAATCACCACCTGCCCGACCGAGTTATCGTTGGCGATGCTGCACACTTCACCCTGGGCGGCATCTGCGGCGATCGCCTGCGCCTGATCCAGGTCGGCGCCCAAGAGGGCTGCCATCGCGCCCTTGCCGACCGGCACCGCCTTCTGCATCGCCTGCCCGCGCAGCTTCAGCAGGCGCGCGGTGTCGCCCAGCGAGAAGGCGCCGGCGGCGCAGAGCGCCGAATATTCGCCCAACGAGTGGCCGGCGACGAAGGTGGCATGCTTGGACAGGTCGACCCCGCCCTCGCTCGCCAGAACCCGCATCACCGCGACGCTGACCGCCATCAGGGCGGGCTGCGCGTTCTCGGTCAGGGTCAGATCGGCCTCCGGGCCTTCGACCATCAGTCGCGACAGCCGCTGGTTCAGCGCGTCGTCCACCTCTTCGAAGGTGTGACGAGCGACTTCGAACGCTTCGGCGAGTTCGCGGCCCATGCCGACAGCCTGGCTGCCCTGCCCCGGAAAGACGAACGCCCTGGTCATGCTTCGGTGAAACCCTGGATGAATGCGCCCCGCCCCTGCGGCGGCACCATGGATTGGGCGACAGTCATACCCTCACTTTTGAGCAAGTCAAGCGACGCGCGATGACCAAAGCGACAATGGTGCGATAAAACGCCACGTATTGACGCAGAAGGCCCACGAAAAACCGCCGCGCGGAAGGGGTTGTTCGTGGGCTGACCCAGATGTACCGCAAATCGGGTCTTGTGGGCCTTGCACCTTATGCTGCGGCGCAAATCAAAGGGTCGCGGTCATGCCTTGCCCACCAGCGCCACCCTGGTCCAGGGCCTGATCCGCGCCAACGATTCCAGCATCATCGGACCGATCAGGCCGGCGATCAGCGCCACGCAGAAAATCACGCCGTCCGCAGCGTCCAGCCGGTGCAGCACCACCCGCGCACCGGCGGCGAACAGGGCGTGATGCAGATAGATCGCGTAGGAGGAGGCGCCCACTGTCCGGAATGCCCGGCTCGGCGGCATGGCATGCAGCAGCGTCACCGCTCCGCCCATCCCGCACAGAAGTGCGACGCCGCTGTTCCAGCCGAAATGCGGCAGGTACCCCCAAAGCGACGCCTGATGCAGGGCCACGCCGATGGCGAGCGCGGCACCGGCGGCGCCCAGCATCGCCTGACGGGGAACCATGGCGCGGAAGCGGGTCACCCCCACCCCCAGCAGGAAGTGCGGCAACAGGAAGCAGGCCTCGTTCACCGACAGGACGTTCGAATCGACATGGACCATCAGGCATGCAGCCACCGCAGCCGCCATGGCGAGCGCGAAGCCCCCCGGCCGGTCCATCGCGTGCAGCGCGTCGAGCAGCGCGACGCCCGTGAAGATCAGGAACAGCGCCTGCAGATACCAGAAGTGGGCATAGGAGAAGACGTAGATCCGCCACATCGAATCGGGAGCGGCGGTCCCGTTGGCACCGGGCGCATGGGTCTGCAGCAGATAGAAGAGAGTCGACACCACCAGGAACGGAAAGCCGAGCCGGCGCAGCTTCTTGACGAAGAAGGTACTCAGCCGGTCGCCTCTGGCCGGGTTCAGGGCGTACACGAGCCCCGAGATGAAGGTGAAGAGCGGCATGCGGATCAGTTCGAAGCTGTCGGTGGCATAGCGGTAGACCGACCCATCCGCCACCTGCATGCCGGCCCCGGGAATGCCGACCACGTGGTAGGCGACCAGCAGGATGCAGGCCAGCCCCCTCAGTTCCACGACATGATACGGCAACATGTTCTTGCGCATGGCTACTCCAGGCACCGGGCTGTCAGTGCCGCGGACGGAGCGCTCGGTCGACCGACGCACCGCGAACTCCGCCGTAAACGGCAGGCTGAACATGGCGCCTGGAGCGATCCAATGCACTTCGGTCAAATGCGCCGGAGCTTGTCCCGCGCGATAGCCACCCCTGCCCCACCCCGCCCAACCCATGCCCAAAGCAGCGCAGCGGGGGTCATCCGGCCAGCTCTCTATAACGCGAATAGATTTTTCCGAAAGGTGGCGCAGCCCGGCCCGGATTTCCGCTTGCTACCACCGCCGGCCTGTGCATACTGCGCCGCTTCATAACTCCTTGCCGGCGGTCCGCCGTCGGCTAGGCCCGGGCAGCTGATCCGATCCATGAGGGATGGGGCGCAGCGCCGGACCATGAACAGCCATGGGGAGTGCAATGGCACTTTACGAGTGCGTGCTGATCGCGCGCCAGGACATTTCGGCCGCCCAGGCCGAGCAGCTCTCTGAGCAGTTCGCCCAGATCGTTCGCGACAACGGCGGCACGATCGCCAAGAGCGAATACTGGGGTCTGAAGACCCTCACCTACAAGATCAAGAAGAACCGCAAGGGTCACTACACCCTCTTCAACATCGACGCTCCGGCCGCCGCCGTCGCCGAGATGGAGCGGAACATGAGCATCAGCGAAGACGTGCTGCGCTTCATGACCGTGCGTGTCGACGCCCTCGATGCCAACCCGTCGGCGATGATGCAGAGCCGCAACGAGCGTGGTGAGCGCGGCGATCGTGGCGACCGTGGTCCGCGTCGCTTCGACGACCGTGGCCCGCGCCCGCCGCGCCGCCAGGAAAACGTTGCCGCCGCCGAAGGGGAGTCCGCGTAAATGTCCGACAAGCAGACCACGGGCGCTCCGGCCCGCACCGGCGGCGCTCGCCGCCCGTTCTTCCGTCGCCGCAAGACCTGCCCGTTCTCGGGCGCGAATGCTCCGGCGATCGACTACAAGGACGTCAAGCTGCTGTCCCGCTTCATCTCCGAGCGCGGGAAGATCGTCCCGAGCCGCATCACCGCGGTCTCGACGAAGAAGCAGCGTGAACTGGCCCGCGCCATCAAGCGCGCCCGTTTCCTGGCCCTTCTCCCCTACGTGGTGAAGTAAGCCCGGCAACGGCCGAACTGTTTCGGTAAAGGTTTTCAAGGGGTTTCCATGGCCTTGGGTCCGGCCTTGCCGCTGGTGGTCGCCGTCGGCGGCGGTCTGGCAAGCGCGTTCTTCTACCTGTCGGTCACGTTCGGCGGGATGGGTGCGCTGATCCTTGGCTATCTGGCCCCCCTGCCCCTGTTCCTGACGGGACTGTGGCTGGGGGCGCCGGCGGTGACGCTGGCCGGTCTGGCCGGCGCCGCCGCGGTGATGCTGGGTACCTCCGGCAGCACGCTGGTGGCGCTGTCCTACCTGGTGACCGGGGCCGCCCCGGCGATCCTGGTGGTGCGGCAGTCGCTGCTGGCGCGCACGCGGGAGGATGGAACCCTGGAATGGTACCCCCCCGGCCGGGTCCTGATCGGCCTGACCGGGATGGGCGTGGCGGCCCTGCTCGCCGCGGTGATCCTGACGCTCGACCAGCCCGGTGGGTTGGAAGGGTTGATGCGGCAGACCCTGGCCCGAGTCGTCGAGCCGGCGTTCCGTTCGCAGGGCCAGCCGGCCCCGGATCCCGAGGAATTCTGGGTGGCGACCGTCCTGCCGGGGCTGGTTGCGGTCTCATGGCTTGTCATGACGATCGTCAACGCGGTGCTGGCGCAGGGGGCGCTGATGCGGTTCGGCCGCAACCGGCGCCCTGCCATGCGTCTGGCCGAGCTGGAATTGCCGTATTGGCTGGCGCCGCTGTTCGCGGTGGCGGTCGCGGCGGCTTCGGCCGTACCGGGAACCTTCGGGTTCCTGGCGGTCAATCTGGCTCTGATCCTGGCGGTACCCTTCGCCTTTGCCGGGCTTTCGGTGGTCCATGTATTCGCCAGCAGCAAATCGGCGCGCACGCTGATCCTGGTTGGCTTCTACATGATGCTGTTTCTCTTCGGGTGGCCGATCCTGCTTTTGGTCGGCCTGGGCATGATCGAGCAATGGATCGGGCTGCGCCGCCGGTTTTCCCCCGCGGCCCCCGGTCAGGAGGACGAGTGATGGAAGTTATTCTGCTGGAGCGGGTCGAGAAGCTCGGCCAGATGGGCCAGGTCGTCAATGTGCGTCCCGGCTTCGCCCGCAACTATCTGCTGCCGCAGAAGAAGGCCATGCGCGCCACCAAGGCGAACCTGGCCGTCTTCGAGAAGCAGAAGGCCCACCTTGAGGCCGTGAACCTGGAGCGCCGCAAGGACGCCGAGCAGGTCGCGACCAAGATGGACAACGTGACGGTCGTCGTGATCCGTCAGGCCGCCGAGACCGGCGTCCTGTACGGTTCCGTGACCACCCGCGACGTCTCCGACGCGCTGACCGCCGCCGGCTACAAGACCGACCGCAAGCAGGTCCAGATCGACACCCCAATCAAGACCCTGGGTCTGTTCAAGCTGCGCGTCGTCCTGCATCCGGAAGTGTCGATCACGGTCACGGTCAACGTCGCCCGTTCGGCCGAAGAGGCCGAGCTGCAGGCCCAGCGTGGTGGCATGATCACCGCCGCCGACCTGCGCGACGAGGAAGAAGAAGAGACCTACGTCGAAGAGACCGCGACCGAGGAAGAGGAGGGCTGATCGCCCTTCTGCGGCTGAAGTCCCGAAGACGCATTCGGGATTTTGGCGGCACGTCGTACCGCTCGTCCGGAAACCGCCCGCCCCACCCGGGGCCGGGCGGTTTTCCGCTTTCCGGGCGGGCCGCAGCGATGGCGGACATGACTGTGCGCATACGTCCGCAATACCCAATTGGGTAGCAGTTCTGACCGATTGACGAATTGTCGCACCCCTTCCTGCGCGCCATGCTTGGAACGGCACCGCGGAAGGAGTTCGGCATGCTGCTGGTTCGTCTGCTTGCCGCCGCCAAGGGCGACGGAACCCTCAATCTTATTACGGCCGATGGGAAACACCATCGGATCGGATCCGGGTCACCAAACCTGACCCTTCGCCTTCACGACCACGTCGTGGAACGCGACCTGCTCATCAATCCGCGCCTGCGGTTCGGTGAAGCCTATATGAACGGCCGCTTTTCGATCGAAGGCGGCGGCATCTACGACCTGCTGTCGATGCTGATGAGCGGTGCCGAGGTGCAGGGCGCCCTTGGCCGCGCCATGGAGTCGCTGTCGCCGCTGCTGCGTCGCGTCCAGCAATACAACCCGATGCGGCGGTCCCGCCAGAACGTCGAGCACCATTACAACCTGTCACGCCAGTTCTATCAGCTGTTCCTCGACCGGGACATGCAGTATTCCTGCGCCTACTTCGCGGGGCCCGGCCTGTCGCTGGACGAGGCCCAGGAGGCCAAGAAGCGCCACATCGCCGCCAAGCTGCTGATCGTGCCCGGCATGCGGGTGCTCGACATCGGCTGCGGTTGGGGCGGCATGGCGCTCTATCTGGCGCGGCACACCGGAGCGCGGGTGACCGGCATCACCCTGTCGTCGGAACAGCTCGCCGTGGCCCGCCAGCGGGCGGAGGAGGCGGGACTATCCGACCGGGTCACCTTCGAACTGCGCGACTATCGCGAATTCGCCGCCGCCCATCGCGGGGCCTTCGACCGCATCGTCTCGGTCGGCATGTTCGAGCATGTCGGCGTGCCGCATTACCACAATTACTTCAACGCGGTGCGCGACATGCTGAACGACGAGGGCGTGGCGCTGATCCATTCCATCGGCCGGCTGGATGGTCCGGCAAGCACCAACCCCTGGATCCGCAAATACATCTTCCCCGGCGGCTATTCCCCTGCCCTGTCGGAAGTGCTGCCGGTCATCGAGCGATCCGGCCTGCTGGCCACCGACCTGGAGGTTCTGCGCCTGCATTACGCCGAGACGTTGCGCCACTGGCGCGCCCGCTTCACCGCCCATTGGGAGGACGCGAAGGCGCTGTATGACGAGCGCTTCTGCCGGATGTGGGAGTTCTATCTGGCCGGAGCCGAGTTGGCCTTCCGGCTGCAGGGCCATATGGTGTTCCAGGTGCAGGTCGCGCGCTCGCTGGGCGCCGTGCCGCTGACACGCGACTACATGCTGAACGCGGAACGGGACCTCGCCGGCGCATCGAACGGCCAATCGGCGGAACTGCGGCCCTCGCGTACGCCGGAGTCGGCGGCCTGACCATTCCCGAGGCCGGATTTGAGGCTCCCACCGGCCATTCCGCCCCGCCAGGGGCTCAATCCGGCCAACCGGTAATACCAATTGACCATCATGGCCGGCTGCGGGGCTGCGTTGCAAGCGGAATCATGCGACATCGACGCCCGAGCCACCGGCGCGCCTTCCTTTCCGTCACGGGGCGATGCTATATAACCGCGATTGATTTCCGCCCGGGGTACCGGGGAGCCACCCAAGCGGCATGCTCCCTGGCAACAAGCGCCCGCTGGACGACGCGCCCGGCTCCCAAGGAATGACAACGCCCTTACCCGTTCGGGGAGATCTCGCACCCATGACCAAGATCAAGGTAGCCAATCCGGTCGTCGAACTCGACGGCGACGAGATGACGCGCATCATCTGGCAGTTCATCAAAGACAAGCTGATCCTGCCCTACCTCGACATCGACCTGAAGTACTACGACCTCGGCATCGAGAACCGCGACAAGACCGACGACAAGGTCACCGTCGAGTCCGCGAACGCCATCAAGCAGTATGGCGTCGGCGTGAAGTGCGCGACCATCACCCCGGACGAAGCTCGGGTGAAGGAGTTCAACCTCAAGAAGATGTGGAAGTCGCCGAACGGCACGATCCGCAACATCCTGGGCGGCACCGTCTTCCGCGAGCCGATCGTCTGCTCCAACGTTCCGCGCTACGTCCCGGGCTGGACCAAGCCGATCATCATCGGCCGTCACGCCTTCGGCGACCAGTACAAGGCCACCGACTTCGTCGTTCCCGGCCCGGGCAAGATGACGATCAAGTGGGAAGCGGCCGACGGCAGCCAGCAGATCGAGCATGAGGTGTTCGACTACCCGAGCGCCGGCGTGGCCATGGGCATGTACAACCTCGACGATTCGATCGAGGGCTTCGCCCACTCCAGCTTCATGTACGGCCTGGAGCGCGGCTACTCGGTCTATCTGTCGACGAAGAACACGATCCTGAAGGCCTATGACGGCCGCTTCAAGGACATCTTCCAGAAGGTCTTCGACGAGACCTACGCCGACCAGTTCAAGGCCAAGGGTCTGGTCTACGAACACCGCCTGATCGACGACATGGTCGCTTCGGCCCTGAAGTGGGAAGGCGGCTTCGTGTGGGCCTGCAAGAACTACGACGGCGACGTTGAGTCGGACGTCGTGGCGCAGGGCTTCGGCTCGCTCGGCCTGATGACTTCGGTCCTGGTCACGCCGGACGGCAAGACCGTCGAGGCCGAGGCCGCCCACGGCACGGTGACCCGCCACTATCGCGAGCACCAGAAGGGCAAGGAGACCTCGACCAACCCGATCGCCTCGATCTATGCCTGGACCCAGGGTCTGGCCTATCGCGGCAAGTTCGACAACACCCCGGACGTGATCAAGTTCGCCCAGACGCTGGAGCGCGTCTGCGTCGAGACCGTCGAGTCCGGTTTCATGACCAAGGATCTCGCCATCCTGATCGGCCCGCAGCAGCCGTGGCTGACCACCAAGCAGTTCCTGGACAAGCTGTCGGACAACCTGGAAAAGAAGATGGCCGCCTGGTCGTAAGGCCAGCGCCGTCTCTGTCCAGCGCTTATACTTCACAGGGTGCGACGCCGCGTCCGGGTCAATCCGGACGGCGGCTCAGCTAGGGTTCGGGCGGGGAGTTTCGGCTCCCCGCTTTTTTCTTGCCCGATTCGTGAAAGGACCGAACCCGATGCCCAACAATCTGTTTCGTGTTGCCGTCGTGGGCGCCGGCGAGACCGGAACGCCCCTGCTGCGCAAGTTGCTGGCCGCCCCCTTCGTCGAGCTGCTGGGTGTGGCGGATCTCGATCCGGAGGCGCCGGGCATGCAGCTTGCCAACCATCGCGGCGTGAAGACCACCACCAATTTCCACGAGCTGGCGCAGTTGGGCGAGCGGTTGGACGTGCTGATCGACGTCACCGGCGTACCGGCCGTGCGCGATGCGCTGCGCAAGGCAATGCAGGAGACCGGCAATCACCATACGGTGATCGTCCACGAGATGGTCGTGCAGCTGATGCTGTCGCTGCTGAACGGCGAACTGGTCAGGCTGAAGCACGACACCCAGGACTATTGAGACGGATCATCGCGACGGGGGCGGGATTTGCAGCCCCCGCGAATTGCCTCATGATGGGCAGAGGACGCCCGATGCGGCGTTCCCCTCATGTCAGGAGCGGCCATCGATGGAACTCGGCATTCTGGTTATCGCGGCGTTCGTGCTGGTCGTCATCCTGGCGATCACCAGCGTCCGCATCGTCCCCCAGGGCTTCAACTTCATCGTCGAACGGCTGGGCCGCTATCAGGAGACGCTGCATCCTGGCTTCAACGTGATCTTCCCGATCATCAGCTCGGTCCGGGCCAAGGTGGACATGCGCGAGACCGTGGTGGACGTGCCGTCGCAAAGCGTCATCACCAAGGACAATGCCGCGGTGACCGCCGACGGCGTGCTCTATTTCCAAGTGCTGGACCCGATGAAGGCGACCTATGAGGTCAATGACCTGCAGCGGGCGATCCAGACGCTGGCGATGACCACCACCCGCACGGTGATGGGCTCCATGGACCTGGACGAACTGCTGAGCCAGCGCGAGGCGATCAACGCCAGCCTGCTGCGCGCGGTGGACGAGGCCACGGCCTCCTGGGGCGTGCGGGTGACCCGCATCGAGCTGCGCGACATCACCCCGCCCGAAGATATCGTCCAGGCGATGGGCCGGCAGTTGAAGGCGGAGCGCCTCCGCCGCGCACAGATCCTGGAAGCCGACGCTGAGAAGGAAAGCCAGATCCGCATCGCGCAGGGCAAGCTGGAAGCCGCCAAACTGGAGGCCGAGGCGCGCGAACGGTTGGCGGAGGCGGAGGCCAAGGCCACCCGGCTGGTGTCGGAGGCGGTTGCACAGGGATCGAACCAGGCGCTGGGCTATTTCCTCGGCCAGAAATACATGGAAGCCTTGAAGGCTTTCGCCGCGTCTCCCAATCAGAAGACCATGATCCTGCCGGTGGAATTGGCCGGCGTTGCCGGTGCGCTGGCGGGCTTGGGCGATCTGGTGCGCGACGCCGCCCCGCCCCGGCCGCCCGCCTCGCCCTCACCCGCCCCGCGCAATCCCTGGTCGGTGCCGCCCACCACGACCGCGTCGGACGGGGAGTGAACGAATGTCGCCGCTGCTTTGGGGAGCGCTGGGTGCCGTACTGATCGCGGCGGAACTGGTGATCCCGGGTATCTTCCTGGTCTGGTTCGGCGGAGCTGCGCTGCTGACCGGGCTGGTGACGGCGCTGTGGCACGATTGGGGGTTGGTCAACGAGGCCGGTTTCTTCACCATCGCCGCCGGCGCGGCGGTCGGTGTCGCCATCGTCCTTTCACGCCGCCGCAATGCATCGGTGGAAGGCAATGCCGCGCGGATCAACGACCGCGCAGGCCAGCTTGTCGGACGCGCGGTGACGCTGAGCGAGCCGATCGTCAATGGACATGGACGGGTGTTCGTCGGCGATACGTTGTGGTCTGTCGAGGGGCCCGACCGGCCGGCAGGTGCGGCGATGCTGGTCGCCGGACACAAGGGGATGGTGCTGGTGCTGCGCGATGCGGCCGAGGGGCGGTGAGGCCTTCACTGCGCTGCCGATCTCAGGATTTCGCCAACAAAAAAGCCCGCCTCTCCCCCGAGAGCGGGCTTTTTTGAATGGCTTGTCGACCGGTCAGGCGGCGCCGACGTTGCGATCTTCCTCACGCTTCTTGCTGCCCGAGGCGGGCTGGTAGGCCAGCGCAGCGTGTTCCGCGCAATAGGGCATGCCGGGCAAGGCGTTCTTGCCGCAGAAATGGAAATCCTGGTGCTTGGGATCGCCGACCGGCCATTTGCACATCCGCTCCGTCAGGGCAAGGATGGTGGCGCCGCGCGTCGGCTTCTTCTTGATGGGCGACGGCCGGCCGGACAAGCCCAGGCGATGGGCCTTGCCGATGACCGCGTTGCGGGTGATGTCTCCCAGAATGTCGGCGATCTCGCTCGCGCTCAAACCCTGGGACCAGAGATCCTTGAGCTGTTGAATCCGCTCGTCCGTCCAACTCATCCCCGAGTACTCCCGATCCGGTGTCCGGTTATGCTGTGGCAAACAGGTCACGGTCTAGTGCCGTTTTCCATAAGCCGCAACATTTTGTGCCAGCCGGTGAAGAAGCTACCAGATGACGGCCGGAGACGATAGGGGGGCGCGGCAACATTCCTGTTGATAAGTCCGTGGGCAGACTCATGAATTCAGCGCGCCATAGACCTCTTCGGCGACGCCGGACAGGGTATCCCGATCGGCTTCTCCGGCGACGGCGAGCGCCAACCCATTGTCCTGCCAATACAAAGCGCGCACACCGCCATCCTGGGCGAAACGGAACGCTGAACCGGAGGTATTGGGAGAGGGGCGGATATACAACGTGATGCGACGCCCAGCCGCATCCTCGTACATGTACATTGCAACAGGTCCAGCGGAATCGGCCAAAAGCCGGCCGCCGATCAGTTGGTAGCCCCCTCTTGTGACTTTTGGGCAACGCATGTTCTTGCCCAGCCGCTTGGACAGCCAGTTCACCAGATGGGCCTCCTCATCGACACCGATCTCGACCGGATGGCGGACTTCGACGGAGAAGACGCGATGGGCGGCGACGGCATCGGCGATGAAAGCGGCGGTCAGCGGCTCGGCCCGCCAACCGACGCGGTCGCGCAACAGCCAGCCGCCGGCGCCGCCGGCGACGAACATCAGGAGGGAGGCGGCGATCGCCGTTCCCCACCATGCCCCCCTGCCCCGGCGTTGCGGGACCGGAGCGGCATGGTCGCGCGCGGTGAAGGGCGGGATCAGGCGGTCGGGCAGCGGCTGGTCGATCAGCGGGCCGAAGCTCTGGCCCAGCAGCGAGCGTTGGGCACGGTAGCGGTCGAAGCGCTGGGCGAGTTCGGGATTGTCGGCAAGGTGGCGCTCGACGTCGGCCAGCCGTTCCTCCGGCAACTCTCCGTCCAGCCAGGCATGCAGCTCGGCCTCGGTCACGGGATTGCGGGTGCCGCTCATCACTTGATCCTCCTGACGACCTGCTGGGTTCCACCGTCCAGCAGGACCCTCAATTTCTCGCGCGCCCGGGCCAGCCGCGACATCACCGTCCCGATCGGCAGTTCCAGAACCTCCGCCACCTCGCGGTAGGACAGCCCCTCCATCCCCGTCAGCAGCAGGATGGTGCGGTGTTCGTCGGTCAGCTGGGCGAAGGCGCGGACGAAGTCGCGCACCGCCCCGCGGTCGGCCGGCGGGGCGCTGAGCGCCAGATCGTCGGCCAGATCGTCCACCGGCACCTCCGCGCCGCGACGACGCCGGCCGCGTTGGCCGGAGATGTGCAGGTTGTGCAGGATCGTCATCAGCCAGCCGCCGAGCTTCGACGGGTCGCGCAAGGCATGGCGGTTGGCCAGCGCCTTCTCCACGCAGTCCTGCACGAGGTCGTCCGCGTCGGACCGGTTGCCCACCAGGGCGGTTGCATAGCGCCGGAGCCGCGGCACATGCGCGGCGATGGCGCGGTCGTCGATGTCTGGCGGGGTCATGTCGGGTCCGGGCAAGGCGTCGTCACCTGTCATGACGCCCTGCCCTGCCGCTTTATTCCCACCGCCGCCATGGGTTCACTGGCCCGGCGAGGAGAAGCCGGCCTTGCCGTCGAAATTGCAGAGGTTTTCGGTCTGGGTGAAGTCGATCCCGGCCGCCGCCAGCCGGCCAAGCAGATCGACGATGGCGCCATGCTGCACCGGGCCGTGCTGCGTCAGGAAGCGGCAGCGCCAATGGTCGGTGCAGAAGACGTCGGCGTTGCCGTCCGGCCAGACCCGCTGCGAGCGGTTGGAGATGCTGGTCAGCTTCAGCGCGTCGGTGGACAGCGGCAGCACCAGCTCCGCCAGATCGTCAGGCAGCCCGCCGGACCATTGCAGGAAGACGTCGACGCCGACCAGTTCCTTCAGCGCACGCACGCGCGGGGCCAGCCGGTTGATGCCGTCATAAGCCGGCCGCGCGGTCGAATAGCCCACCGGCGGCATGGTGACCGGGGTCTGGCCCAGCCGCTCCACCACCGCTTCGGCGAAGGCGGCGGTGCCGGCGCGCACGCGGCCCAGGCCGCGGGCATAGATGTCGGCGGTGTGGATGCCGTCCTCGATGGTCTTCAGCCACGCATTGTGGATGCGCGCGGCGATGTCGCCCTGGCCGATATGGACCAGCATCATCACCGCGGCCATCAGCAGGCCGGACGGGTTGGCGATGCCCTGACCGGCGATCATCGGGGCGGAGCCGTGGATCGCCTCGAACATGGCGCAGGTCTCGCCGATGTTGGCGGAACCGGCCAGCCCGACCGAGCCGGTCAGCTGGGCGGCGATGTCGGAAACGATGTCGCCATAGAGGTTCAGGGTGACGATGACGTCGAAGCGCTCCGGCTGGTCGGCCAGACGGGCGGCGCCGATGTCGACGATCATGTGATCGGCCTTGATCTCCGGATAGTCGGCCGCGATCTCGTAGAAGATTTTCAGGAACAGCCCGTCCGTCATCTTCATGACGTTGTCCTTGACGAAGGCCGTCACCTTTTGCCGGTGGTTGGAGCGGGCGAAGTCGAAGGCATAGCGGACGATTCGCTCCGACCCCGGCCGCGAGATCAGCTTGACCGACTGGATCACGTCGTCGGTCTGGCGATGCTCGATGCCGGCGTAGAGGTCTTCCTCGTTCTCGCGGATGATGACCACGTCCATGCGCGGGTGCCGGGTCCGCACATAGGGATGGTAGGACACGCAGGGACGGACATTGGCGAACAGGCCGAGCGTGGTGCGGGCGACCACGTTCAGCGACTTGTTGCCATATCCCTGGGGCATGGTGATCGGCCCCTTCAGGAAGACACGCGTGCGGCGGATCGACCCCCAGCCGGCGGCATCCAGCCCGCCGGGATGGCCCCGTTTGTAGACGGCCTCGCCGGCCGGAACCTCTTCCACCTTCAGCCGCGCGCCGGCCGCGTTCATCACATATAGCACCGCGTCCGTGATCTCTGGGCCGATGCCGTCGCCGCGTGCGACCGTGACGGGGGTGATATCGCGCATGCACTCACTCCAAGGGGACGCGCGACCGTAGACGCAAACAGGGGCCTTTTTCAATGGTTGGAGGCAGCGACGGATCGCAGCAACGGGCGGAGCGCACTCCCCGCCCCCCAGGTTCCGGGGGCAGGGAGTGCGCCACCGGTCAGTGGTGGGCCCCGGCGACGCCGCCTCGGCCGTCGGGCACGCCGATGCTGACATTCTGCATCATGCCCTGGTCCTCGTGGTCGAGGATGTGGCAGTGCAGCACATACTCGCCGATGAAACGCTCGTACCGGGTGCGGACGGTCACCTTATAGACGCCCTTCGGCGGCTGGGCGGTGGTGAGCGCGTTGGCGTTGTCGCTCTTCACCCAGATGGTGTCCTTCCACACGCCCTTCATGCCGGCATAGTCCGGATCGCCCGAGCCGGGCTCGCTGACGTCGCGGCCGTCGGGACCGATGATCGAGATGATCTCGAACGGGTTGACGTGGATGTGGAAAGGATGGCTGACGAAGTAGGATTCCAGTTCCCACTGCTGGGCGGTGCCCAGGATCACCGGCCGGTTGACCACGCTCGGCTGGTAGGCGGCGGCGCCCTTCGGACCATAGGTGCCGTCGGGATTCTCCACGACCTCGAAGCTGTTGGCCACCTGGAACAGCGGGTTGGTGCGCTTGCCCCCTTCCGGCGGCAGGTTGATGAAGAAGGTCAGTTCCTGCTTGGGCTGATGCATCACCTCATGCTCGGTGATCGGCCGGTGGGCGGTGAATTTGCTGAAGCGCGGGCAATAGGGGGTGTCGACCATGGTCTTACCGAAGCAACGCGCGGTCAGCCCGTCGATGACCTCCTTGGCGACCGACGGCGCGTATTTCGTCGCGTTGACCGTCAGCTGGCGGATGGTCTCCTTCACCGGGTCCTTGACCACCCGGTCGCCCTTCACGCGGACGAAGCCCAGCACGCCGGTGGCGGTGGCGGTCTGGTCCGGGCTGGCGTTGGCGGCCGCCGGCTTGTTGACGACGCAGTAGATGCCGGGTTCGGGGAAATTGACCAGCAGGTCGTCACGATAGCCCGGCTGCATCGGCACGCTGGTGCGCACCTGCCCTTCGTTCATGGTCAGGCCGTCGGAGGCCGCCAGGATGTAGGGCACCGGCTGCCCGGTGCAGCGTTCCTTGGCGAAGCGGTCCTGGTCGGCGGCCGACAGGGTCTTTTCGGCCTGGAAGAAGCCGGTGGGGTCCAGCTTGCGGAACTCCACCGTGATGGGGGAGCGGACGCCGCCATGGATCAGGCGCCAGCGTTCGGCCTGACCGGTCTTCGCATTGGCGAACATCGGGCGGACGCGGCCGTTGACGGTGGTGAAGCGCCCGGACTGCTCCCAGGTGCCCGGCCCGAACTGGTCGTAGGACACGACCTCGCCCACCTCGCCCGGCGCGCAGCTCCAGTCGATGGAGCCGTCGGACTTGGTCTTCAACTGGCCGTCCTTGGTGCAGGCGTAGGGGATCTGCTCGAACAGCAGGACCCGCTCGGTCATCGGCACGCCCTTGGGGCTCTTCAGCAGGGTGTCGAGGTCGCCGTTGGCGTCGGGGGTCGGCGGGCGGTCGCCGCGGATGATCAGCGCGCCGGCCATGCCGCTGCCGACCTGCAGAGCGGTCGAGCCGTGGCGGTGCGGGTGGTACCAGAAGGTGCCGGCCGGATGGTCGGCCGGGATGTTGTATTCATACTCGAAATCGACGCCGGGATTGATCGACACCAGGACGTTGTCGCTGTTTCCGGTCGGGCTGACCCAGACACCGTGGCTGTGCAGATTGGTGCCGTTGAAACAGTGCGGTTTGTTGATGTCCGCAGCCGCCTGATTGGCGCAGTTCGGATCGTCCGGCAACTGGTTGTGCAGCTTGATGCGGACGGTGTCGCCCGGCGTCGCTTCGATGGTCGGCGCGACATAGGGATGGGCGGGGTCGACATTGGTGCCGCGATAGCTGCGCAGCCGCACGGCGTCCGGACGGCCCTGGGACGGATTGCGGATGTAGCCGTCGGTGAAGGAGACGAACAGGTCGTAATTGCGCGACTGGCCGGCGTGCGGACGCGCGGTCGCCTGCGGCTGACGCATCAGCAGCGAGCCGACGCGCGGCGATTCGGAGTTGGTCAGGACCGGTGGATTGCCGAACGCCTCGCCGGCCGGTTCCGCAGCGTCCTTCGCCGCCGCCGCGGTTGCCGCCATGGCACCCGGCGCGCCGCCGAGCGCCAGGGGCAGCAGCAGGCCCAGCAAATATGTATGCCTCATGAATTACTCCCTATAAAAAGTCTTATGGGAGCCGATATGATTCCTGATAATTGATATTTTCAACTTTAATACACGTCATTCCATGTGGCCGGTCTGTCGGGGCGGGGGGTGGCGGGAGGACGATGGAACGTTTGAAACGCCGTGAACCGTTTTCCGGGCGGCGTTCCAACGTTGCATCCGCTTATCGGCGGCGGGTGAAGGCGCCCTGCCCGCCCTGCCGTTCCAGCGCCGAGCCGAGGTTGGGGTAGGGATCGTCGGGATTGTAGGTCCAGGGATAGACGCCCTTCGGCCCCTCGGATTCCGGCCGGGCGAGGATGGCGGCGACCGCCTTCGGGTCGGGCGGCGTGCGCTCGCGCAGCGCGCCGGGGACGGAGTCGTCGTCGAACGGCTCGGCCGCGTCGGCAAGGCCGGCCGAAGCAGCCAGGGGCGCCGGCTGCGGATCGGCGGGCGGGAGGTTCGGAGATTTGCCGGAGGGAGCGGCGGCGGGGGCGCTCTCCCTGCGCTCCATGCCCGGCTGGGAGTCGAAATCCTTGAACAGGCCGAGCCGCTCGGCCAGCCAGCGCACGGTGGAGGGATCGCCGGAGGAGACCAGCCGCTCGACCTGCTCCGTCACCAGGGCGCGCAGCGAGGCGAGCCGAAGGTCCGATTCGCGGTTCAGCGCCTGCCTCTCCCACCAGACGCGATGGCGGAAGGCCTGCGACCCGTAATAGGCCCGCCACAGCGTGGTGCGGCTGCACCCCATGGCACGGGCGACCTGCTGGAACGAGGCCCCGCGCGCCAGCATGCCGGCGGCCATGATCCACTGTTCCTCGTGGAAACGCGAACCGGGGACGAGCGAGCCCTCGGGCGGGACCGGCGGCTCCTCGGCCCAGAGCGGGAAACTGTCGTCGCGGCGGCTGGTGGGGGACAGGCAATCGGGCATGGGGCGTCTCCGGGATCGGGTGGGTGGACGCTCCTATTTCAGCGGGAAATTTGGCGGGCTGGTAGGATAATTTTCATATTTCGAAGTTCAGCAAACACGCTGGTGACGTCGATAGCGTTGCGATACCGGCGGGGCGCGGAAAGCGCGGACCCCTTGGCTTTTGACGATCGATGTGCTCATCTGTAGGATTAAGTGCAGTTCGTCGGAGATCGACCATGGGCAACCAACTTAGACCATTGGAGCATCGTAGCGAAAAGAGGGGAGGCACTGATCCCGCCAATCGCGACAACATTACAAGTCGTTTTGTGATGCCTGCACGCGCGGATGCCGAACCGTCCTGTAAAGCAGATACCATTGCGCGCGTAAAAGCGCTGTCAGAAGGTCCGGCTTCTGGTGAGGCGATGAGCAGCGAAGATTACCTCCGCTGGTTAAACGATTGACATCCTCATCGCGTAAACGGAAAGTTGAAGTGGAAAGAGAATTTTTGCCGTTTACCCGAGAATTAAATGCGTACAAATACGCTCACCGCCTTAGAGCTTGCATGTCGAGAGCGACAACGCGACTCAAACACCCTGAATTCTTCAAGGACAGAACGATCCTTTAGAGTGACTATCGAGTGCGCGCACCAAAACATATCTACACAAATCCACAACATCCACATCAACTTCATTCGCCGCAATTTTTAACCTTGTGTAGTCGTAGCATCTCATCTCAAACGAAGTGTTCACAAAACGCTCCTCACAATCACCCCATTCATTTCGCGGAAGGTGAGATTTGCTTCTTATCAGAACTTTCATTTGATTTTTGTTATGGCAGGGAATCTCTTCCTCAAGGATTGCAAGACCGGCCAAAAGCAGATAACGGACTGCCCCTTGAAAATCCTTTGTACTAGGAAGATTTTGAGCTACCTGCTCAACTCTATTGACTTGCTTACGACACAACGACAAATTATAATTTTCGATCTTATTCGCGTATTCTTTAGATAAAAATAGACGACGCTCTGGTTCTGCTATTTTTGAATTTAATCTTCCAAGCCAATTTTCAACCTCGTTCTTAGAGGCGGATTCGACAACATTATACAAAACTACGTAGAAATTTTTAAGCGCCTCGCCAGGAAAATCTCCGAATCCTTTTAAACCACGCCGACCAACACCCTGACAATAGACGATATGGGTGCGCGAATCTTTATGGAAGTCGTGTTTCATTTTCAATTTTACTAAATCGACTAACCTATCGACTAGCTCTTCATGTGCATTCTTCTGAGAATCATTATCCGAATACGAAGCCACATTTCTCAGCGGCTCGTATTCCATTGAAAAATAGCTCTTGCGCTCATCGACCATGGTTTGTTCCCTCAGGTCGCAAATCGGGACGAGTCCCATTTCCCCTCACATGCCCTTACAACGCTATCTTCAGCTCAAGGCTAGTCGATAAACGTTGGCTGAACAACCCGGGAATCGCTCTACGGTTCCAACTTGATATCAAGGCTTAAAAGCGAATATTCGTATACGAAATACCTGTGGACTATAAAATTCAGTTGCGCTGAGCGCCAATTTGTCTATTTTCTGGGTCATGCAGGATAAGATATTCGAAATATCTCGTTCGATCACTGAGGCATTGCTTCGTGCTATGCCTATTGCCGATCCGTGCCAAGATCCGAACGCATTTCGCAATGGTGTAAAAGCAACTTTAGAGTCCCACCTTCCTAGCGAAGCAGCCAATGCACTGAAAGATTTGAGCAGTGGCTTAGCACCCTATGTAGTGCTAAGAACTAGCGCTGACTTAAGCAATCTTCCGGAGACGCCGACTACGTTTGCGCCTCAACCAAATAGTTCTTGGTGGCCGATAGCATGGATGACAATTGGCGCGATGGCCATAGCTGACGCACGCCTAATTTCCTACCGCTGCGAAAATGACGGTGCGGCGTTCGTTAACCTCGTTTCGATGCCAGTGGGCGCCGAGTCGGTCAGACTATCCGAGAAATCGGGAAGCGCAATGCGTGGGCACACTGACGCAGTTTCCTTCCCATTTCCGAGCGAGTATTCAGAGGGAGATAATCAACACTCGCCCTCCCCTGACCTTTTGATACTTGTTTGCCTAAAAAATCCCGAAGGCGTTCCAACAAACATCGCCTTACTTGAGGAAATACTACAGGAATTGACTGACGATGAAGAAAACGCTCTCAAAGAACTTCATTACGGCGTAACATCTCAAAGAACATTTAAAACAGATTACAAGAGAATCCCGAGCGCTTTACTTAGCGATCGAGAAGATCAAGGGCTGTCGTTTCGATTCAGTCACAGCTCTGTTACAACTATCGATACTGCGCCAGAGGAGGCCATATCCGCGTTAAAGAAAATTCAGAGCACTCTCCCCAATATTTACATGCCTCTTCCACTACAACCCGGTGACATCTGTATACTTAACAATCGTACTGTTGTACATGGACGTGGCGCACCCGGTAACGCATTTGGCGGATCAACGCGATGGCTGCTAAGAACATACGGCTGGAGAGAAGGCACAATAGGAAATATTGAAAACACTGATATTGCGCACCTTCATACTTAAAAACAAGAAAACGATATTTAAATGAATTTATGACTACTTAAACCTTGCCCCATGAAGCAATTTATATTAAAAGAATTCTGATTTTTGCGCCCTCGGAGTGCGCCCTCACCTCCCCAACTCCCGCATAGCACCGTCCAGCCCCTCCAGCGTCAATGGGAACATACGGCCTCCCATCAGGCGCTGGAGCAGGCGGGTGCTTTCCGTGTAGTCCCAGTATTGCGGCGGGGTCGGGTTCAGCCACACCGCCTTGGCGTAGACCGACAGCAGGCGCTGCATCCACACCTGCCCGGCTTCCTCGTTCCAGTGCTCGACGCTGCCGCCGGGATAGACGATCTCGTAGGGGCTCATGGCGGCGTCGCCGACGAAGACCAGCTTGTAGTCGGCGGGATAGGTGTGCAGGACGTCCCAGGTGGACAGGCGCTCGGTGTGGCGGCGGGCGTTGTCGCGCCAGACGCCCTCGTAGACGCAGTTGTGGAAATAGAAGTGCTCCAGGTGCTTGAATTCGCTGCGCGCGGCGGAGAACAGCTCCTCCACCAGACGGATGTGGTCGTCCATCGAGCCGCCGATGTCGAGGAACAGCAGCACCTTGATCGTGTTGTGACGCTCCGGAACCATCTTCAGGTCGAGCCAGCCGGCGTTGTTGGCGGTGGCGCGGATGGTGCCGGGCAGGTCCAGTTCGCTGGCCGCCCCGCTGCGGGCGAATTTGCGCAGGCGGCGCAGGGCCACCTTGATGTTGCGGGTACCGATCTCCACCCGGTCGTCCAGGTTCTTGAACTCGCGGCGGTCCCACACCTTGACGGCGCGGCGGTGACGGCTCTCGTGCTGGCCGATGCGCACGCCCTCCGGGTTGTAGCCGTAGGCGCCGAAGGGCGAGGTGCCGGCGGTGCCGATCCATTTCGATCCGCCCTGGTGCCGGCCCTTCTGCTCGGCCAGACGCTGGGCCAGCGTCTCCATCAGCTTGTCCCATCCGCCGAGCGCCTGGACCTGCGCCTTCTCCTCGTCGGTCAGGAAGCGTTCGGCCAGCTTGCGCAGCCATTCCTCCGGCAGGTCGGTGACGGCGACCTCCTCGCCGGCGGGCACGTCGTCGGTCAGGCCCTTGAAGGTGGCGCCGAAGACGCGGTCGAAACGGTCGAGGTTGCGTTCGTCCTTAACCAAGCATGCACGACTGAGATAATAGAAGTCCTCGACGCGGAAGGACGCGGTGCCCTGCTTCATGGCCTCCATGAGCGTCAGGTACTCCGTCAGCGAGACGGGGACGCCGGCCTTGCGCAGATCGAAGAAGAATGACGTGAACATGGGCGCGGTCCTTCGCATCGGGGTTCCCCAAGGGCGGGGTTCCCCAGGGCGGAGAATAATGCAATGCCCCAGCCGAGAGAACAGCATGAGCCTACCTAACGCTCCCCTGCCCAACGCTCCCCTCCTGGATTTCGCGCGGGCGCTGGATTTCGCCGCGCACAAGCACATCGACCAGCGCCGCAAGGGCGTGCGGGCCGAACCCTACGTCAACCACCTGTCGGAAGTTGCCCTGCTGGTGGCGCAGGCGACGGAGGGCAAGGACCCGGTCGTGGTGATCGCCGCCCTGCTGCACGACACGCTGGAGGACACCGACGCCAGCTATGAGGAGATCGAGGAGCTGTTCGGCACCGAGGTGGTGCAGGTCGTCGCCGAGACCACCGACGACAAGCGCATGTCGAAGGCCGAGCGCAAGCAGCACCAGATCGACGCCGCGCCCCATGCCTCGCGGCGGGCGAAGCTGGTGAAGCTGGCCGACAAGGTGTCGAACCTGCGCTCCATGGCGCACAGCCCGCCCGCCGACTGGCCGCTGTCGCGCAAGGTCGAGTATTTCGAATGGGCCTATGCGGTGGTCGCGGGGCTGCGCGGCGTCGATGCCCGGCTGGAGGCTCTGTTCGACCGCGCCTATCACGACGGGCTGGCGGAACTGCGCGGGCAGACGGTGTAATCCTCCGCGGATTGATTTCGCGCAATGCGGCTTCATCACGGAAGTCTTATGGAGAAGGGACGACACGAGACGCCACCCGCGCCGCTGACGGCCGAGGAAAGATGCCATGTCCCTTCCGCAAGAAGACACCACCCTCACCCGCCGCCCCGCTCAAGCGGCCAAGGCGACCGCCCCTTCCCACGCAGAGCCGCATGAAGAGCCGGGACGCCACTGGTTCGTCAACCGGCCCAAGGTCTATGCCGCCGACGTGAAGGGCCGGTTCCGGCAGATCAAATGGGCGGCACTGATCGTCCTGCTGGCGATCTACTACATCACGCCGTGGATCCGCTGGGAACGCGGGCCGGGGATTCCGGACCAGGCGGTGCTGATCGACATGGTCGGGCGCCGGGCCTACTTCCTGTGGATCGAGATCTGGCCGCAGGAGGTCTATTACCTGACCGGCCTGCTGATCCTGGGCGCCTTCGGCATCTTCTTCGCCACCACGCTGGCCGGGCGCATCTGGTGCGGCTATGCCTGCCCGCAGACGGTGTGGACCGACCTGTTCATGTGGGTGGAGCGCAAGATCGAAGGGCCGCGCACCGCCCGCATCCGCCTGGACAAGGCGCCGATGACCGGTGCGAAGCTGGCGCGCAAGGGGGCCAAGCATGCGGCGTGGGTCGGCATCTCGCTGCTGACCGGCGGGGCGTGGGTGTTCTATTTCAACGACGCGCCGACGCTGATGAACGAACTGCTGCACGGGGAGATCACCAGCGGCGTCGCCACCTTCATCGCGCTGTTCACCTTCACGACCTATTTCTTCGCCGGCTGGGCGCGCGAGCAGATCTGCATCTATGTCTGCCCGTGGCGCAGCTTCCAGTCGGCGATGGTCGACGAGGACACCTTCCTGGTCACCTATGAGGACTGGCGCGGCGAAGGCCGCGGGCCGATGCGCAAGTCGCAGAGCTGGGAGGAACGGCAGGCTGCGGGCCTTGGCGACTGCATCGACTGCAAGCAGTGCGTCCATGTCTGCCCGACCGGCACCGACATCCGCGAGGGTCAGCAGATCTCCTGCATCGGCTGCGGCCTGTGCGTCGATGCCTGCAACGACGTGATGCGGCAGATCGGCCGGCCGATCGACCTCGTGCGCTTCGACACCCAATCGAACCAGATCGCCAAGATCGACGGCAAGCCGGAGCGGGTGAAGCTGGTCCGGCCGCGCACGGTGATCTACTCGCTGATCATGCTGGTGGTGCTGTGTGCCATGGGCATCGCGCTGATGCTGCGGCCGACGCTGGACGTCAGCGTGCTGCGCGACCGGGCGCCGCTGTTCGTGACGCTGTCCGACGGGTCGGTGCAGAACGCCTACACCATCAAGGTGCTGAACAAGACGCACGTCGCCCGCAGCTATCTCGTGACGTTCGACGGCCTGCGCGACGCGCATCTGTCGGTGGCGGGCGATGAAGCCGCCGGCAGCGGCGGCAGCCTGACGCTGAAGGCCGATGCCGACACGGTGGCGACCTACCGGGTGTTCGTGAAGGTGCCGGCGGCCTCGGTGAAGCCGGGCTCGACCGACGTGTCGGTGATCGCCAAGGACCAGACCAGCGGCGAAGTCGGCAAGCACGCCAGCGTGTTCATGGCGCCTTGAGGGGTGGGGGGTAGCAAGCATATCCCTCTCCCGCCCCGGGAGAGGGAGGGACCCAAGCGAAGCTTGGGAGGGTGAGGGGTGTGGCGAGGATCGGAAATCCATGTCCACATTGCCCCTCACCCTCCCCGCCTTCGGCGGGTCCCCTCCCTCTCCCGGGGCGGGAGAGGGGCTTTTAGGTTACCTTCGTCCGCGTCCGCTTCACCGTCGTCGGCGGGGGGGCGTCGCCGGTGGGGTCGTCGAGCGCGCTCAGCAGGCGTTCCTTGATCTTCGCCAGCTTGCCTTCATGCGTCACCTTCAGGCCGAAGACGTCCTTCACATAGAAGACGTCGATGGCCTTCTCGCCGAAGGTGGAGACCTTGGCCGAACTGATCTGCAGGGTCAGGTTCGACAACGCGCGGGTCAGGTCGTAGAGCAGGCCGGGACGGTCGCGGCCGTTGACCTCGATCACCGTGTGGGTGGTGGAGGCGTTGTTGTCGATCAGCACGCGCGGCGGCACATGGAAGACGCGGGTGCGGCTGGCCTGGGTGGTGCGGCGGGTGGACAGGTCGTTCAGCGGCTTCAGCTGGCCCGACAGTACCTTCTCGATCATCACCGACAGCCGGGCGAGCTTGTCGCCGCTCTCGAACGCACCGCCGGCGGCGGCGTCCTGGACCGAGAAGACGTCGAGCGCCATGCCGTTGGTCATGGTGAAGATGCGGGCATCGACGATGTCGGCGCCGCAGGCGGCCAGCGCCCCGGCAAGGCGGGAGAACAGGCCGCTGTGGTCGGTGGCGTAGATCGTCACCTCCGTCACCGCCCGGCCGCGGTCGACGCGGGTCTCCACCGTCAGCGGGCGCTGTTCCCGCTCCGCCTCGCGGACGAGGCGGGCCTGATGGGCCAGGGTATCGGTGTCGAAGGCCAGCCAGTAACCGGGATAGCCGAGGCTCTTGTGACGCTCGAACGCCTCCTCGTCGAAGTCGGTCAGTTCGGCGCGCAAGGCGGCCTGTGCCGACTGGATGCGCCGGCCGCGCCCCTCCACCGTCATGCCGCCGGACATCAGCTCTTCCGAGCGGTTGTAGAGTTCGCGGAGAAGCGTGGCCTTCCAGTTGTTCCAGCGCTGCGGGCCGACGGCGCGGATGTCGGCGACCGTCAGCACCAGCAGCAGGCGCAGACGTTCCGGCGACTGGACCAGGGCCACGAAGTCGCGGACGGTCTTGTCGTCCTCCAGATCGCGCTTGAAGGCGGTGTGCGACATGGCGAGGTGCCAGCGCACCAGCCACGCCACCGTCTCCGTCTCCTCCGCCGTCAGGCCCAGACGCGGGCAGAGCTTTTCGGCGACGCGGGCGCCCAGCACGGAATGGTCGCCGCCGCGGCCCTTGGCGATGTCGTGCAGAAGGACGGCGACATAGAGCGCGCGCTTCGAGACGACCTTGTGGATCACCTCGGTGGACAGCGGCAACTCGTCGACATGCTCGCGCGACGCGATCTTGTGCAGGATGCCGAGAGCGAACAGCGTGTGCTCGTCCACCGTGTAGACATGGTACATGTCATACTGCATCTGCGCGACGACCCGGCCGAAGTCGGGGATGAAGCGGGCCATCACCCCGGCCTCGTTCATGCGGCGAAGCGTGATCTCCGGATCCTTGGGGCCGGTCAGGATGTCGAGGAAGAGGCGGTTGGCCTCCGGATCGTTGCGCAGCTTCGGGCCGATGGCGGTCAGCGAGCGGGTGATGGAGCGCAGCGCCGCCGGGTGGATGTCGATGTCGTTCATCTGCGCGGTGTGGAACAGGCGGATCATGTCGATCGGCTGTTCCTTGAACTGCTTGTCGCTGCGGGCGTTCAGCCGTTCGCCGTCGACGATGAAGCCGTCCACGTCCTTGCGCCGGGCGACCGACGCCAGACGCAGCAGGTTGAACTTGGGCGGGCGCTTCGACTCGGCCTCCAGCGCGGCGCAGAAGATGCGCGTCAGGTCGCCGACATCCTTGGCGACCAGGAAGTAGTGCTTCATGAAGCGCTCGACGCCCTTGGTGCCGGCATGGTCGGTGTAGCCCATGGCGGCACCGATGCTGGTCTGGACGTCGAAGGTCAGGCGGTCTTCCAGACGGCCGGTCAGGTAATGCAGGTGGCAGCGCGCGGTCCACAGGAAGTTCTGCGCCTTGGCGAAGCGCTGCGCCTCCTCCGGCGTCAACACCTTCTTGCCGACCAGCTCGTCGACGCCCTCCACCCGGTAGAGGTACTTGGCGATCCAGAACAGGGTCTGCAGGTCGCGCAAGCCGCCCTTGCCGTCCTTCAGGTTGGGTTCCAGCACATAGCGGCTGTCGCCCATCTTCAGATGGCGGTTGTCGCGCTCCGCCAGCTTGGCCTCGACGAATTCGGGGCCGGTTCCTGCGACGACCTCCTTGTCGTAGCGCTTGCGCAGCTCGGCGAACAGCTTGCCCGGCCCCCAGAGATAGCGGGATTCCAGAATGGCGGTGCGGATGGTGACGTCGGCCTTGGACTGGCGGATGCACTCGTCCACGCTGCGCACGGCATGGCCGACCTTCAGCCCCAGATCCCACAGGATGTAGAGCATGTATTCGACCACCTGCTCCACCCGCGGCGTGCGCTTGTAGGGCAGCAGGAACAGGAGGTCGATGTCCGAGAAGGGCGCCAGCTCGCCACGGCCATAGCCGCCGGTGGCCGCCACGTCGAACACCTCGCCGGAGGTCGGGTTGGCGGTGGGGAAGATGAAGCGGACGGTGAAGTCGGCCAGCGTGCCGACCAGCCGGTCGGCGAGATAGCAGTTCTCCCGCACGCACTGCTCGCCCGATCCGCCGGCGTCGAAGCGTTGCCGGACCTCGGCCCTGCCCTCGGCCAGCGCCTTGCGCAGGCAGGCGATCAGCGCCGGGCGCAGCTTGTCGCCGGTGCCGTGTTCGGCGACCAGATCCTCAAGCTCCCCCGCCAGCTTGCGGCGGGAGATGATGGCGCGCTTGTTCGGGATGGCGGGCGCGGGCGACTCGGGCGGGGGCGGCGCCTTGGAGCGGGACAGCATCGGTCGGGGAAAACCTCGGCTTCTAAAGCGGCGTGCAGGCGATCCGGAATGGCCGCAACGGCCGCACTATAGCGGTAAAGCCTTCAGGTAGCACGCCCGCACTGGAAAACCAGTGCGCCCCGCCTGCTTGTGCCTGTGGTTGTGACGGCCGTCACAGCGGTTCCCGTGTTGCGGGGCCAGACTGCTGCCTGTGAACGGTTTTGCGGGAGATGGGCCATGACCGGCCGGACGATCACGGGACGCGCGGCGGGTGAAGCTTCGGTGAAGGGGCGGCGGGAACTGGCGGCGCTGAACGACGCGCTGACGCTGGCCGAACGCGGGCTGGGGCGGCAGACCACGGCGGCGCTGATGGCGCGGCTGCTGCGGGTCGCCGCGATGTTCCCGCGGTCGGTGGACGACACGCTGATGTGGCAGGTGACCGACCTCGTCACCGGCGACGACGTTTCGGACGGCGTGAAGCTGACGCTGATCCGCATGGGTTGGGCGTCCATCGTCCAGGCGCAGTACCGGGCGCATGGGCTGCGGATGGTGGAGCGGCAGCGGGTGGAGCGGGCGCGGGCGGCTTGAAGAAGTCGTTGCGACGGATGCCCCCTCCCCATCCCTCCCCCGCTTCGCGGGAGAGGGGGTAGAACGCCTGCAGAGGTTCTACAACGGAGTAGCGGCAGTCCCCTCTCCCGCAAAGCGGGGGAGGGTTAGGGAGGGGGCAAACAGTTCCCCATCCTCACCCCTCCCGCACGCTCACATGCACGTTCGCCCCGCCCTCGCGCTCCAGCAGCGCGGCGGCCTGGGCTTCCCGATCCGGCGATTCGACGCGCACCCACAGGATGACGCCGCCGGCTTCCAGCGCGCGGGTGAACTCGTCGGGCTTGGGGTGGCTGGTCAACTCGTCCAGATAGTCCTTGATGGCGGCACCGCCGACGCCCGCCGCGACCAACGCCGCCAGCGCGGCCTCGATGGGACCGCCGACGATGGCGATCAGGCCGGCGGTGGTCAGGGGGAAGGCGTATTTCAGTTCGCCCACCAGACCGGTCAGCGCCTCGTCCCGCGGCTTGCCCTTCGGATCCGCGACATCCAGCGAGGCGTGGCTGGCGAGGACCGACAGGTCGGCACGGTCGAAGCCGGCCGCCAGCAGCGCCTCCACCGCACGGTCGAAACCGGCGCGGGTGGAGAAGAGGGCAACGACCTCCCGCACCTCGGCGGGTACGGTTTCCTCGGTCATTTGCGTCATGATAGCCGTCTCCCTATTATTTTTCAGCTTGCCCTATTGTAGCGACCGGCGGCGCGCGCCCGTCAACCGCAACAGGGACGCATGCGGAGTCGTTCGTGCGCGTCCTGTTGTCCCATGCTCCGCCATCCCGCCTATCCCGCGGCTGCATATCCCGTGATAGGGTGCGCGCCTGACAAAACACCCACCCAAGGCCCCGTGGTTCCCGTGTCCGATACCGCAGAAATCGTCATCCCGCCCGACGCCACGCCGATGATGGCGCAGTATCTGGAGATCAAGCAGGCGCATCCCGACTGCCTGCTGTTCTACCGGATGGGCGACTTCTACGAGATGTTCTTTCAGGATGCGGTGAACGCCGCCGCGGCGCTGGACATCGCGCTGACCAAGCGCGGCCAGCATCTGGGCGAAGACATCCCGATGTGCGGCGTGCCGGTGCACAGCCACGAGAATTACCTGCAGCGCCTGATCCGCCAGGGCTTCCGCGTCGCCATCTGCGAGCAGATGGAAGACCCGGCGGAGGCGAAGAAGCGCGGGGCGAAATCGGTGGTGAAGCGCGGCGTCATCCGCATCGTCACCCCCGGCACCCTGACCGAGGACAGCCTGCTCGACGCCCGCTCCTCCAACTGGCTGGCGGCGGTGGCGGAGACGGCGGGCGGGCTGGGGCTGGCCTGGCTGGAGATGTCCACCGGCGAGCTGGTGGTGCAGCCGGTGGAGCGCACCGGACTGGGGGCGGCGCTGGGGCGGCTTGATCCGCAGGAAGTGCTGATCTCCGAAAAGTTGAGCCAGACGCCGGAACTGTTCGAGCTGTGGGGCGAATGGAAGTCGCGGCTGACCGTGCAGCCCAACCCGCGATTCGACAGCGAGAACGGCAAGCAGCGCCTGCTGAGCCAATATGGCGTCGGCACGCTGGACGCCTTCGGCAATTTCAGCCGGGCGGAAGTCGCGGCGGCCGGCGCGCTGGTGGGGTATGTCGAGCTGACGCAGAAGGGGCGCGTGCCCCGGCTGTCGCCGCCGCGCCGGCTGGGGCCGGGGGCGGTGATGGAGATCGACGCCTCCACCGCGCGCAACCTGGAACTGACGCGGACGCTGAGCGGGGAGCGGCGCGGCAGCCTGCTCGCCACCATCGACCGCACGGTGACGGGGGCGGGAGCGCGGCTGCTCTGCGCCCATCTGGCGGCGCCGCTGACCGATCCGGCCGCCATCGGCCGCCGGCTGGACATGGTGGAGTTCGCGCTGGCCGAGGAGCGGTTGCGCGGCGAGCTGCGGCAGGCTTTGCGGAGCTGCCCCGATCTGGAACGGGCGCTGTCGCGGCTGACGCTGGGGCGTGGGGGACCGCGCGATCTCGCGGCGATCCGCGACGGGCTGCGGCAGGCGGGTCTGATCCGCGAACTGCTGGCAGGATCCATGCCGCTGCCGGACGGGCTGGCGGCGCTCGACAAGCGGCTGGGCGCGCATTCGGAACTGGTCGACCAGCTGACCCAGGCGCTTGCGCCGGAGCTGCCGCTGCTGGCGCGCGACGGCGGCTTCATCGCGCGCGACTACAGCTATGCGCTGGACGAGCTGGTGACGCTGCGCGACGAGAGCCGGCGGCTGATCGCCGGGTTGCAGACGAAATATGCCGAGATCGCCGGGGTGCCGTCGCTGAAGGTCAAGCACAACAATGTGCTGGGCTATCACATCGAGGTCACCGCCGCCCATGCCGACAAGCTGATGTCGGACCGGGCCCGCGAGGTCTTCATGCACCGGCAGACCATGGCGAACGCCGTGCGTTTCGGCACGGTGGAGCTGTCGGACCTGGAGCGGCGGATTTCGGAGGCCGCCGACCGGGCGCTGGCGGTGGAGCTGGAGCTGTTCGGCGGGCTGGTCGAGGCGGTGGCGGCGAAGGCCGACGCCATCGCCCAGGCGGCGCACGCGCTGGCGGCGCTGGACGTTGCCACCTCGCTGGCCGAACTGGCGGAGGAACGGCGCTACAGCCGGCCGCTAGTGGATGACAGCCTCGCCTTCTCGATCAAGGGCGGGCGGCATCCGGTGGTGGAGGCGGTGCTGGACGCCGGCCATGCCGGGCCGTTCGTGGCCAACGACTGCGATCTGGCGCCGGACAACCGGCTGTGGCTGCTGACCGGCCCGAACATGGCCGGTAAATCGACCTTCCTGCGACAGAATGCGCTGATCGCGGTGCTGGCGCAGATGGGCGGCTTCGTGCCGGCGGAACACGCGCATATCGGGGTGGTGGACCGGCTGTACAGCCGCGTCGGCGCCGCCGACGATCTGGCGCGCGGGCGCTCCACCTTCATGGTCGAGATGGTGGAGACGGCGGCGATCCTGAACCAGTCCGGTGCGCGGGCGCTGGTGATCCTGGACGAGATCGGGCGCGGGACGGCGACCTTCGACGGGCTGTCGATCGCCTGGGCCTGCGTCGAGCATCTGCACGATGTGAACCGCTGCCGGGCGCTGTTCGCCACGCACTATCACGAGTTGACGATGCTGGCGTCGAAGCTGCCGGCGCTGTCCTGCCACACCATGCGGATCAAGGAGTGGCAGGGCGACGTGGTGTTCCTGCACGAGGTGACCGCGGGGGCGGCGGATCGCAGCTACGGCATCCACGTCGCCAAGCTGGCCGGCCTGCCGCCGGCGGTGGTCGGGCGGGCGGACGAGGTGCTGAAGCTGCTGGAATCGGGCGACCAGAACGCGACGATCCACCGACTGGCCGAGGATCTGCCGCTGTTCAGCGCGGCGCTGAAGCGGCCGGCGCCCAAGGTGGAGGCGGAGGTCGCGCCTGCGGGGCCGTCGGCGGTGGAGGAGGCGCTGTCGGGGATCGACCCGGACAGTCTGACGCCCCGGCAGGCGTTGGAGGAGCTGTATCGGCTAAGGGGGATGCTGCGCTGATTCCTCGTAGGATCCCTTCTCCCCCCTGGGGAGAAGGTTAGGATGAGGGGGTTCGGCGTAGCCGAAGACGTTCGGCAAATGCATCCCCCTCACCCCGACCCTCTCCCCGGGGGGAGAGGGAGATTTCCTCACTGCGCCTGCACCAGCTCGCCATGCCGCTCGCAGGCGGCTTCGGCCAGTTCCACGAACGGCTCGGTCACGTCGGCGGGCTGGGCGACCTTCGTCGGGTCCTCGCCCGGAAATGCCTGGGTGCGCAGCTTGCTCGCCACCACGCCGGGGTCGATCAGGTTGACGCGCAGGGTCGAACCGGTGACCTCCATCGCGTAGGTCTTCACGATCATCTCCAACGCCGCCTTGCTGGCGCCGTAGGGCATCCAGTAATGATGCGGCGCCTTGGCGGCGGCCGAGGTGACGAAGATGGCGCGGCCGGTGCCCGATGCGCGCAGCAGCGGGTCCATCGAACGGATCAGGCGATAGTTGGCCGTCACGTTCAGGTCCATCACCCGCGACCACAGCTTCGGATCGTACTGGGCGACCGGGCCGAGCGCCTCCAGAGCGCCGGCATTGCCGACGACGACGTCCAGCTTGCCGAAACGCTGGTAGAGCGCGTGGCCGAGCTGGTCGATCTTGTCGTAGTCGCGCATGTCCATCGGCACCAGGGTCGCCGACTGGCCGGAGATCTTCTGGATGGCGTCGTCGGTCTCCTCCAGCCCGCCGACGGTGCGGGCGACCAGGACCAGATGGGCGCCTTCGGCGGCGAAGCGCTTGGCGACGGCGGCGCCGATGCCGCGCGATGCACCGGTGACGAGGGCGATGCGGCCGGAGAGACGGGACATGGTGACGACTCGTTTCCTGGGATTATTATTCGTTCACATACGAAAAACCCTCTCCCGGGGCGGGAGAGGGTGTTAACTCAGGCGCGGACGGCGACGTTCGCCTCGACCGGCGGATTTTCCAGCGCGTCGGTCAGCGGGATCGGGTAGTCGCCGGTGAAGCAGGCGTCGCAATAGCCGAGATTGGCCGGGTCGCGCTTTTCCTCGCCCATCGCCCGGTACAGGCCGTCGAGCGAGATGAAGGCGAGGCTGTCGGCCTGGATGAACTCGCGCATCTGCTCCACCGTCATGCGGTGGGCCAGCAGCTTTCCCTGCTCCGGCGTGTCGATGCCGTAGAAGCAGGGGTGCGAGGTCGGCGGGCTGGAGATGCGCATGTGCACTTCGGCGGCGCCGGCGGCGCGGACCATCTCGACGATCTTCTTCGAGGTGGTGCCGCGGACGATGCTGTCGTCGACCAGCACGACGCGCTTGCCCTCGATCATCGCGCGGTTGGCGTTGTGCTTCAGCTTGACGCCGAGGTGGCGGATCTGGTCGGTCGGCTCGATGAAGGTGCGGCCGACATAGTGGTTGCGGATGATGCCGAGGTCGAAGGGCACGCCGGCTTCCTGGGCATAGCCCAGCGCCGCGGGCACGCCGCTGTCGGGCACCGGCACGATCACGTCGGCGGGCACGCCGGCCTCGCGGGCCAGCTCACGGCCGATGCGCTGGCGTGCCTGATAGACGGAGGTGCCCTCCATCACGCTGTCGGGACGGGCGAAGTAGATGTATTCGAAGATGCACAGGCGGCGCTGCTGCGGCTGGAACGGGCGCAGGCTGTGAAGGCCGCTGCCGTCGATGACGATCATCTCGCCCGGTTCGACGTCGCGGACATAGTCGGCGCCGACGATGTCGAAGGCGCAGGTCTCGCTGGCCAGGATATAGGTGTCGCCCAGCTTGCCCAGCACCAGCGGACGGACGCCGAGAGCGTCACGCACGCCGATCACTTCCTTGGAGGTCAGCGCCACCAGCGAGAAGGCGCCCTCGACCTGCCGCACCGCCTCGATCAGGCGGTCGACCGGCGAGCCGCCGCGGGCGGTCGCCATCAGGTGGACGATCACCTCGGTGTCGGTGGAGGACTGGAACAGGCAGCCGCGGCGGACCAGCTGGCGGCGCAGCACCTGGGCGTTGGTCAGGTTGCCGTTGTGCGCCAGCGCGAAGCCGCCGAACTCGAAATCGGCGTAGAGCGGCTGGACGTTGCGGATCGAGGTGTCGCCGGTGGTGGCGTAGCGCACATGGCCGATGGCGCTGCCGCCCTTCAGCTTGGCGATGATCGCCTCGGAGCTGAAATGGTCGCCGACCAGGCCCAGCGTGTGCTGGAGATGGAAGCGCCCACCGTCGAAGCTGACGATGCCCGCCGCCTCCTGCCCGCGGTGCTGCAGGGCGTGCAGGCCCAGCGCCGTGATGGCGCCCGCCTGCGGGTTGCCGTAGATGCCGAACACGCCGCACTCTTCGCGCAGCTTGTCGTCGTCGAACGGATGCGTCGTCAGCATCACCAGAAGTCCTTCGTCCAAGAGGCGCCGGAGGCGCGCGTCAGCACATGCAACGGAAAGAAACGGTCCACAAACGTCGATAGCGCCGAAACCGAGCGGTCAAGCTCAGCGGGCGTTGTTCTGCATCAGCCTTTCAAGGTCGGCGCGGTCGCGGTCCTTATAACCGGTATCGGGCGCCTGCGCACCCCCGGTCTTCGCGGGGCTGGGCACCGGTGTCGACAGGCGGTCGAGCGCCTGCTTGGCTTCCATCGCCTGACGCGCACGATCGCGCGCCATGTCCATCTGGCCGAGCCCTTCCCGGCGCAGGGTCTCCGGCACGAAGGCATAGAGGGTCTCGGCGCCGGCGGCCAGTAGCGGACGGGTCTTCGCCTGCTGCAGCCACACCGGCTGTTCGGCCGGGTTGGGCACCAGCCACAGGAAGAACAGGTAGGCGATGGACACCAGCACCCCACCCTTCACCAGCCCGAAGGCGAAGCCCAGCGTGCGGTCCAGCGCCGACAGCGCCGAGGCCTGCACCCCGCGCGACAGGCTGCGGCCCAGCAGCGACAGCACGATCAGCGCGACGATGAACACCGCCACCGCCGAGGCGGCGTAGGCCAGCATCTCGAACCGGATATAGATCTGCGCGTAGGGAAGGACATGGGGCAGCGCGTAGAGCGTGACGATCGCGGCGCCGGCCCAGGCGGCGACCGACACCACCTCGGCCACCAGACCCCGGCTGAAGGCCAGTAGTGCAGCCAGAAGCACGACGGCGATGACGACGATGTCCACCGGATTGACGGGAAGGTTATCCATTGCCCTTAGCCGATTATTGGAATGCCGAATGAAAGAGGCGCCTGCAGCTTACGACCGTTGCATTCGGAAACCTCGGCCTTTCCGAACAAACCACGTCATTCCCGCGAAGGCGGGAATCCAGCCGCTCCGGCGCATTCGCCGTTGGGTTTCCTGGATCCCCGCCTTCGCGGGGATGACGGCCGTTCTTTGCAAAGACCATGGTTCAGACCGCAAATCCCGTGGTTCAGATGTATTCGTCATCGCGCCAGCGGCGCGTGTCGTTGTCGTCGTGAGGGCGCCGCGAGGGCGGCCGGCCGGAGGAGCCCTGCGGCTGGAACAGCGGCATCAGCTCGCCCAACTGCTGGAGTTCGATCGTCTTCAGGCCGTTGTCGCCGCGGCTGCCCTTCTTGCCGGTGCGCCGCGCCGGGAAGATGGCGGAGGAGAAGCCGAGCTTCGCCGCCTCCTTCAGGCGCGTGTCGCTCTGGCCGACGGCGCGGACCTCGCCCGACAGGCCGATCTCGCCGAACACCACCGCATCGGCCGGCACCGGCTCCCCGGTCAGGGAGGAGACCAGGGCGGCGGCGACGGCGAGGTCGGCGGCGGGTTCGGTGATGCGCAGGCCGCCGGCAACGTTCAGATAGACGTCGTTGGCGCCGATCTGCACGCCGCAGCGCGCCTCCAGCACCGCCAGCACCATGGCGAGGCGGGCCTGGTCCCAGCCGACCACCGCGCGGCGCGGCGTGCCCAGCGGCGACGGGGCAACCAGCGCCTGCACCTCCACCAGGACTGGGCGGGTGCCCTCCATCCCGGCGAAGACGGCGGCGCCGGACACGTCACCGCGCCGTTCGGCCAGGAACAGGGCGGACGGGTTGGCGACCTCGCCGAGGCCGGCGTCGCCCATCTCGAACACGCCGATCTCGTCGGTCGGGCCGAAGCGGTTCTTCACCGCGCGCAGGATGCGGAACTGGTGGCCGCGCTCGCCTTCGAAATAGAGGACGGTGTCCACCATGTGCTCCAGCACGCGGGGACCTGCGATCATGCCTTCCTTGGTCACGTGGCCGACCAGCAGCAGGACGACTCCGCGCCGCTTGGCGATGCGGATCAGTTCCTGCGCGCTGGCGCGGACCTGGGCGACGGTGCCGGGGGCGCTGTCCAGATTGTCCATGTACATGGTCTGGATCGAGTCGATGACGATAACCTCCGGCCCCTTGGCGTCGTCCAGCGAGGCGACGATGTCGCGCACGCTGGTGGCCGAGGCCAGATCGACGGGGGCGGTGGCGCAGCCCAGGCGTTGGGCGCGCAGCCGGACCTGATCGACCGCCTCCTCGCCCGAGACATAGGCGCAGCGGTGGTCCTGCGACAGCCGGGCCATCGCCTGGAGCAGAAGGGTCGACTTGCCGATGCCGGGATCGCCGCCGATCAGGATGGCCGAGCCGGGAACCAGACCGCCGCCGCAGACGCGGTCGAACTCGGCGATGCCGGTCATGCGCCGGGGCGGCGCCTCGCTGGAGCCGTGCAGCCCGACGAAGTCGATGCGGCGGCCGCGCGCGCTGCCCAGTCCCTTGGGCGCGCTGTCGGGCGCCGCCTCCTCGACGAGGCTGTTCCATTCGCCGCAGGCGTCGCACTTGCCTGCCCATTTCGGGAAGGAGGCGCCGCAGGCCTGACAGACATATCGGGTGGTGGGCTTCGCCAAAGGTCTGGTAGTCCGATGGGGATAGGGCCCGCCACATATAGCAAGCCGTTCCGCCGAATCCTACGTTTGCAGGGGTGGAATGCAGGAGCTTTTTTCAGACCGGTGCCGTGATAGGGTGCTGGACGGTTTGCAGATCGATGAGACGATCTGAGGATGGAGTCCCCTCTCCCCCCCCGGGAGAGGGGTAGGGGGGGGGGGGCGCGCGGCGGCCCTTTACCGAGAATCCACGCAATGCATCCCCCTCCCCCCCCCCCCCTCCCCCCGGGGGGGGGGGGGGGTCTCGTGCTTTCTCAGCCCACCCCCAC
>NZ_VTTK01000013.1:0-166085 GCF_008365135.1 Azospirillum sp. Sh1 | reverse complement strand
AAGAACCCGCAACGCTGAGACGCGTCGCACCGGCCGCTCTTCCGCATCCCCTTCTTCAGGAGGATCGGGTCAGAGTGACCGGAGAATTTCGGTCGAAGCCGGAAGACCAAAACCGCTAAGCTGCTGTTTTCTCTTCCGTTTCTACCGCCGCCGCTGCGCCTCGTTCAGCGCCCCGCCGTCGGTGGAGCGGTTTATAGGCGCCCGCCCCCAAACCACGCAAGCGCTTTTTTGCGCTTCGATGAAAAATTCCTGACGGTTCGTTTTTCACCGGAGCCCGCACCGGATTCAGTGTAAGGGAACGACCCACCAACCGCGGCGTGGCCGGCGACCGTCCGAGCGCGCCAATCCATAGTGTTCCCATAGGGTTCACCCAGAGCCCACCCCTGCGGTCTTGTGTCGGTTGACAGGGTCGGACCGGTCCAGCATCGTCCGATCCATAGGCTTAACACCTTTGGTGACGGCCATCGCCGACAGCCCGCTGGGCGGCCCCGGGGGTTATAGGAGGAGGACGACGGTGCGTTCGAGGCTCTCCCGCCTTCCCACGCTCGCCTTGCTTGCCATCATCTCGGCCGCTGCGTTGGCGCCTGCGACGGTTGTCGCCCGCAACGCGGATGCGCCGAATGGCCGGGCTCCCCATGCTTTCAAGCCGGCGGTGAAGCCGAACATGGGCGCGGAAAGCAATTCCGAGGCGAAGGACGATGACGGGGACGGGGAACGCGCCACCGGACCGGTCGACCGCCGCACCCTGTCCATCGGCCGCGGCGATACGCTGATGGATCTGCTGTCCACCGCCAATGTGCCGACCAACGACGCCCACGATGCGGTGGCCGCATTGCGCGAGGTCTACAACCCGCGCCGTCTCCAGGTCGGCCAGCATGTGACGGTCCTGTTCGAACCGCGTCGCGGCGGTGCCCGCAAGTTCGTCGGGTTCGAATTCGCCCCGGATCCGCTGCGGTCGGTGTCGATCGCGCGCAAGGGCGACGCCGGCTTCACCTCCAGCCAGATCGAGAAGCCGGTCACGCGCAAGCCGGTGGCGGCCCAGGGCGTGATCCGCTCCAGCCTGTTCGAGGCGGGAGCCCAGTCCGGGGTGCCGATCTCGGTCATGATGGCGTTCATCCAGAACTTCTCCTACGACGTCGATTTCCAGCGCGACCTGCAGCCGGGCGACCGTTTCGAGGTTCTATATGAGAAGCTGGTCACCGCCGAAGGCAAGGAGGCCGGCGAAGGCGAGTTGCTGTATGCCTCGCTGACGCTGAGCGGCGACGACATGCCGATCTACCGCTTCAAGACCCGCGACGGGCGGATCGACTATTACAATGGCGACGGCGAAAGCATCCGCCGCGCCCTGCTGCGCACGCCCATCGACGGTGCCCGCATCACTTCCGGTTTCGGCATGCGCCACCACCCGATCCTGGGCTTCAGCAAGATGCACAAGGGCGTGGATTTCGGGGCGCCGACCGGGACCCCGATCTATGCGGCCGGACGCGGCACCATCGAGATCGCGGAACGCAGCAGCTCCTACGGCAACTATGTCCGCATCCGCCACAACACCGAGATTTCGACCGCTTACGCCCATATGAGCCGCTTCGCCAAGTCGATCCAGCGTGGCGCGCGGGTCGATCAGGGCGATATCATCGGCTATGTCGGCACCACCGGACGGTCGACCGGGCCGCACCTGCATTACGAGGTGCTGAAGGCGGGGCATCAGGTGAACCCGCGCTCCGTCGATCTGCCGACCGGCGAGAAGCTGGAGGGGCGGGAGCTTCAGGCCTTCCAGCAGGCCCGGCGGTCGATCGAGAAGATGTTCGACGACAGCCGCGGCGGCCTGCAGCTGGCGCGCACCCCGGCACCGGCGTCGGCGGAGGAAAAGGGCTGCAACAAGGCGAGCAGTTGCTGACCCGATGGTAAGCAACCCGGCGGCGGAGGCCGCCGGCGCCCCCTATTCCTTGTTCATCATGTTGCGGATGGCGCCGACGAACTGGCGGGCGGTGTTCTCGTCCTCCAGCATCTTCTGCAGCTTGTCACGGATGATCATCGCCTTCGGCCGCTGCTGCATGGCGCGTTCGATGGCGACATCGGCTTCGCCGGGCTTCAGGGGTTCGAGGTCTGACATGGCGGACATCCCGTGCGGTAAGGGCGTGTCGAGTCGGCACGCAGGTAAGGATAGCCGGAACCGCCCCGGCCATCATCAGGCAAAGCGCATCAGCGGTATTGGCCGACCGTCTCCACCGCCTCTCCGCCGGTGCCGAGCTTGAACTCGGTGACGCCGGGGGCGGTGTCGGGATTGATGCCGCCGAGATCGAGCGCGCGGACTCCATGCTGCTTCAGCTCCTGCATGGCCTTCCACAGCACCAGCCGCATGGCGCCGCTCTTGCGGCCCGCTTCGTTGGCCCAACTGATCTGACTGGTGGCGCAGACGCCGTGGCGGAAGAACAGGCCGCAAGCAAGCGGTGTGCGGCCGTCGAGCGCCGTCACCATCACCACGCCGTCATTGCGGCCACCGCCCTTGACCATGGCGTTGCGCAGGCGGACGGCCAGCGGCCCGGTCATGGCACGAAAGCCCTTCTCCAGCGCCTGGTCATGCTCCTGCTTCATCAGCCAGGGCAGGTTGTCGGCCTTCCAGTCGGTGTCGAGGACAAGGCCGGCCTTCTCCGCCCCGCGCAGACGCTGCCGCCAGTCGCGGGCGAAGCCGGCGCGCATCGCCTCCTCGTTGCGGGTCAGGTCGAACCAGACCGTCCGATAGCCGGGACCGACCTTGCGGAAGCCGCAACGGGCGAGCAGCGCCTCCGTCTCCGGCGCGGCCGGCAGTTCCGGCAACAGGCTGGCGCGGCTGAGCGGCGACCGCGGGCAGGCACGGCGCAGCAGGCGGAACACCGCTTCCAGTGTGTCGGCATCGGGGATCGTGCCGTCCAGCCAAAGCGGGCCGCGGTAGCATTGGCGATCGTGGAAGATCTTCACCATGCGGCGGTCGAGCGTCTGGACGAGGCCGACCGGCTCGCCCACTCGGCGGATCACGCCAAGACGCGGGACATGACCATAGGTGCGGCCCATGGCGCGGCCATAGGCGAAGCTCTGCAGCAGGGTGGAGCGCGGAACGCGGGCGAACAGGGCGTCCCATTCGCCGACCGTTCCCTCGTTCCAGGCGATGTCGATGTCCGGCATCGGGACCCTCGGTCGATCAGGACAAGGGGTCAGGCCGGCGGCAGGGCGGAGGTCGCCTCTTCCACCTGGGCGAAGGTCGGGCGGTATTCCGGCTCCAGCACGTTGCGGGCGTATTCCACCGAAATGGCGGGCGCGTAACCGGAGAGATGGGCGATCAGGCCAGTCTTCATCGCCTGATAATACTTGCCTTCCGCGTGATAGATGTTCTTCAGGCCGCTGGCGATGGGGGCGAGGAAGCCGTAGGCGACCAGAATGCCGGTGAAGGTGCCGACCAGCGCGCCGCCGATCAGCTTGCCCAGCACTTCCGGCGGCTCGGTGATCGAGCCCATGGTGTGAATCACGCCCAGCACCGCCGCCACGATGCCCAGTGCCGGCACCGCGTCGGCCACCGCCTGGATGGCGTCGGCGATGCGCTGGTGTTCGTGGTGCATCGTCTCGATATCCTCGTCCATCAGGTCGACCAGCTCGTGCGGGTTGTCCGCGCCCAGCGACATCAGACGAAGATAGGTACAGAGAAAGGCGATGGCATGATGGTCGCCATAGAATTTGGGGAACTGCTGGAAGAGCGGTGAGTCTTCCGGCTTCTCGATATGCTGTTCGAGCGCCAGAAGGCCCTTGGTCTTCGCGATCTTGAAGACCTGATACATCATGGTGAGGACCTCCAGGAAGTCCTCCTTTTTGTATTTTGGACCTTTGAACAGGTGACCCAGCTCCTTGCCGGTGTGAGTCACCACGGATTTTGGATTTGCGATGAAAAAGGCACCGGCGCCGGAGCCCAGGATGATCATGAACTCGAACGGCATCCACAGCACGCCCATGTGGCCACCGCCGAGGATGTAGCCACCGAACACGCTGAAGATCACGATGCCGAAGCCGATCATCACGAACATTCGGTCTCTCCCTCCCCGATACCGACCACGGGCCGCAAGATGCTCCCAGCCGACAGATGGCCGGACATCGGTTGAGTTTCCGTGAATCACCCGAACGGCCTACCGCCTTCGCGACAGGCCGCGCGATCCTACCGGTGCAGGCGGGTCCTGTCACGAAAGGACTGACGATCCAGGCTTTTCAACGGGTGCGGTGCGGACGGCGGGGGAGGGAACGGCCGGGAGCATGCCGTGGACGGGGCGGGACGCGCGACAAGGGCACAGGATGGTCACAGCCCGGCACAGCGCTGCCGAAACGCAAAACGCTCCGGCCGCCGGGTGAGACCCGACCGCCGGAGCGTTTGGAAATCCTCGATCGTTAACGGAGCGGAATGTTCATCTGGACGCTGACGCCCGGTTGCGGCGGCGGGGCATAGATGACGGCCGGCGGCGGTGCGTAGGAGGGGGCATAGACGACGCGCGGCGGGGGCGGCGGGGCCGGAACCACGACCACCGGCGGCGGCGCGCCATAGATGACGACCGGGCCTTCGTCGTGATGGTGCTTGTGCTTGTGGTGGCCCCAGGCATGGCCGCGGCCATGCTCCCCCGGGTCGGCGAGCGACGGCGTCGACAAGGCGGCGCCGAATAGCAGCACCGCCGTGACGGCCACCGTGGCTTTGGCGGCGGCACGGGCCACCCGGCGCATCGTCGTCGGGAGCGACCGGGTGTCCTGCGTGATGGCTCCGGCGTTCATCGGCCTGTTCTCCTGGAATGGGCTTGCATCGGCGACGGGAGCGGCGGCAACCGGGCTGGCGTCCGCATACCCATTTCGATGGGATAGATTTTTATGCTCAGGCTGAGGCTCGGCCGGGTGGGACATTTTTCGGGCGCTGTTCGGTGGACAAGGACGGTTGCAAGGATGGCGACGATCGATCGCCGCGTATCCTTACCTATCAACTGTCGATCCGCGGGCACCGTGGCTACCCGTCCGAAAGGGGTAGACCCGATGCGACCGGCGGCGGCCGATCTCTTCATGATCCGATAGGCGCCGAAGCTCGTATCGGGCATCGTATGTGTAAGGATGCAAAGCCCTCCAGCCGCCGAGCCCTACCGATGACCGTCCGAACCCGACTTCGCACCGTCGCCATGGCGGCGGTCCTTTCCGTGATGGGAGCCGCCAGCGCCATGGCCGCAAGCAGCGCCGCCACAATCAACGCCTACGACTTCACCTTCCAGGGCATCGACGGCCGGCCGCTGCCGCTGTCGCAGTTTAAGGGGAAGGCGGTCCTGGTGGTCAACACCGCCTCGCAGTGCGGATTCACCCCGCAATACAAGGGGCTGGAGGCGCTGTGGCAGCGCTACCGCGACCGCGGGCTGGTGGTGGTCGGCGTGCCTTCGGACGATTTCGGCGGCCAGGAGCCGGGGAGCGCCAACCAGATCAAGGATTTCTGCGAGGTCAACTATCGGATCGACTTCCCGCTGACCGACAAGACGGTGGTATCGGGCGACGGCGCCCATCCCTTCTACCGCTGGGCGGCCGACGAACTGGGCTTCCTCGCCAAGCCGCGCTGGAACTTCCACAAATATCTGATCGGGCCGGACGGCAAGCTGGTGTCCTGGTTCTCCACCATGACCGACCCCGAGTCGGACAAGGTGCGCGAGGCGATCGAGAAGCTGCTGCCGGAGAAGGCGTCGAGGTCCTAGATCGGATCGCGTAAAATCGGAATCGATTTGGAGCGTGAATCCGATCGCCAAACATGAAGCCACAGTGTCGTGCGTTTCATATCAAACGCACGACACTGTGGCTCCCTACTCCACCGCCTGCCGCAGGGCCGCGGCCCCGGCCCAGGGGGCCAGCGGCAGGGCGGCGGCGAGGATGCCGGCGAGAAGCAGCAGGTGCGGGCGCGGGGTCAGCCCGTTGATGGCGGCGTCGATGGCGCCGGCGCCGAAGATCAGCACGGGAATGTAGAGCGGCAGGATCAGCAGCGACAGCAGCACGCCGCCGCGGCGCGCGCCCAGCGTCAGCGCCGCCCCGATGGCACCGATCAGGCTGAGGATCGGCGTGCCAAGCGTCAGCGTCAGCACCAGCACGCCGAACCCTTGCGCATCCATGTTCAGCAGAACGGCCAGCAGCGGCGCGGCGACGATCAGCGGCACGCCGGTGACCAGCCAATGGGCCAGCGTCTTCGCCAGCACCGCAGCCTCCAGCGGCAGGGGAGAGAGCGAGAGCAGTTCCAGCGACCCGTCCTCGTAATCGGTCTGGAACAGCCGCTCCAGCGACAGCAGCGAGGCGAGCAGCGCCGCCACCCAGATCACGCCGGCGGCGATGCGGGCGAGGATGTTCGGCTCCGGCCCGACGCCGAAGGGGAACAGCACCACGCACAGCACGAAGAACATGACGGCGATGGTGGCGTCGGACCCCTGGCGCAGGGCCAGCCGCAGGTCGCGCGCGACAAGGCGCAGGAAACGGCTCATGGCGCGGCCCCCTCTTCCTCATGGTCTTCGTCGCTGGCCTCTTCGTCGTCGGCGTAGGGGGCGAACTCGTCCAGATGCAGTTCCTCGCCGCCGGGGGTGGCGATGTCGGTGTGGGTGGACAGCACCACCATGCCGCCCTGGGCGCGATGTTCGGCGATCAGCCCCTCGAACAGGGCGATGGCGGCGCGGTCGAGCGCCACGGTCGGCTCGTCCAGCAGCCACAGCGTCGCCGGTGCCGCCAGCAGCCGGGCGAGGTTCAGCCGGCGCTTCTGACCGGCCGACAGATAGCGGCCCGGCACCCCGGCGATGTGCGGCACCCCCAGCCGGTCGAGCGCGGACCGCGCGTTGGCGACCGGGTCGGCGGCACCGGCCAGTGCCGCCCAGAAGGCGAGATTCTCCGCCGCCGTCAGCACCGGCTTCACCGCGTCGAGATGACCGACATACTGCACCCGCGACCGGTGGCCGTCGGGATCCTCGGAAACCGGCACCCCGTCCCAGTCCAGCGTCCCGCGCAGCGGCTTCAGCAGCCCGGCCATCACCCGCAGCAGGCTGGACTTGCCGCTGCCGTTGGGGCCGAGCAGCACCAGCGCACCGCCGGGGGCGATGCGGAACTCCAACGCGGTGAAGACCAGACGGTCGCCACGCAGGCAGGTCAGCTCTGATCCGGCAAAGACGGGCATGGGAACGGGTCGCGCTTCCGGTTGAGGGAGGCGCTGCTATAGCACAGCGGGACGGGAAAGCCGGAGCAAGAATGCTGTCGCAGCCTCCCGCCGCCGCCCCGCCCGAAAGAACCCACCCAAAAGAAAAGGCCACCGCGAGGGGGTTCTCGCGATGGCCTTGCGTCCGGCCGGGTCCGGCCGGTCGATACCTTGTGGAACAGCTTCCATTCGTCGCTGCGGTGGCGCTAGGGGGAACGCCGGTGCGCGACCTGCGGAGCCGGTTGCTTGAGACATGATCTATGGGAAGAAAATGGCAAAATTTGGATGGAGTTCGAGGAATCGGACGCCGCCCGATGACGGGCCGCATGCCTCGCAGCGCTACACTTCCATGCGTTCGCCGCAGCGCCGGGTGCCGGGATTGTCACGGCTAAAGGCCGTGCACTTGTTCTGAATCAACGCCTTGCCCGCGGTCCTGCCGCATCGTCGCGCCAATCTGTCCCGATCGAAGGGGGAGCGCCGCATTCATCCGGGCTCCCACCGAACGCGGCGGCGGTTTGCCCAAATGTGTTCAGGAAGCGAGTTGCTCCATGTCGGCTTTCGCAGACATTCTCCAGGCCATGCCGCCGATCGCGCGGGTGGTGCTCATGCTCGGTCTCGTGTCGGCGGCGGGCGTGGCGCTCGGCCATATCAAGATCCGCGGGGTCGGGCTGGGCATCGGCGGCGTGCTGTTCTCCGGCATCGCCGGCGGCCACATCGCCAAGCAGGCGGGCATCGCCTTCAACCCGGAGATGATGGACTTCATCCGCGACTTCGGCCTGATCCTGTTCGTCTACACCATCGGCATCCAGGTCGGCCCCGGTTTCTTCGCCGCGCTCCGCCGCAGCGGGCTGGCGCTGAACGGGCTGGCCCTGCTGATGGTGGGGTCCAGCATCCTGCTGACCGCGGCGCTGGTGTCGTCGGGGGCGCTGTCGCTGGGGTCCTCGCTCGGCGTGTTCGCCGGCGCGGTGACCAACGCCCCGGCGCTGGCCGCCACCCAGCAGGTGCTGACGGAGGTCGGGGCCGATGCGGCGGTGATGGCCCTGCCCGGCCTTGCCTTCGCCGTCACCTACCCCTTCGGCATCGCCGGCAACCTGCTGTCGATGGCAGCCGTCCGCATCCTGTTCCGCATCGACCCGGAGGCCGAGGCCGCCCGCTTCGAGGAATGCCGCCGCGCCGAGGTGTCGACGCTGGAGACCATGGACCTGACCCTGCGCAACCGGGAGCTTGAGGGCCGGCCGCTCGGGTCCATCGACGCGCTGTGCGACCATGGGGTGGTCGCCTCCCGCCTGCTGCGCGACGGCACGCTTTGCGTCCCCCACAACAACACCTGCCTGAAGCTGGGCGACGTGCTGCATGTGGTCGGGCCGCGGCCGAAGCTGGAGCAGGTGCGGACCCTGCTGGGGCAGGAGTTCGACCGGCCGCTGACCACCAAGGGCACCGACCTGAAGTGGGAGCGCATCGTCGTCACCAACAACGCGGTGCTGGGCAAGTCGATCGCCGCCCTGAACCTCCAGGACGCCCATGACGTGGTGGTCAGCCGCGTCAACCGCTCGGGCGTGGAACTGGTGCCGACCCCGGCGCTGAAGCTGCAGTTCGGCGACATCCTGACGGTGATCGGCCGGCCGGACAGCCTCGCCGCCGTCGGCCGGGTCTTCGGCAACTCCGCCCGCAAGCTGCAGCAGGTGGAGATGATCCCGATGTTCCTGGGCATCGCGCTGGGCGCGGCGCTCGGCGCCATCCCGATCTTCCTGCCGGGCATGCCGGCGCCGCTGCGCCTCGGCCTCGCCGGCGGGCCGCTGATCGTGGCGCTGATCCTGGGCCGCGTCGGCCATGTCGGGCCGCTGGTGTGGTTCATGCCGCCGGCCGCCAACCTCGCCTTGCGCGAGATCGGCATCATCCTGTTCCTGGCCGTGCTGGGCATCGCGTCGGGCGACCGCTTCGTCGCCACGCTGGCGAGCGGCGCCGGCTGGCCGTGGATGATGTGGGGCGTGCTGGTGACGCTGGTGCCGCTGCTGCTGACCGGGCTGGTCGCGCGCGGGCTGATGAAGCTGAACTTCCTGACCATCTGCGGCGTGCTGGCCGGGTCGCAGACCAACCCGCCGGGACTGGCCTATGCCAACGCGCTGGTCGCGTCGGAGGCTCCGGCGCTGGCCTACGCCACCGTCTATCCGCTGGCGATGTGCCTGCGTATCCTGGGGCCGCAGATTCTGGTACTTTTGTTGTGGTGACGCACTGTTTTCGGACACAAGCGGCTTGACGTGCATTTGATGTGAAATCTGCGTTGCGAAACGCGCATGCCCCGGTCTAGCCTGTGCCGCAATGGTCATACCGACGCCCTGGCCGGCCGCATCGGCCCGCCGCGGCGGCGCGACCGTCATCCGCCACCCGAACCAGCCGGTTTTTCGCGCATGCACCGTCACCCGCCAGTCAGCGAGTCCGCTCCCGCCGCCGTCGTCGTGGAGGATCTGCACAAGCGGTTCGGCGAGCTGGAGGTGCTGAAGGGCGTCTCGCTGACCGCCCGCGAGGGCGACGTCATCACGTTGATCGGCTCGTCGGGCTCGGGCAAGAGCACGTTGCTGCGCTGCATCAACATGCTGGAGATCCCGGACGACGGACGGGTCGTCATCGGCGGCGAGGCCATCGCGCTGAAGAAGACGCGCGGCGGTGCCAGCGTCCCCGCCGACACCCGTCAGGTGGAGCGCATCCGCACCAGCCTCGGCATGGTGTTCCAGAGCTTCAATCTCTGGACCCACATGACCATCCTGCAGAACGTGATCGAGGCGCCGGTGCATGTGCTGGGGGTGCCGAAGGCGGAAGCCATCGACCGCGCCCGCATGCTGCTGGACAAGGTCGGCATCCTGGCGAAGGCCGACGCCTATCCGGTCCAGCTGTCGGGCGGCCAGCAGCAGCGCGCCGCCATCGCCCGCGCGCTCGCCATGCAGCCCAAGGTCATGCTGTTCGACGAGCCGACCTCGGCGCTCGACCCCGAACTGGTCGGCGAGGTTCTGCGCGTCATCCGCCAACTGGCGGACGAAGGCAACACGATGATCCTGGTGACGCACGAGATGGGCTTCGCCCGCGAAGTGGCGTCCAAGGTGGTTTTCCTGCACCAGGGGCGGATCGAGGAGGAGGGGTCACCCGACAAGGTGCTGACCGACCCCGACTCGGACCGGGTGCGGCAGTTCCTCTCGCGCCATCTGTCCGGCGCGGCGTGAGGGGACGAGGCAGAGGGCAGGACCGGACCGTCAGAAACAGCCCGGCCCCGACAGGGGCGAGAGAACGGGCGAACCGAACAGAGGAGTGTGTTCGTTGAAGAAGATCGTTTCGGCCCTGGCGCTCGGCGCCATGATGGCTGTGGCCGCGGCAGGCGCCGCCAACGCCAAGGAATGGAAGACGGTCCGCATCGCCAGCGAGGGCGCCTATCCTCCGTGGAACGCCACCGACACCTCGGGCAAGCTGACCGGCTTCGAGGTCGATCTCGGCAACGACCTGTGCAAGCGCATGAAGGTCACCTGCGAGTTCGTCGCCCAGGATTGGGACGGCATCATCCCGGCCCTGCAGCAGGGCAAGTATGACGCCATCATGTCGGCGATGACCATCACCGACGAGCGCAAGAAGGTCATCGACTTCTCGATCCCCTACGGCACCGAGCCGTCGGTGTTCGCCGTGATGGCCAACTCGCCGCTGGCCAAGTCGCTGGCGCTCGGCGCCGACCGCGTCGACCTGAACGACCAGGGCAAGGCCAAGCCGGTGCTGGAGAAGCTGGCCGACGCCCTGAAGGGCAAGTCCGTCGGCGTCCAGGTGTCGACCATCCAGGCCGACTTCATGGACAAGCATCTGCCGAAGGTGACCATGCGCACCTACGACAAGATCGACAATGCCGGCATCGATCTCAGCTCCGGCCGCGTCGACGCCATGCTGGGCGACCGTTCGGTGGTCGAGGCGGTGGTGAAGGCCACGCCGGACAAGATGGTCATCGTCGGCCCGAACTTCATCGGCGGCGTGATCGGCGAGGGCATGGGCGTCGGCCTGCGCAAGGACACCGCCGACCTGAAGGCGATGTTCGACAAGGCCATCGCCGAGGCGCTGAAGGACGGCACCGTCAAGAAGCTGAGCACCCAGCATTTCGGCTACGACATCTCCCCGACCAAGTAAGGGGACCAAGCAAGGCGGGCCTTCGGCCCTCCTTCCTGATCGGAACGGCGCCCGGCGGCCTTCGCGGCAACCGGGCGCCGGTCGTTCCCCAGGTCGATACCTGTCATCGCTTGATTTCCGTTCGCTGAACCCCGTACGGCCGGCCGTCCTCGCCGCGCCCGGCGGGCCTTACCGGGCGTGCCAATGCTGGAACTCCTTTCCTTCGGTCCCAACGGTTGGGGCGGACAGCTTCTGATGGGCACCGCGATGACCGTCGCGGTCGCCGTGTCGGCCTTCGCCTTCGGCATCGTCGTCGGATCGCTCGGCGCCTCGGCCAAGCTCAGCCATTCCCTGGCGCTGAACGTCCTGGCCGACTTCTACACCACCATCGTCCGCGGTATCCCCGAACTGCTGGTGATCTATCTGCTGTTCTTCGGCGGCAGCGGGGTCGCGACCTCCATCGCCGCCGCCTTCGGTTATGACGGCCGGGTCGACCTGAACGCCTTCACCATCGGCGTGCTGGCGGTCGGGCTGATCTCCGGCGCCTATTCGACGGAGGTGATCCGCGGTGCGGTGCAGTCCGTCCCCTTCGGCCAGATCGAGGCGGCGCGGGCCTGCGGCATGAGCCGCTGGCTGATCCTGCGCCGGGTGCTGGTGCCGCAGACCCTGCGCTTCGCCCTGCCCGGTCTCGGCAATGTCTGGCAGCTGACGCTGAAGGACACCGCGCTCGTGTCGGTGACGGCGCTGGCCGAGCTGATGCGGGTGACCCATCTGGCGGCGGGCGCCACGCGCCAGCCCTTCCTGTTCTACGGCACCGCGGCCGTGCTCTATCTGCTGCTGACCACCATTTCGACGGCGCTGTTCAACCGCGCCGAAATCTCCGCCAATCGCGGCGTCCGGAGGGCCTGAGGCCATGAACTGGCAACTGATGTGGGACAGCCTGCCCCGCATGCTCGGCGGCCTGTCGCTGACGCTGCAGCTGATCCTGGGTTCGCTGGCGCTGGGGGCGCTGGTCGCCTTCGCCGTCGCGCTTCTGCGGCTGTCGGGCAACCGCGTGGTGGAAAAGCTGGCAGCGGCCTATGTCTTCGTCTTCCGCGGCACGCCGCTGCTGGTGCAGATCTTCCTGGTCTATTACGGGCTCGGCCAGTTCGAATTCATCCGCGAGAGCATCCTCTGGCCCTTCCTGCGCGAGCCCTACTGGTGCGCCATCCTGGCGCTGACGCTCAACACCGGCGCTTACACCAGCGAGGTCCTGCGCGGCGCCATCCTGTCGGTGCCGCAAGGACAGGTGGAAGCGGCGCGGGCCTGCGGCATGTCGCGCGCGCTGGCCTTCCGTCGCATCGTGCTGCCGGTGGCGATCCGCCAGATGCTGCCGGCCTACGGCAACGAGGTGATCCTGATGGTCAAGGCGACCTCGCTCGCCAGCACGATCACGCTGATGGAGGTCACCGGCATCGCCCGGCGCATGATCGCCCAGACCTTCGCGGTCTTCGAGCTGTTCATCGTCGCCGGGGCGATCTATCTGGTGCTGAACTTCGTCGCCACCCGCCTGATCAAGTTCGCCGAATGGCGCCTGACCCCCTACCTGCGGGCGCGGGCGTAAGTAAGGATGGCAGTGAAAAAGCCCTCTCCCGGCTCGGGAGAGGGCTTTTTCATATCCGTCACTGCCCCAGCATCTCGAACGACGGCGGCGCCGGGTCGACCACGCGCGATCCGGTGGGCGTGATCTCCATCACCGCAAGCCCGCGTTCGACCAAGCCGTCGGCGCGCAGGCGGAACAGGCCGTCCAGCCCCTCGAAGCCGTTGGGGTTGGTCATCGCCATGCGGTCGAACGGAACCGGGCCGCCGCTGCGGGTCAGCACCGCGGCGATCGACGTCGCGTCATAGGCCAGCGTGGCGATGCGCGGCGGCTTGCGGCCATAGACCTGCTCGAACTGAGACTCGAAGCGGGCGCGGGTCTGCGGCGTCGGGGCGGCGTAAAGCGCGCCGACCAGCGCAGGCTCCTGCCCCAGCGCGCCCTGCGAACTGTCGTCCCACAGCCCGGTGCCCAGCAGCTTGACCTGCTGCGGCTGCACGCCGTTGGCGGCCAGCGCCTGGGCGATGCCCTGGGCGCGCTGCCCGCCTTCGGCCAGCATCACCGCCTGCGGCTGCGGGGTTTCCTGCGCAACCTGCTTGGCCGGGACCGACAGGTCGGTGATGGCCGGATCGTAGCGCTCGACCTGCGTGGTCATGGCGCCGAGCCGTGGCGCGATGGACTGCATGGCGTTGACCACCGCGTCGCCGTAGGGGGAGCGCGGCGCCAGCACGGTGAAGCGCGTCGCCCCGCGCGACCGGGCATAGCCGGCGACGCGGCTGACCTGATCGGCCGGGACGAAGCCCATCACGTAGGTGCCGTTGCCGGCCTGGGTGGCGTCGTTGGTGAAGGCCAGCACGTCGACGCCGGCATTCTGCGCAATGGGGCGCACCGCGGCGACATCGGCGGCGAACAGCGGACCGATGATCAGGCGGGCACCCTCGGCCAGCGCCTGGCGTGCCGCGTCGGCGGCGCCGTTCGGCGTGCCCTTGGTGTCGCGCGGCAACAGCTGCAGCTGGTCGCCGGCCATGTCGAACAGCGCCATCTGCGCGGCGTCCAGCATGGACTGGCCGATGGCGGCGCTCTGCCCGCTGAGCGGCACCAGGACCGCGACCTTGACCGGGCCTTGCGTCTCCGGCAGGGGAGCCACCGGAGCGGGAACCGGTTGCGGCGCTTGTGCCACCCGCGGCGGCGCGCTTAAAGTCGAACAGGCCGACAACAGGCCGGCGACCAACAAGGCTGCCACGCCGTGACGTTTCAGACCCTGTGAGAAAGCTGTTGCCAAGCGTGCCACCAATCGTCTCCACATCTGCTGAAACGGCCGCCGGAACCGAAGGCGAGACCCAAGGCATGGTCCCGGCCATGAGTCCGGGTGACTCGGCCGAAAGTGGCGCTCAAGGTAGCCCCCTCGCCGCGCCAAGTAAACTCGCGGGCGGACTCCATGTCGTCGCTACCCCCATCGGCAACGCCGCGGACATCACGCTGCGGGCGCTCGACACGCTGAAGCGGGCCGACGCCATCGCCTGCGAGGACACGCGCGTCACCGCAAAGCTGATGGGCATCCACGGCATCCACACCCCCTTCGTCTCCTACCACGAACACAACGCCGCAAAGATGCGTCCGGTCCTGATCGGCCGCATGAAAAAGGGTGAGGCCATCGCGCTGGTCACCGACGCCGGCACGCCGCTGGTCTCCGACCCCGGTTACAAGCTGGTGCGGGAATGCGTGGCGGAAGGCGTGGCGGTGACCACCCTGCCCGGCGCCTCGGCCCCGCTGGTGGCGCTGGTGCTGTCCGGCCTGCCGACCGACCGCTTCCTGTTCGCCGGCTTCCTGCCGAACAAGAGCAGCGCGCGGCGCGCCACCGCCGGCGAGCTGAAGGGTGTGCCCGCCACGCTGGTCTTCTTCGAATCGCCGCAGCGCCTGCCGGAGTCTCTGGCCGACCTCGCCGATATCCTGGGTCCGCGCGAGGCCGCCGTCGCCCGCGAGCTGACCAAGCTGTACGAGGAGGTGCGGCGCGGCACATTGCCGGAGCTGGCCGCCCATTATGCCGAGGCCGGCCCGCCGCGCGGCGAGGTCGTGCTGGTCATCGGCCCGCCCGGCGAGGAGGCGACGCCGGGCGAGGCCGACGTCGACGCCCTGCTGCGCGAGGCGCTGACCCGCCTGTCGGTGCGCGACGCCGCCGCCGACGTCGCCGCCCGCACCGGCCAGCACAAGCGCACCGTCTACGCCCGCGCGCTGGAACTGCAGCGGGAGGAGAAGGGCAAATGACGGACCTGGATGCGCGGCGCCTGCGCGCCGAAAGCCTCGGCCGCCGGGCGGAGGCGCTGTGCCGCCTGTCGCTGCGGCTGCGCGGCTACCGCATCCTGGCCAGCCGCCTGCGCACGCCGATGGGCGAGATCGACATCGTCGCCAAGCGCGGCAAGACCATCGCCATCGTCGAGGTGAAGGCGCGCGGCGACTGGGATACCGCCAACGAGGCGCTGAACGCCCGCCAGCGCGGCCGGCTGGCCCGCGCCGCCCATGCCTTCCTCGGCGCCAACCCGCGCTATGCCGGCTATGTCTTGCGCTTCGACGTGATGCTGGTTACCCCTTGGGCCTGGCCCCGTCATCTGGTCGATGCCTGGAGACTGTGAGGGGACGAATTTGAGGGGGCGACAGTCTTGAGCAACCGCGCGGAAGCCCGCGAAATCTTGCGCCGCATCGGCGACCAGCCGGACGACGAGATCGATCTGGCCGAAGCCGCCCTGGCGCTTGGCGCGCTGGAGCTGCCGAACGCCGACCTCGTCCCCTACCGCGCCCACATCCGCGCCATCGTCGAGGATCTGGCCGCCCGCGTCGCGGCGCAGGACCCGGCCGACGACAGGCTGGAGACGCGCATCGCGCACCTGCATGCGGTGATCGGCGGGCGCCACGGCTATTCCGGCGACCACGACACCTACGACGACCTGCAGAACGCCAACCTGCTGCGGGTGATCGACCGCCGGCGCGGCCTGCCGGTGGCGCTCGGCATCCTTTATATGCATGCCGCGCGGTCGCAGGGCTGGCCGATGGTCGGGCTGAACTTCCCCGGCCATTTCCTGGTCCGCATCGAGAAGGACGGCGCGCGCGCCATCATCGACCCCTTCAACGAGGGACAGACCCGCAGCGTCGTCGACCTGCGTGACCTGCTGAAGGCCACCGCCGGCAGTGCCGCCGAGCTGGAGCCCGGCCATTACCAGCCGGTGTCGAACCGCGACGTGCTGCTCCGCCTGCAGAACAACATCAAGCTGCGCCACCTGTCGGCCCACGAGGTGCCGAAGGCGCTGGAGGTGCTGGAGGCGATGCGCCTGTTCGCCCCGCACGAGCCGTCGCTGTGGCGCGAGACCGGCCTTCTGGAGGCCCATGCCGGCAACCTGAAGGACGCCATCACCGCGCTGGAGACCTTCATGGCGCTGACCGGCGACGACCATCACCGCCACCAGACCGCCTCGCTGATCCAGCAGTTGAAGAACCGCCTGAACTGACCCCGTTCGCAGAGGTCCGGAGACCCGTCATGAGCCTCGCCGTCGCCTTCCAGATGGACCCCATCGAGTCGATCAACATCGACACCGATTCCAGCTTCATGATGGCGCTGGAGGCGCAGAAGCGCGGCCATCGCCTGTACCACTATCACCCGCGCGACCTGATCCTGACCGGCAACCGGCTGACCGCCCGCGTGCGCGAGATGACGGTGGTGCGCCAGCGCGGCGCCCACTACACGCTGGGCGAGCCGGTGGCGACCGACCTGTCGACGATGGACGTCATCCTGCTGCGGCAGGACCCGCCCTTCGACATGGCCTACATCACCTCCACCCATCTGCTGGAGCATGTGCAGCCCAAGGTTCTGGTGGTCAACGACCCGGCCGAGGTGCGCAACGCCCCGGAAAAGCTGTTCATCACCAAGTTCCCCGACCTGATGCCGCCGACGCTGATCACCAGCGACAAGCAGGCGATCCTCGACTTCCGGGCGGAGCACAAGGACATCATCGTCAAGCCGCTGTTCGGCAACGGCGGCGCCGGCGTCTTCCACCTGAAGCCCGACGACGAGAATCTGGGATCTCTGCTGGAGCTGTTCACCCAGCTCTACCGCGAGCCGGTGATCGTGCAGAAGTACCTTCCGGAAATCCGCCAGGGCGACAAGCGCATCATCCTGGTCGACGGCGAGCCGGTGGGCGCGGTCAGCCGCATGCCGCTGGAGGGCGAGGCCCGCGCCAACTTCCACGCCGGCGGCAGCGCCCGGAAGACCGAGCTGACGGCGCGCGAGCGCGAGATGTGCGCCGCCATCGGCCCGGTCCTGCGCGAGAAGGGTCTGGTCTTCGTCGGCATCGACGTGATCGGCGACTACATGACCGAAATCAACGTCACCTCCCCCACCGGCATCCAGGAGATCAACCGCCTGGACGGCGTGCAGATCGAAGCTCTGCTTTGGGATGCCATCGAGCGCCGCCGCGCGGAGAAATAAGAGCAGCGCCGCCACGCGGGCAGGTAAGGATATGGCACGCGGGAGCGATGCGGGGGTTTGTGCAATTTTTTCAGGAAGCGGAGGCCCGCATACCCTTGCGGGCAATCGGCTCCGGACTTATCTTGAACCGTGGGAGCGACGGGCTGCTATCCCGCCGCTCCCTGGTCCAGCCTTAACCCTGGTAGAGGTCAAGCACGCGCTTGATGATCTCCAGGATCAGGACCAGAAGGGTAAGGATCTCTTTCATCCTTCTTCTCCTTCTCGTGTGGCGGGGGCGGCGGGTCCGCCCCCTCCCAACCACACGAACGCGGCGGTAGCACACAAGCGCATTCAATACAACCGGCGCTACCCGGCCGCGACGATCCGCGCCGACAGCCGTCATGAGCGCGCCGTGCCTTGACCGGCGGACTTCGGGGGGCGATAACTGCCGCCTCCCAGAGTTTTCGAGCGAGACCACCCGTGAACCGCATTTTCTCCGGCATGCAGCCGACCCGGCAGCTTCACCTCGGCAACTATCTGGGGGCGCTGCGCAACTGGGTGGATCTGCAGAACAGCTACGAGTGCATCTTCTGCGTCGTCGACCTGCACGCGCTGACGATCGACCAGGACCCCGAGGTCCTGCGCAACAACATCCGCGAGGTCACCGCGGCCTACATCGCCGCCGGCATCGACCCGGACAAGAACATCCTGTTCAACCAGTCGGTCGTGTCGGGCCATGCGGAGCTTGGCTGGATCCTGTCCTGCCACACGCCGCTGGGCTGGCTGAACCGCATGACGCAGTTCAAGGAAAAGGCGGGCAAGCAGAAGGACATGGCCAATCTGGGCCTGTACGCCTACCCGACGCTGATGGCCGCCGACATCCTGCTGTACAAGGCCACCCATGTGCCGGTGGGCGAGGACCAGAAGCAGCATCTGGAGCTGGCGCGCGACATCGCCGGCGCCTTCAACCGCCGCTACGAGACCGAGTTCTTCCCGCTGCCAGAGCCGCAGATCCTGGGCGAGGCGACGCGGGTGATGAGCCTGCGCGACGGCAAGAAGAAGATGTCGAAGTCGGACGAGTCCGAATATTCGCGCATCAACATGACCGACGACGCCGACACCATCGCGCAGAAGATCCGCAAGGCCAAGACCGACCCGGAGCCCCTGCCGGAAACCGTGACCGAGCTGGAGGCCCGCCCGGAGGCCGACAACCTCGTCACCATCTATGGCGCGCTGGCCAGCCAGTCGCGCGAGCAGGTACTGGCGCAGTTCGCGGGTGCCCAGTTCTCCGACTTCAAGAAGTCGCTGGTCGATCTGTCGGTGGACAAGCTGGCACCGATCACCACCCGCATGAAGGAGCTGCTGGCCGACAAGGCGGAGATCGACCGGCTGCTGAAGAAGGGCGGCGAGCGCGCCGCCGCCATCGCGGAGAAGAACCTGAACGACGTGAAGGACATCATCGGCCTGCTGCGGCCGTAAGGATGTGACCGTAAGGATGTCTTGCCCGTGACGGCCCCCATCCTGCTCACCGGCTTCGCGCCGTTCGGGACTCTCCCGGACGGCGAGCCGGTCCCCGCTTCAGAACATCCCTGGACGGCCGATCCGACCGCCCTGCTGATGGACCGGCTGTCGGGAGAGCCGGGGATCGTCACCGCCACCCTGCCCCCTCTCTATGACGCCTGCGGCGACGCCTTCGCCGAGCTGCTGGCGGAACACCGGCCGCTGGCGGCGCTCGGCTTCGCCTACCTCGAGTCGAGCGATTACATCCGGCTGGAGCGGCTGGCCTGGAACCGTGACGAAAGCCCGCTGCCGGATGCCGCCGGCACGGTACGGGAACACGCCGACATCGTGCCCGACGGGCCGACCGCCTATGGCAGCACCCTGCCGGTGCCGCGGGTGATGCGGGAATTGTCGATGGCCGGGCTGCCGGTGACCTTCGGCGATTTCTCCGGCGGCTTCCTCGGCAACCACCTGTTCTACCGGGCGCGCCACATCATCGAGAGCGCCGACCTGGATATCCCCTACGGCTTCTTCCACATGCCGCCGCTGCCCGAACGGGCCAAGGAATTGCGACGCTTCGGCGGTCTGGCGCTGGAACGGCAGGAACTGGCGGTGCGCACGCTGGTGGGAATGCTGCGCACGGCGCTGAACGGGATCGCTTGACGATAAGATCAGGCTGTCTTGGCGGCGCGGCGCTGCTCGGGCGGGTTCACGATGGCGCGCAGCGCGTCCAGGAACTCTCGGCCCTTGTCGGTCAGGGTGACGATCTTGCGGCGGCGCTCGCGCGGGTCTTCCTGCGCCTGCACCAGATCGAGGCCGGCCTTGCCGAAGCTGTGCCAGCGGCTGAGCGCCGCGACGTTGCGCGACGCGGAGGATTGGGCGATGCCCAGGCGTTCCGCCAGTTCGCCGATGGAGATGCCTTCGCTCTGCGCGATGGTCATGAAACTCAGCGCATACTGGATGGGCAGGTCGGGGTCGAGCTTGCGGAACGCCTCAAGCACCTGGACGACGGTAAGGACCTCGTCATGGCGAACGCGGGCCGGCATTCAGCAGGTCTCCGCGGCGCCGCGCGCTATGCAGCGCGGGAGGGTGGTCCCCAACGGGCCGGTGTGTAGATGATGTTCAGGCGTCCAAGCCATAGGATGACTTCCCCGTTTTCACGCCGCAGGTCGAAGGACCCGGCCGGCGATGCCCAGCGGGCGTGTTCAACGAAGAGACGGTGACCGCAAAAACCCAGAAAGACACACATGGGATCCTCTCGATATCCGGAATTCACGTTCGAAGGGTGCGGGAAGAAGGCGGGCCGGCTGGGCATGATTGGCGGCCATATGGGCGGCCCAATTGGCGGCGGTGATGGCCGGGTCGCCCGATCGGCGAGTCCAGGCGGTGGTTACGATGGCTTTCATCGATACTCTCCAGGGGTTGAGTGATGCCGGCGTGAGAGGCCGGCGGATCCGGTATCGCCGGTCAGCGATACGGTTGCAAGGTCAAAAATGTCCGCGCGTCCGATAGGTTCCGATCGCGGATGTGAAAAGGCGGAAGACGACGGCCGAGCGGAGGCTCTTCTCCATCCGCGGCCTCCCCGTCCGCCAGTCCGATGTCGCGCCGCAGGTGGTCGCACAATCGGCCCGGTCCGGAGGATGCCCCGGAATCGAGCCAGCGGCTCCGCATCGCCGTCCACAAGGTCGGCATGATCTGCTCCTGAGAAAGAGAGGCACCGTCCGTCGGACCTCTGGTGGCGAAATAATTCCGCGTGCGGATGTGTTCCGTCAACCCGTCCGTCCGGCAATGGCGTGATCTTTGCCGCACGCCTGTTGCAAGTCGGCATCACTCGTCGGCCGTTTTGCCGCCGTTCGGCTATCCGTCGGGATGGCGCCGGGCGCCTCTGGACAAGCGAAGGTCGCTCGGTCAAACACAAAGCCGCCGCCCAAGGCCGTCCGCGGTACTCCATCCATCAGGTTCAGGTCGTCCGTCCGTGTCCATCCTCCCCTCTCCCGCATGGCCGACAGCGGTGCGCTCCGCCCGCAAGCTGCGGGCTGCGCTCGCGGCGGCGGCCGTGGTGATGGGAGTGCCGTGGGTCCTGCCCGCGGCGGCGGAGGCGCGCTTCACCCCTGGCCCCTGCTGGTTCACCGTTCCCGACGGAGAAGCGGCGCTGTGCGGGACGGTGGCGGTGCCGGAACGGCGCGACCGCGCCAACAGCCGCAGCCTGCGCCTGCCGGTCGCCGTGCTGCTCAGCACCGCGCGCCAGCCCGACCCGGACCCGGTGCTGTTTCTGGAGGGTGGTCCCGGCGCCTCCCCCTTCGGCACCGGCGAGGCGACGGAAGAGCGGATGGAGGTGTGGTGGGAGCTGTCGGCCCCCTTCCGCCGCACCCGCAACCTGATCCTGTTCGATCCGCGCGGCGTCGGCCGGGCGGAGCCGGATACCGATTGCCCGGAGTTGGACGCCGTCGGCGCCACCCGCGGCACCCGGCCGCAGACGCGCGAACAGCGGGCGGCGGAGGAACGGTCCGCAATCAACGCCTGCGTCGCGCGGCAGCAGGCGGCCGGGCTGGACACCACCCAGTTCTCCTCCCCGGTCGCGGCGGAGGATGCCCTGGACATCGCCACCGCGTTGGGCGCCCAACGGGTGAATCTGTTCGCGGTGTCCTACGGCACGCGCGTCGGGCTGGAGATCCTGCGGCGGCAGGGCGGCCGCGTCCGCACTGCCGTGTTCGACAGCATCTATCCGCCCGACGTCAACGCGCAGGAGGAGACGGCCGGGCTGGCCCAGCGAACCTACCGCCGGCTGTTCGACGATTGCGCCGCCAGCCGGACCTGCCGCTCCGCCTTTCCCGACCTGGAGAAGCGCTTCCTCTCCCTGGTCGAACGGCTGGACCGCAACCCCGTCGACATCGTCGTCGGCGATCATGAAACGCGCCGTGCCCTGCGGCTGACCGGCGGAGCGATCATCGCCGCCGGGTTGGAGGCGATGGCGGTCAGCGAAGCGGTGCCGGCATTGCCGATCATGCTCGACCGCGCCATCCGCGGCCAATACGCCACCCTGGCCGAATGGGCGCCGACCAACTGGCTGGGCGATCCGGAGGTCGCCGACGGGCTGGCCTTTTCGGTCGAATGCCGCGAGTCGGTCAACACCGCCGACCCGCAGAAGCGCGCCGACAACGCCCGCCGCTATGCCCCCTACGGGCTCGTCGCCGCCGACGATCCGGGCCGGCGCGTCTGCCGTCTCTGGCCCGCCGGCCACCAGGAACCGGCCGAGCGCCTGCCGGTCGCCAGCCCGGTGCCGGTGCTGCTGCTGTCAGGCGCCTACGACCCCGTCACCCCGCCGGACTGGGGCGACCGTGCCGCCGCCACCCTGCCGAAGAGCCGCCATCTGGTCTTCCGCGCCGCCAGCCACATCGTGACCTCCAGCGAGGACTGCGCCATGGCTGCCGCCGTCACCTTCGTGGAGCAGGAGGCGGTGCCGGCGACCGTCTGTCCGGGGGCGGCCAAGCCGCCGGTGTTCGAGGGGCCGTGAAGGCGTCGCCTACGGGTGCCCCCTCAACGCCCCGGCGCGATCCGCCGGTAGCTCAGCGCCTCGGCGATATGGCGGCGCTTCACCCCCTCGACCCCGTCCAGATCGGCCAGAGTCCGCCCCACCCGCATCACCCGGTGGTAACCGCGCGCGGACAGCTTCAGCCGTTCCGCCGCCTCGGTCAGCAGGGCGCGGCCGGGGGCGTCGGGGGACGCGACCTTCTCCAGCAGTTCGCCATCGGCCTCGGCGTTCGTCCGCACAGCCCGCCCGGCCGGGTAAGGACCGAAGCCGCCATAGCGTTCCGCCTGGATGGTGCGGGCGACGGCGACGCGGGCGGCGATGTCGGCGCTGCCCTCCGCCGGCGGCGGCAGGCTGAGGTCGGCCGGGCTGACCGCCGGCACGTCGATGTGCAGGTCGATACGGTCGAACAGCGGCCCACTAATTTTAGATTGATAATCTCCTGCGCATTTCGGCGCTCGCGCGCAAGCGAGTGAGGCGTCGTCGAGATGGCCGCAGCGACAGGGGTTCATCGCCGCCACCAGTTGCACGCGGGCCGGATAGGTCACATGGTGGTTGGCGCGGCTGACCACCGCCTTTCCAGTCTCCAGCGGTTGGCGCAACGCTTCCAGCAGGGCGCGGGGAAACTCCGGCAGTTCGTCGAGGAAGAGAACGCCCTGGTGCGCCAGGGAGATCTCCCCCGGCTTGGCCCGCGTTCCGCCGCCGACCAGCGCCGGCAGACTGGCCGACTGGTGCGGCGCGCGGTAGGGGCGTTGGCGCAGCAGACGCCCGCCCTCCAGCAGCCCGCCGACGCTGTGGATCATCGACACCTCCAGCGCCTCCGCCGGGTCGAGCGGCGGCAGCAGGCCGGGCAGCCGGGCGGCGAGCATCGACTTGCCGGAGCCGGGCGGCCCGATCATCAGCAGATTGTGCGATCCGGCGGCGGCGACCTCCAACGCGCGCTTGGCGGTCTCGTTGCCCTTCACGTCGCGCAGGTCGGGCGGCGGCGCGTCCTGTTCCTGCAGCCGCGGCTTGGGCGGGGTCAGCACCTGGGTGCCCTTGAAATGGTTGATTAGCGCCAGCAGGTTGGCCGGCGCCAGCACGTCCAGGTCGGGACCGGCCCAGGCCGCCTCGCCGCCGCAAGCCGCCGGACAGATCAGGCCGCGGTCGTTGGCCAGCGCGTCGATGGCGGCGGGCAGCACGCCGGCCACCGGGGTCAGCGCGCCGTCCAGCGCCAGCTCGCCCAGCGCCACATAGCGGGCGATCTCCGCATCCGGCAGAACCCCCATCACCGTCAGCAGGCCGAGCGCGATGGGAAGGTCGAAATGGCTGCCCTCCTTCAGCACGTCGGCGGGGGCGAGGTTGACGGTGATGCGTTTGGCCGGCAGAGCCAGCCCCAGCGCATGCAGCGCGGCGCGCACCCGCTCACGGCTTTCGCCCACCGCCTTGTCGGGCAGGCCGACGACGGTGAAGGCGACGATTCCGCCGGACATCTGGACCTGGACGTCGATCCCCAGCACCTCGATGCCCTGGAACGCCACCGTGTTGACGCGCGCAACCACCACCGCACCCCGAAACAGACGCCCATCCGGGCAAATTGCACGCGAGTGTAGTCACCGCCGGACCATTGCGCCAGCGCGGGATGAGTGCCGCCCATCGGACAGCCCCGTCATGCCCGCCCGGCGCAGGGAGCGGTTGTCGCGGCCGTCCGGGCGCCTAACATGAGGGCAAACGCATTCCCGGCCGCATTTCCGGCACGCATCGTCGAAAAGGATCCGCCACCGTGCAGCTTCACCTGAGCACCTGGGCCGAGGTCGAAACCTACCTCAAGACCTCCAAGGGCATCATCATGCCGATCGGCTCGACCGAGCAGCATGGGCCGAACGGGCTGGTCGGCACCGACGCCATCTGCGCCGAGGTCATCGCCAAGGGCGTCGGCGACGCCACGGGCGCGCTGGTCGGCCCGACCATCCCGGTCGGCATGGCCGTGCACCACATGGAATTCCCCGGCTCGATGACGCTGAAGCCGTCGACGCTGATCGCCCTGCTGCGCGACTATGTCGGCTCGCTGGCCGAACACGGGTTCGAGCGCTTCTTCTTCGTCAACGGCCATGGCGGCAACATCGCCACCGTCCGCGCCGCCTTCTACGAGATCCATGCGGAGAACCGGGCGCTGCGCGGCCGCGACGCGCCGGACCTGCGCTGCGCCCTGGCGAGCTGGTGGGAGAATGCCGAGGTCGCCCGCCTGTCGCGCGAGCTGTACCAGGGCAAGGAAGGCTCGCACGCCACCCCCAGCGAGGTGTCGCTGACCCAGTACGCCTATCCCGACTCGATCAAGACCGCGGCGCTGGAGCCGGAACAGGCGCCGGCCGGCGGCTTCCACGACGCCCGCGACTTCCGCCGCCGCTATCCGGACGGCCGCATCGGCTCCGCCCCCGGCCTCGCCCGCCCGGAGCATGGCCGGCTGCTGTACGAGGCGGCGGTCGGCGCCATCGCCACGCAGTACCGCAGCTTCCTGGCGGAGCAGTAAGGGGCGTCACGCGGTCGCATGGTGGCGGGGCTTCTTCTCCCCACACGTTGATTCGGCGGTCGGACCTGCCTAAATTCGGACCGGTTGACGGAACTCCCGTTCCGCAGCCGACCAGCCCGAACAGAGCCCGACCGCCCGACCTCCATGATCAACGAGCTGAACCAGCGATCGCGCGAGATTTTCCGGCTGATCGTCGACGCCTATGTCGCGTCGGGCGAGCCGGTCGGTTCGCGCACCATTTCGCGGCGGCTTGGCATGGCCTTGTCGCCCGCGACCATCCGCAACGTGATGGCCGACCTGGAGGAGCAGGGGCTGCTCTATGCCCCGCACACCTCGGCCGGCCGCATCCCGACCGACGCCGGCCTGCGCATGTTCGTCGACGGCCTGCTGGAGATCGGGTCGCTGACCGAGGACGAGCGCGCCTCGATCGAAGCGAAATGCTCCGCCTCCGGCCGCGCCTTCGCCGACGTGCTGGGCGAGGCGTCGACCATGCTGTCCGGCCTGTCGCACTGCGCCGGCCTGGTGGTGGCGCCCAAGACCGACCGGCCGCTGAAGCATATCGAGTTCGTGTCGCTCGGACCCGGCCGCGCCCTGGTCGTCCTGGTGAACGAGGACGGTCTGGTCGAGAACCGGGTGATCGAGGTGCCGATGGGGGTGCCGACCTCCACCCTGCAGACGGTGTCGAACTTCCTCAGCGCCAAGCTCGCCGGCCGCACGCTGGACGAGGCGCGGCAGGAGGTGCTGCAGGAGATCGAGCAGCAGAAGACCCAGCTGGACGAACTGTCGCGCAAGGTGGTCGCCGCCGGTCTGGCCACCTGGGCCGGCAGCGGCGGGTCGAACGCCGGCCAGCTGATCGTCCGCGGCCAGTCCCGCCTGCTGGAGGACGTCACCGCGCTGTCCGACCTGGAGCGGGTGCGCGGCCTGTTCGAGGCGCTGGAGACCAAGGAGACGATGCTGCGCATGCTGGACGCCACCGGACGCGGCGACGGCGTGCAGATCTTCATCGGGGCCGAGAATGTGCTGTTCAGCCATTCCGGCTGTTCGATGATCATCTCCCCCTTCCAGAACAGCCGGGAACAGGTGATCGGGGCCATCGGCGTCATCGGCCCGACCCGCATCAATTACGCCCGCATCATTCCGCTGGTGGATTACACCGCCAAGGTGGTCAGCCGGCTGATCGGCTGAGCGCCGCCTCCCTCACTCACTCCGCCTTTTGACGAAGCAAGAATTGAGAAAACCATGAGCGAAGAGCAGAACAAGCCCTCCGACGCCACGGTGGAGCCGACCGAGGCCACCGCCGAGACCGCCAACGGCGCCCCCAACGGTGCGGAAGCCGGTTCGCCCGAGGACCGCGTCGCGAAGCTGGAGGCCGAGGTCGCCAGCCTGAAGGACCAGCTTCTGCGCGCCATGGCGGAGACGGAGAACACCCGCCGCCGTGCCCAGCGCGACCGCGAGGACGCCAGCAAGTTCGCCGTGTCCAGCTTCGCCAAGGAACTGGTGTCGGTCGCCGACAACCTGCGCCGCGCGCTGGACGCCGTCCCGGCCGAGGGCCGCGAGCAGGACGAGATGCTGAAGGGCCTTGCCGTCGGCGTCGAGGCGACCGAGCGCCAGCTGTTCGCCGCCTTCGAACGCGCCGGCATCAAGAAGCTGGACCCGGCCGGCGAGCCGTTCGACCCAAACTTCCATCAGGTGATGTTCGAGATCGAGAACACCGGCAAGGCTGCCGGCACCGTCGTCCAGGTGCTGCAGCCCGGCTACACCATCCATGGCCGCCTGCTGCGCGAGGCGATGGTCGGCGTTGCCAAGGGCGGTGACGCCGGCGGTCAGCACGTCGATACGAAGGCGTAACCATACAGCCTCTGCCAAACCTCCGGTTCAGCGGCGATCCGCCGGACCGGGGGTTTGGCCTTGTTCGGGATAGGGGATGCCAGCGGTTGACGGTCGCCGGGAAATTGCCTAGGCCTTTCCCTTATTCCTTTCGGCCGAGCAACCGGAGCCGCGTTCCATGCCCCCCTCTACGACCAAGAGCGTCCTGACCGTCGACGATTCCAAGACCATCCGCGACATGGTCGGTTTCACGCTGAAAGGCGCCGGCTATGAGGTGGCGGAGGCGTCGGACGGCAATGCCGGCCTCGCCCTGGTCAACCAGCGCAAGTTCGACTGCATCATCACCGACCTGAACATGCCGGGCCTGGACGGGCTGGCGCTGACCCGCGCCATCCGCGGCTCGGCCCTCAACCGCACCACCCCGATCCTGCTGCTGACGACCGAGGCCGACCCCGCCAAGAAGTCCGCCGGCCGCGAAGCCGGCGCCACCGGCTGGCTGGTGAAGCCCTTCAACCCGGAAAAGCTGGTCGAGACGGTGCGGAAGGTTTGTCCGTAAGGTTCGGCGCTTTGTTGCCCCCTCCCCATCCCTCCCCCGCTTCGCGGGAGAGGGGGTCGAATGCTTGCATAAGTCATTCAAAAGAGAGGCGGCAGTCCCCTCTCCCGCCGCAGGCGGGGGAGGGTTAGGGAGGGGGCATCCGCCGCGCCACCAGAAACTCCCCCTCCGGGTCATGCTCGGCGAAGCGCCGCTGCGCCGTAGCGCGATCAGCAACGGCGTAGCAGTAGACGCATCCGTGCGGACAGCTGTCGTAATCGCCGATGTCGCGGCTCTCCGCGCACAGGCAGCCCGGCCGGTTTCCCTTCTCCCTTGCCGCCACCGCATACCCCGCCACGTCCGACAGCCGCACCGCATCGACACAGCGGGCCGGCGCCGTGCCGGGCGTGTCCACCAGCTCCGGCTGGGTGCAGAGCGTCAGCGCCATTCCCTCCCCCGCCGCGATGCCGGCGAGGTCCGACAGCAGCGCGCGCTTCTCCTCCGCCTCCGGATCGCGCCAGCCGATGCCGGCGGCGGCGAGATTGCGGGCGGTCTTGCGGTAGGGCTGAAGGAAGGAGACCACCACCTCGTCGGTCACCCCGCGCAACGCCCGCGCGATCCGGGCGAAGGTGTCGCGGTGCCAGTCGGGCGGGGTGGCGTCGGTCAACGCGATGGGGTCGTAGCGCCAGACCGCCGCCCGGTCACCCCAGCGCTCGCGCACCCGCGCCATATGGCCGACCGCCGTTTCCCAATCGGGAACCGAGCGTTCCAGCGCGGTCGGCAGCCCGGTGACGCTGTACTGCACGATAAAGGGAAAGCCCCGCTCCGCCACGCTGTCGAGCGCGCCGAGGAACGGTCCCAGATTCTTGGTCCAGAAGATGAAGCCGTCGACCGCCGGCCGGGTCAGGTCGATGCGGTAGGTCTGTCCGCCGTAAGGATTGACCATCCGGCAATAACCGGCGTCGAGGCGGTTCAGGAACCAGCGCCCATAGAAGGCGGGAATGTCGGTCTTGTAGCTGGCGGAGATGATCATGGTGCCAGCATGGGAATGCCGGCCCGCCGCATCAAGGGCAAGCCGGCATATCCGGAGAGCGGATTACTGGACCGAGCGGACTTCGACCACTTCGGGAATGTAGTGGCGCAGCATGTTCTCGATGCCGTGCTTCAGCGTGGCGGTGGAGCTGGGGCAGCCGGAGCAGGCCCCCTTCATCGCCAGATAGACGACGCCCTTCTCGAAGCCCTGGAAGGTGATGTCGCCGCCGTCCTGGGCGACCGACGGGCGGACACGGGTGTCCAGCAGTTCCTTGATCTGCTCGACGATCTCCTCGTCGTCGGCGTTCGACGCCGCGGCATGGCCGTCGCCGCCATCCTCCAGCAGGACCGGGCGGTCGGCGGTGAAATGCTCCATGATGACGCCGAGGATCGACGGCTTCAGCAGGAACCAGTCGCGCGCGTCGGTCTTGGTGATGGTGATGAAATCGGCGCCCAGGAAGACGCCGACGACGCCCTCGATCTCGAACAGGCGCTGGGCGAGCGGCGAACGGGCGGCATCCTCGCGGCTGGTGAAGTCGGCGGTGCCGCGTCCGAGCACGTCACGCCCCGGCAGGAACTTGAGAGTCGCCGGGTTGGGCGTCTGCTCGGTCTGAATGAACATGGTCTGGTCCTCCATCGGCGGCGGAATGGAACCGCCGGCGCGCCCGGGATCGGGACGCGGAACGATTGGGGGGAAATTTGGGCCGAAACGCCGGGCGGATCAAGGACCCCGCTTGTGTGGGTATTCGGCATCGGGCATGCGCGGCCTGTCCCTGCGGCGCCTATCCTTACCTGCGTGCCCCCATTTACGTGATCGCGTCCAGCGCCTCGTTGCTGAGCCCGCCGGGGACGATGGTCAGCGGGATGCGCAGGCGCCCCAGGCCGCGCCCGGTGTAGTAGGAGATCAGCGGACCGGGGCCCTCCGGATCGGTGCCGGCGGCCAGCACCAGGATGGAGATGCTCGGCTCCTCCCCGATCAGGGCCAGCACCTCCTCGGTCCGGTTGCCTTCGCGGACATAGAGCGCCGGCAGGGTGCCGGTCAGCTGGTTGACCTCGCGCGCCAGCTTCTGGAGCATCTGCTCCGCCTCGGCGCGCTGTTCCTCGCGGATCAGGTTCTCCACCGCCAGCCAGTGCTGCATCTCGCCCTTTTCCAGGACGGTCAGCAGCGCTACCTTGCCGCCCGACTTGCGGGCGCGCAGGCAGGCATAGCGGAGCGCCACCTTCAGCTCCGGGCTGTCGTCGACCACCACAAGGAAGATGCGCACCGGCTTGGGAGCCGGCGGCTGGGCGGGCGTTTCCGGCGTCGTGGACTGCGTCGCGTCGCTCATCTCGATCACCCTCTCGGCTTAGATCCGGCGGAATGCGGCGCCGGCCGCCCAGCCGGCCGCGATGGCGCCGACGACGGCGGCCACCCCGTAGATGACCGGGCGGTTGCGGGCGAAGTCCGACACTTCGGCGCTGAACCCGATCTTTGACACCACCAGCGGCGTGGTTTGGGCGCTGACCACGTCGCCGTCACGAATCAGCAAGGCTTCGACATTGTACAGCCCGGTCGGAACGTTTGCCGGAAAATAGATGTTGGTGCGGAACAGCCGTTCGCCCAGGAAGGCGACCTGTCCCATGGAGATTGCGTACAGCCCCTGGCGCTGCTTGTTGCGGATCAGCGCGCTGCGGTAGGCGGCAAGCTCGTCCGGCGGCAGGGTGGCGTCGGCCGGCAATTGCAGCTGCGGCAACCCCAGCTGCTGGCGTTCCAGCACCGGGCGGCCGACCAGCTGGTCGAGCGGACGGCTGACCGCCACCGTGTAGAAGCTCGGCACCTGCTCGAAGCGCACGCTGTCGGTGTTCATCCACATGCCGGCCACCCGCTGCTTGCGGCGGACCGTGGCGGGGCCGCGCGGGCCGGTGACGACGATGGCGACGTCGCCCGGCCCGTCGGTGGTGCCGAACAGCACGACCTCCGTGCCGGTGAAGCCGGTGGTGATGGCGATCAGATGGCTGGACAGGTCGGCGACCAGCTGCTGCGCCCACACCGTCGCCGCCACCGTGCCGCCCAGCAGCAGCCCGGCCAGCGCCGCGGCGGCCTGGATCAGCATGCGCCTGGTCGGCCGGCGTTTCATCACCCCCGCCATCATCGCAATCCCGTGGTCAGGGTGAACAAATCGTCGGGGCGGGAGAACAGGTCCCAGGCCAGCTTCAGCGCCACCGCCACGACGATGGTCGCCAGCGCCAGCCGCGCGGTCTCGCCGCGTAGCCGGCTGCCCGCCTTCGTTCCGAACTGGGCGCCGATCACGCCGCCGATCAGCAGCAGAAGCGCCAGCATGGCGTCCACCGTCTGGTTGGTGGCGGCCTGCAGCAGGGTCGCCGCCGCGGTGGTGAAGATGATCTGGAACAGCGAGGTTCCGGCGACCAGCCCGGCCGGCATGTTCAGCAGATAGATCATCGCCGGCACCAGGAGGAAGCCGCCGCCGATGCCCATGATCGCCACCAGCATGCCGCCGATCGCCCCGATCCCCGCCGGCAGCAGGGCGGAGATGTAGAGCTTCGACCGCTGGAACCGCATCTTGAAGGGCAGGCCGTGCAGCCAGATGTGGCGGTGCAGCTTGCCGCGTTTCGCCGTCGGCGCGCGGCGGCGCAGGATGGCGCGGCTGCTTTCCACCAGCATCATCCCGCCGATGGTGCCCAGGAAGAAGACGTAGGACAGGGTGATGGCGATGTCGATCTGGCCCAGCCGCTGCAGGATGCCGAAGATCCACACCCCCACCGCGGTGCCGACCACGCCGCCGCCCAGCATCACCACGCCCAGCTTGACGTCGACGTTGCCGCGCCGCCAATGGGCCAGAACGCCCGACACGCTGGCGGCGACCAGCTGGTTGGCCTGCGTGCCGACGGCGATGGCGGGAGGGACGCCGATGAAGATCAGCAGCGGCGTCATCAGGAATCCGCCGCCGACGCCGAACATCCCCGACAGGAACCCCACGAGCCAGCCCATGCCGAGCACCAGCAGCGCGTTGACCGACATCTCGGCAATCGGCAGGTAGACTTGCATGATTGGGCAATCTGTCGGGATGTTCAGGATGGGCGGCGGGACCGGCAGCTTACCCGAGCCGATGCTGTGGCGGAAGACCGCAGAGCCGGCCTTTGGGGCTGGAATCCCGATGCAAGGGGGAGCTATCAGGGCACCGGCGCATGGAAAAAGACCTTGAAGCCGGCCTTGTGCGGAAAGAGGTGCTCCGCCTCGCGCCGGGCGGACTGCAGGTCCAGCGCATGGACCAGCACCCGGTTGTCATAGCGCCAGACCGGGTTCACCGGCTTTCCGGCGGCCCGTGCGGCGGTGGCGACCGCGATGTCGTACTGCACCTCCGCCCGGAAGGTGCTGCGGTTGCCGCCGGGCGTGCCCAGGATGTGCAGGAAGACCGGCGGCTCCTTGTCCACCGCATCGATCTGGCGCTGAAGATGGCCGACGCGCTGTTCGACGGCCGACAGCCGGCCCCTCGCCTCCTCCAGCCGGCAGGTCAGGTCGGCCAGCGCCTCGGTCTCCACGCGCTGGCGTTCCTTCAGGGGCACCACCGACTGGCGCAGCCGGTCCAACCCGGCGACCCGGTCCCAGCTGCGCCGGATACCGACCCAGCACAGGTGGCACAGCACCGCCAGGGCCGCCACCAGCGGAACCGCCGAGTCGAGGATCGTCCGCACCGCCTCCATCACCACCCCATCGTTCGGCCCATCTCCCGGCCCATCGCCCCGATGCTCGCGCAGCCGAACTTGGCATGCCCGTTGCTGAAACGCCGGTGCAAGCACGCAAGGAGCGTGCCGAAGGAGCGGAGGGACGATGAGCGCGCAGACGCCGCTGCTGCTCGTGCTGGAAATGGTGATCCTGATGGCCTGCCTCAGCTGGATCACCGTATCCATCCTGCGGATCGGCAACCGGATCGCCGCCGTCCAGCGCCGCCGCTCGCAGTTGGATCAGGGACGGACGGAGCTGACCCAGACCACAGACTCCCTGCGACGCGACCTGCGACGCCAGGAAACCGAGCTTCGCCAGCTGGAAGAGGCCATCGGCGTGCGCAATGCCCAGGCGGTGGAGTTGCAGACGAAGCTGAACGAACTGCGCCGCCAGGGTCCGCGGGAATACACGCTGCCGAACGAACGCTTCGGCGAGAAGGACCGGCTGTGGCTGCTGACCGTCCCGCGGCCGGACCGGCCGGAGCGCTGGGCGGTGGCCGCCCCGGACAGCGGAACGGCGATGGCGCTGCTGTGCGCCAGGATCACGGTTCCGGAACGGCCGGTGGTGGACGACCAGCTGAGCTGAGCCCAAAAGGGAGCCGCCCAAACGGAACCGGCCGCAGTTGCAGAATGCAACGCGGCCGGCAACGTCTTCGCGATCTGACGCGCAATTCGCGGTTACACGATGCCCTTGGCGGTGACCAGCTCGCGCAGGTTCACTTCCGGCCGGGCGCCGACATGGCTGATGATCTCCGCCGCGGCGACGGCGCCCAGACGGCCGCAGACCGCCGGGGACAGGCCGCGGGTGTGGCCGAACAGGAAGCCGGCGGCATAGAGGTCGCCGGCGCCGGTGGTGTCGACCACCCGCTCCACCGGCTCGGCCGCCACCTCGACCACCTCGCCGTTGGAAACGATGACGGCGCCCTTCTCGCTGCGGGTCAGCGCCGCGGTCTTGCCCAGACGCTTCACCGCCGCCAGCGCGTCCTCGAACTTGTCGGTGCCGTAGAGGGCGCCGATCTCGTGTTCGTTGGCGAACAGGATGTCGACATGGCGCTCCACCAGATCGACGAACTCGGCATGGTGGCGATGGACGCAGAAGCTGTCGGACAGCGACAGCGACACCTTGCGGCCGGCGGCATGGGCGATCTCCGCCGCCTTGCGGAAGGCCTCCTTGGCGCGGGGCGGGTCCCACAGATAGCCTTCCAGATAGGTGACCTGCGACCCGGCGATCAGCGCCTCGTCGATGTCCTCCGGCCCCAGCTCGACGCAGGCGCCGAGATAGGTGTTCATGGAACGCTGGGCGTCCGGCGTGACCAGGATCAGGCAGCGCGCGGTCGGCGCCCCGCCCAGCAACGGTGCGCTGTCGAAGGCGACGCCGGATGCCCGGATGTCGTGGCGGAACACATCGCCCAACTGGTCCTTGGCGACCTTGCCGATATAGGCGCCGCGCCCGCCGAGCATGGCGATGCCCGCCATGGTGTTGCCGGCCGAACCGCCGGAGACCTCGACGCCCGGACCCATCCGGCCGTACAGCTCCTCCGCCCGGGCGGCGTCGATCAGCGTCATCGCCCCCTTCTCGATGGTGTTGGCGGCGAGGAAGGCGTCGTCGGCGTGGGCGATCACGTCCACAATGGCGTTGCCGATGCCGGTGACGTCGTAGGCGGCATCGTGGATGGACGTGGCCATGGGCTCTCCTGAGGGGTCTTGCGGTGAAGGCGATGTTGCGGCGCGAGTATAGCCGCCGCCGCCCGCATCACAAGTGCGGCTCCTGGAAGCACCGTCGATGGTCCCCGAAGTCGAACCGTCCGCCAGTAACTTGCATGATGAAAGTGACTGTGCGACAGTCGCCGCCATGCGACGCACCCGGCTGACCGATGTCCCCTGCCCCATCGCCCGCGGCCTCGACGAGGTCGGGGAATGGTGGTCATTGCTGATCCTGCGCGATGCGATGCGCGGCCTGACCCGCTTCGACGAGTTCCAGCGCAGCATCGGACTCGCCACCAACATGCTGACCCGGCGACTGCAGGCCCTGGTCGAGGCCGGGCTGCTTGAAAAGCGGCCTTACCAGGAACGCCCGCTGCGCCATGGCTATCATCTGACCGACAAGGGACGGGATTTCCTGCCGGTTCTGGTCGCCATGGCCGACTGGGGCAGCCGCTGGCTGCTGCCCGGCGGAGCGTTCCGGCTGGTCGACCGCGAGACCGGCCTGCCCGTCGAACCGGTGCTGATCGACCGGACCACGGGCGAAGCGGTTCGGCCGGAGCGGCTGCGTCCGGAATTCACGATCCCTGCAAAGGACGAAACCGAATGAGGCGAGTCGTGGTCACCGGCCTGGGCGCTGTCACCCCGCTCGGGGCCGGCGTGGTGCCGAACTGGCGCGCCGTGCTGGACGGGCGGAGCGGCATTCGGGCAGTCAGCGGGGTCGATGCCGCCGACCTGCCCTGCCGCATCGCCGGCCAGGTGCCGGAAAGCGCGGACGAAGCCTTCGGGGCCGCCTTCGACGCCGATGCGGTGGTGCCGCCCAAGGACCAGCGCAAGATGGACCGCTTCATCCTGCTGGCGCTCGCCGCCGCGGACGAGGCGGTGGCCGATTCAGGCTGGCGCCCGACCGACGCGGAGGCGCAGGAGCGCACCGGGGTGATGATCGGCTCCGGCATCGGCGGCCTGCCGGGCTTGGCGGAGGCTGCGCTGACCCTCCACGAGAAGGGGCCGCGCCGCATCTCGCCCTTTTTCGTGCCGTCGACCCTCATCAATCTCGCGTCGGGTCATGTCTCGATCCGCCACGGCTTCCGCGGACCGAACCATGCCGCCGTGACCGCCTGCGCCACGGGGGCGCACGCCATCGGCGACGCGGCCCGGCTGATCGCCATGGACGATGCCGACGTGATGCTGGCCGGCGGCAGCGAGGCGGCGATCTGCCGGCTCGGGATTGCCGGCTTTTGCGCCGCCCGCGCGATGTCGACGGGCTTCAACGACGACCCGGCCCGCGCGTCGCGCCCCTGGGATCGCGACCGCGACGGCTTCGTGATGGGCGAAGGGGCCGGCGTGCTGGTGCTGGAGGAGCTGGAGCATGCCAAACGGCGCGGCGCCAGGATCTACGCCGAGGTGACCGGCTACGGCCTGTCGGGCGACGCCTACCACATCACCTCGCCGGCGGAGGACGGCAACGGCGCCTTCCGTGCCATGCGCGCCGCGCTGAAACGGGCGGGGCTGGCGCCGGACGCCATCGACTACGTCAACGCCCACGCCACCTCCACGCCGGCCGGCGATCCGGTGGAGATCGTGGCGGTCAAGCGCCTGTTCGGTCCGGCGGCGGCCGGCCTTTCCATGTCATCGACCAAGTCGGCGACCGGCCATCTGCTGGGAGCGGCGGGGGCGGTGGAGGCGATCTTCGCCATCCTGGCGTTGCGCGATCAGGTTGCGCCGCCCACCCTGAACCTGGAGGCGCCGTCGGAAGGGTGCGACCTCGACCTCGTGCCGCTGCGGCCGAAGGAACGGCGCATCCGGCACGTCCTGTCGAACAGCTTCGGCTTCGGCGGAACCAACGCGGCGCTGGTGTTCAGCCCCGTGGCCTGAGGGGATGGCGGAAGGGGGGACTGGAACCCGGCGCCCGGCCACCGTAGATATGCGGGCGGCCGCGCGCCCTTCCCCAACCGCCTACGGACCGCCGATGATCCGCGCCCTCGTGCTTGCCTTCGCCCAGCTGTCCGACCCGCGCGTGCGCCGGGTGGTGTGGACCGGGGTGTTCGTTTCGGTGATCGCCTATGCCCTGCTGGCCGGCGGCGCATGGTGGGCGCTGTCGGTGACGCCGCTGACCGGTTACGGCTGGGTCGACGCCACCATCGACGTGCTGGGCGGGCTGGGGGTGCTGGTCCTGGCGTGGCTGCTGTTCCCGGCCACCGTCGGCACGGTGTCGAGCTTCTTCCTGGACGAGGTGGTGGAGCGGGTGGAGGCGCGGCATTACCCCGCCCTGCCCGCCCCGCGCCATGCCGGCTGGCTGGAGGAACTGGCGACGGCGCTGCGGTTCCTGCTGCTGGTGCTGGCGATCAACCTGCTGGCCCTGCCGGTCTACATCTTCGCGCCCGGCCTGAACCTGATCGTCTTCTACACCGTCAACGGCTATCTGCTGGGGCGGGAGTATTTCGAGATGGTGGCGCACCGCCGGATGGACCGCGCCACGGCGCGGGCGATGCGGCGGGCCCGGCCCCTGAAACCTTTTTTGGCCGGAACCCTCATTGCCTTCCTTTCGACAATCCCCTTCGTCAATTTGCTGGTCCCGGTCGTCGCCAGCGCCTTCATGGTTCATGTCCTACAGTCCATGTCGGCTCCCCTTGCGGCGGGCCGGACGACCGTGATACGCCGCTAGGCGGCACGGCCGCACGCCATCGCCTGCCCGGAAACCGGCCGCCCGGACACCGACTGTGGCGTCCGCCTTCACGGCGGCGCGCTTCCGGCACCGGGCCTTTCGACTTCCAGGCCATCCCGCCACCCGCATGTCCAGATTGGGGGAACCGCTCATGCTGTTCGGACGAAAGACACCGCCCGCCGCTCCCAAGGCCGACAGCCCCGTCCCGCCGCAGCCGGGTGTCCGTCCGTACACCCCGGGCGAGCCCGGTGCCGTCTCGTCGCCGCTCGCCTCCCTCAACAATCCGGCGCAGGCTCCTGGACATCATCCGGCATCCGCCCCGGTATCCGCTGTGGCGGCCGGAGCCGCCGCACCCAGCATGGCCCACGCCCTGACCGATCCGCAGAGCGCCTCTCCGGCCTATCCCGACATGCCTTCCGCCTCGAAGGGACCCGACATGAACAGCATCCCCAAGCCCCCGTCCGCGCCGTCCATGCCGGGTGCCGGCTTTAAGCCCGACGTGCCGCGCCGGGTCGTCGACATGCCGGGCTCCGCCCCGCGCCAGCCGTCGATCCCCGTCGCCACCCCGTCCGCGCCCGCCGCCCAGGCCCCCATGCAGGCTCCGGTCGCCCAGGCCCCGATGGCTCCCGCCATGCCGGAGCAGCGCCGCCTGACCGTCGGCCGCGACATCTCCCTGACCGGCGAGATCGGCTCTTGCGACGTGCTGGTGGTCGAGGGCACGGTCGAGGCCAAGCTGCGCGAAGGCCGCTCGGTCGAGATCGCCGAGAGCGGCCTGTTCAAGGGCTCCGTCGAGATCGAGGAGGCCGACATCGCTGGCCGCTTCGAGGGTGACATCTCCGTCCGCGGCCGTCTGACCGTCCGCTCCACCGGCAGGATCACCGGCTCGATCCGCTTCGGCGAGCTGGCGGTCGATGCCGGCGGCCAGCTGATCGGCGACATCCAGCTGTACAGCGCGAAGCTCGCCGCCGCTCCGGCCCCGGCCGCGGTTCAGGCGCCGGCCCAGGCTCCCGTCGGGCAGGTTCCGGCGGCCGAGGCCGTCTGACGCGCTTTCCGAAGCGCGAGGCACGCAAATCAACGCCCGGCCGGCTTCCGCCATGCCGGGCGTTTTGCGTTTCCCGTCAAGGATCAGGCGATGATCTTGTCCTTGAAGCCGCAGAGGTCGGCGACCGGGCAGATCGGGCAGTCGGGCTTGCGCGCCTTGCAGACATAGCGGCCGTGCAGGATCAGCCAATGGTGGGCGTGGCGGCGGTACAGCTTCGGCACCGCCTTCAGCAGCTTCGCCTCCACCGCGTCCGGCGTCTTGCCGGGAGCAAGGCCAGTCCGGTTGCCGACGCGGAAGATATGGGTGTCGACCGCGATGGTCTCCTCCCCGAAGGCGACGTTCAGGACGACGTTCGCCGTCTTGCGGCCGACGCCGGGAAGCTGTTCCAGCGCCTCGCGGTCGCGCGGCACCTCGCCGCCATGGCGTTCGATCAGCAGTTCCGACAGGCGGATGACGTTCTTGGCCTTGGTGTTGAACAGGCCGATGGTCTTGATGTACTGGCGCAGCCCCTCCTCGCCCAGCGCCACCATCTGCTGGGGCGTGGTGACGAGCTTGAACAGCGGACCGGTCGCCCTGTTCACGCCGACATCGGTGGCCTGGGCCGACAGCACCACGGCGACCAGCAGCGTGTAAGGATTGACGTATTCCAGCTCGCTCCGGGGTTCCGGGTTGGCGGCGGACAGGCGGCGGAAGAATTCCTGGACGGCGGCGGGCTTCATGGCCGCCACCATAGCCGCAACGGCCGGGCTTGCGCCAGAGGCCGGACGTGCGGTCACGATCGGAGGGCGGCCGGTCTTGAGCCCCAGTCTTGAGTCAGTGTCCAAACTGCAGCGTTGCGTCGCAATTTGCGACAAAAATTGGAGTAATTGACGTCAATCCAACAGATTTGGTCGCAGGAATACCGCTTTCCGGCTCCTTCGGCAGTGGCGTATGATTTGCTGACTGCCAAGACACCGTTTGAACGCCGTCAATCGAACCATGGATCACCCTGGTTGCGGCGTTCGGATCGGATAAGGGTATTTTGCAATGAGCGCGTCTTATCTTGTGGAAATAAAGGACTGGGGTCTGCATGTCCGGTTGCAGGGCACCCTGTCGATGGAGCAGCGCGACGCCGTCGCCCGGCAGGTGGAGGTGCAATGCGCCAACCTGGGCGCCCACGGCACGCCATGGAGCAGCCTCGTCGAGTTCGACCGCTTCGAGGCCGATGGTTTCCGGCCGGAGATCCTCGTCGCCCTGATGAGGCTGGCGCGACGCTGCGGCCAACTGCGCTGCGCGGTGGTGATGACCGATTGGAACTGGGCCTCGGTGATGGCCGATGCGATGATCGCGGCCGGCACCGACGATCAGGCGCGGATTTTCGTCCAGGCCAAGGTGACGCCGGCCGAAGGCGACCTCGCCGGGGAGCTTGACGGCGGACCGGCCGCCAATTTCTCCGCTACCGGTCAATCAGGGGCCGATTTCACCGGAATGGACAGCGCCATGGCCTGGGTGCTGAACGGCGGCGCGGTGCCGATGGTGTCCAAGGCGGCATAACCCCGACTTCCGCACGGTTTTTTTGCCGGCCTCCGCTGGGTTAGGATGCGGCCATGCCCATCGACATCAGCGGCCCCCAGCCTGATGGCCAGCCCGGCGACGGCCCCGCCCCTGCGGAGAGCGGCGGCGGAAGCGGTGCCGTGCGCGTGTTCTTCGACGCCATCCTTCATCCGCACCGAAGCCTGGGCCGCACCGGCTTCCGGATCCTGATGGGCGTGGTGGTGGTGATGAACCTGATCGTCGCCGGCATCTTCGTCTCCCATGGCGCCTGGCCGGTGGTGCCCTTCTGCGGGCTGGACGTGCTGGCGCTGTGGCTGGCCTTCCGCGTCAGCTACCGCTCCGCCCGCCAGTACGAGCGGGTGCAGCTGACCGAAAGCGCGCTGACGGTGCAGCGCGTGCACTGGAAGGCGCCGGAGCGCCGCTGGTGCTTCCATCCCTATTGGCTGCGGATCACCCACGACGAGCGTGCCGACCACGACCGCCGCGGCCCGGCCGGGCAGGTCACGCTGAGTTCGCATGGCCAGTCGGTGGGGGTCGGGTCCTTCCTGTCGCCGGCCGAACGCTCCACCTTCGCCCGCGCGCTGGACGATGCGTTGCGCGCCTGGCGCCGTCCGCCCTGCCCGCCAGCCCCCGCGGGCTGACGTCTCCTACCGCCGATCCGTAGGATCGGGCACCCCACGTTCGTCCAGTTCCTCGTCCACCTCGCGTTCGACCGCGCGTTCCACCTTCTCGTCGATGCGGTGGTCCAGGCACTCAGCCGTCTTGGCGAGGTGTTCGAAGCTGCGCTTCACCTTCGCCAACTCGGTGTCGGGCATCTCCTCCAGCTCGATCATGCCGTTGCGGGCGGAATGGGTGACGCGGATCAGTTCGTCCAGCTTCAGGTGGATGGCCTGGGTGTCGCGGTTCTGGGCGTTTTGGATGATGAACACCATCAGGAAGGTGACGATGGTGGTGCCGGTGTTGATCACCAGCTGCCATGTGTCGGAGAAGTGGAAAAGCGGCCCGGTCAGGCCCCAGACCAGCACGACCGCGAAGGCGGTGACGAACGCACCCGGCCGACCGGATTGACGCTCCATCCAGCGGGCGAAACGGGAAAAGGCATCGCTGAGCATTTTGCGGCAGGCTCCGATTCATCGGACGGACAAAGGAAAACGCCCGGCAAAGCCGGGCGGTTCCCTTTCCGGGACAGTCGGAGCTTGGCCCTTGGTTCGGACCTCGACAGTCAGGACCCCTGGCTGAGCGCTTCCGCCAGCGCACGGTCGTGCGGGCTCTGGCCGACGACCAGCTGCATCGACTGGGTCGGCATGGCGATGTCCAGCTCGTCGAACTTCTTCTTCAGCAGCCGGTTGAACTCGCGGGTCACCCCCCACTGGCGGGTCGGGCGGGTCTTGAATTGGGCCAGGATGTTGATGCCGGTGTCGGACAGCTTGTCGACGCCCAGCACCTCCAGCGGGTTCAGGATGTCGGCGGCGAACTGCGGCTGGGCCTGCACCTCGGCACCGGTCTCCTTCAGCACGGCGATGATGCGGTCGGGATCCTCGCGGTTGGACACCGTGACGGTGAACAGGGTGACCGAGAAGTCCTTGCTCATGTTCTTCACGGTGGTGACGGCGCTGAAGGGCACGGAATGGACGGCGCCGGCCCCGTCACGCAGGCGGATGGAACGGATGGAGATCGCCTCCACCGTGCCGGAATGGCCGCCGCCGACATCCACCACGTCGCCGACCGACACCGTGTCCTCGAACAGGATGAACAGGCCGGTGATGATGTCCTTGACCAGCGTCTGCGATCCGAAACCGATGGCCAGACCGACGACACCGGCACCGGCCAGCAGCGGCGCGATGTTGACGCCCAGTTCCGACAGGGTGATCAGCGACACCATCGTCACCAGCAGGATCAGGAAGGCGTTGCGCAGCAGCGGCAGCAGCGTGCGCATGCGGGCGCTGCGCTCTATACGGGTACCGTTCTTGTCGGTGGCGCGCAGCAGATGCTCGATCAGCGCGCTCACCACCTCCCAGGCGATGATGGCGCCGGCCAGCAGCAGGCCGATGGAGATGGCGCTGCCGACGACGCGGCGTCCGGCAGTGGATTCCACCAGCCCCAGCGTATCGATGCCCCAGCCGTTCAGGGCGACGCCCAGCGCCACCAGCCAGATGATGACCTTGCCGATGCGCTGGACGATGGGAAGATAGTGGAAGGCGCGGGTGTGGAGCTGCGGCAGGTTGCCGGCCAGCTCGCGGTTCATCGTCAGGCCACGGCGCAGCGTCCGATTCAGCCCGGTCACCAGCAGCCGCGCCACCACCACCGACAGCACGGTCACGACGGTGCCGCGGGCCAGATACTCGAACCCGCCATAGACGTTCAGCACCCACACGCCCAGCGTCACCACGACGTAGAGGATGGCAAGGACGTGCCAGATCTCGGCGAAGCGGCGGCGCGCGGTGCGCAGGACCGCCCCCTGCCCTTCCGCCTCGCGGCGGGCGGTCGCCAGCGGGTCGCCGTCGCCCGACAGCGGGTTGCCGCGCATCCAATCGGCGACGCCGACCCGGTTCTGCAGGATCAGTGCGATCAGCATGCCGGCGATCACCACGCCCAGCAGCTTCAGCAGCGCGCCGTAGGCGCCCAGCGGCAGGCCCAGCACATAGGCGCCCTCCGCCAGGAAATAGCCGTAGACCGCAACCGCGATCAGCCGGCGCGACCAGATATAGCAGCGGCGCGCGCCGGCATCGCTGGTGTGGACCAGCCGCAGGTTGGGCGCATCGGGCGCGAACAGCATCCGCACCAGGATCAGCAGCGCCTGGGTGATGACGGTGGCATTCACCACCGCCAGCGCCACCAGCCGCACGCGCGGCGCCGGCTCCGTCACCGACAGGATGGTGTAGGCAACGACGATGAAGCCGAGGATCGGCGCCAGTTCCAGCACCGCACGGCCCAGCAGCATTGGAATGCGCAGCAGGGTGGAGCCGACATGGCGGGCGGCCATCGCCCGTCGCGGCCGGCTGAGCAGCCAGCCGATGCCGCGGGCGGCAGCGGCGCCGATGCCGAGGATCATCGCCAACCGGATGCCGATCTGCACCCAGCGTTCGCGGGCGGTGTCGTCCTGCGCCTGCCGCTGGACCCAGGACAGCGCCCCCGGCAGGTCGGAGAAGACGTTGGCGACCTGCACCAGCTGGCGGCTGACCACATCCATCCGCGCCGCCAGGAAGGAGAGCGCGCGGGCGCCGAGGGTCTGCGGCAGCGCCGACTCGCCCTCGGCTTCCTTGGCCTGGGCGAGGCCGCGCTGGGCGGCGATCAGGTTGCGCAGCTGGCTGACCAGCTGTGTGCGCGCATCCTGGTTCTCCAGCGTGCCGACCAGCGCCTCCAGCTGCTGCACGGTCCCCTCATCGACCACCACCGGGGCGGCGGAGGCTGGGGCGGCGGCACCGGCAGCCGGGGCAGCGGCCGGGGCGGCGGCCGCCGGTGCCGGCGACGCGGCCAGCGCGGCGGATCCCGCCAACCCCGCTCCGGCGAGCAGAGCCGCGAGCAGCAGGACGGCGAAGCCGCCGGACAGGAACAAACGCCAGCCCCGTGCAAGGGCGGGTGCGGCAGGCGTTGCGAACCGGATCATCGGCAAATCACTCGGCTGGTCTTCGGAAAGCGGTGGCAAAAGGCGGCAAAGCGGAACCCTGGCGCGGAACTGTGGCTCCAATATGCCGGGCCTCGGGAAGTTAGTTCTCCCGCTTCCGCTTGCCAACCCGACTGTCTGTTCCTTTTTTAAGCGGGACCCCTGCCGGAAAAGCCGGAATCGGAGAAAAGGACGAGCCATGAACGACACACCCGCCGGATCGGACGGAAGCAGCGGATTGGAACCGGATCAAGGGATCGGGCAGGACGGCGCCATTCGCGACAAGCTGGTCGCCACCAAGGAACAATGGGCGCGCGACGGCCGCGCGCTGACCGGACAAGCCGCCGACCCGGCGCGCGACCGGCTGCCGCCCGGCCAGCGTCTGGTGACCGACTGGCCGGTGCTCGACCTCGGCATCACGCCGAAGGTGACGACGGCGAATTGGACGCTCGCCGTCGACGGGCTGGTGGAGAACCCGCTGTCCTGGACCTGGGAGGATTTCCAGGCCCAGCCGCAGGACAGCTTCGTCTCCGACATCCATTGCGTCACCACCTGGTCGCGCTACGACAACCGGTGGGAGGGCGTCAGCGCCCGCCGCCTGCTGGAGCTGGCGCGGCCGAAGCCGGAGGCGCGTTTCGTCGTCTTCCATTCCTTCGACGGCTACACCACCAACGTCGCCCTGTCCGACTTCGACGACGACGGCGTTCTGCTCGCCACCACCTGGGAAGGCCAGCCGATCAGCCGCGACCATGGCGGCCCGGTGCGGATCGTGCTGCCCAAGCTGTATTTCTGGAAGAGCGCCAAGTGGGTGAAGCGGATCGAACTGCTGGCCGGAGACCGCAAGGGCTATTGGGAGGTCCGCGGCTACAACAACCACGCCGATCCATGGCTGGAGGAACGCTATTCCGATTGATACGGCGAAGCGGCACATTCACCAAAAGCCACTTTCACCTTGCGGGCGAAACCGTTAAGGTGCGGCGCAAGTGGCCCCGTAGCTCATCAGGATAGAGCGCGAGTTTCCTAAACTTGAGGCAGCAGGTTCGAGTCCTGCCGGGGTCACCACTTCCGCCCGCAGCTTATTCGGTTCGCGGCGTTCAGTGCGCGACGATGGCGCAGACCGTCGCCTTCGTCGCCGTCGCCAGATCGGCCGGGGCCAGCACGATCTGCAGGCCGCGCCGGCCGCCATTCACCACCATTTCCGGCAGCGCTTCAGCGCTCGAGTCGATGAAGGTCGGCAGCGCCTTCTTCTGGCCCAGCGGGCTGATGCCGCCGACCAGGAAGCCCGTGGTCTTTTCCGCCAGCGCCGGGTCGGCGAGATCGGCCTTCTTCGCCTTGGCCGCCGCGGCGATGGCCTTCAAATCCAGCTTGGCCGCGACCGGAATCACGGCGCAGGCCAGCGCCTTGGGCTCCAGCTGGACGATCAGGGTCTTGTAGACGATGGCGGGGTCGAGCCCCAGCGATTCGGCCGCATGCAGTCCGATGGCGTCGGCCGACGGATCGTACTCATACTCCATCAGCCGGAAGGCGACGCCAGCCGCCTTCGCCGCATTGACCGCCGGGGTCACCTTCGCTGCCATGCTCCACACCCCGAATTCCACACCGCTCACTGACAAAGTGCGGCGGGAGCTTGGCAGGCGGCGTTATGGGTGTAAAGCCCTCTGGACCTCACTCCATCCCGCGCGAGGACGGGTTGCCGATCATCGTCAGGAATTCGCGGCGGGTCGACGGATCGGTGCGGAAGGCGCCCAGCATGCGGCTGGTCACCATGGTCACGCCGGTCTTGTGGACGCCGCGGGTGGTCATGCACTGGTGCTGCGCCTCCACCACCACGGCGACGCCCTCGGGCTGCAGGACCTCGTCGATGGTGTTGGCGATCTGCGCCGTCATCTTCTCCTGGATCTGCAGGCGCTTGCCATAGGCCTCGACGAGGCGCGCCAGCTTGGAGATGCCGACGACGCGCCGGCGCGGCAGATAGGCGACATGCGCCTTGCCGATGATCGGCACCATGTGGTGCTCGCAGTAGGACTCCACCCGGATGTCGCGCAGAACGACCATCTCGTCGTAGCCGTCGGTCTCCTCGAAGGTGCGCGAAAGGATCTCGACCGGGTCGATGCCGTAGCCGGCGAAGAATTCCTCATAGGAACGGACGACGCGGTCCGGCGTGCCGACCAGCCCTTCGCGCGCCGGGTCGTCGCCGGCCCAGCGGATCAGGGTGCGCACGGCCTCTTCCGCCTCGGTGCGGGACGGACGGGCGACGGCGTCGGGCCGGGACAGGCCGGGGCCGCGAAGCACGTTGTCGGCGACCGGGGGCTTGGCGTGCGGGGTCTTGGTAGCCGTCACGGGAACATCCTTTCCATAACTGGGAAACACCCTGCGCGAAGCCGAGGACCGCAATCCGACGGCCGTCGCGCAACACGCCCATCGTGTCTGGCGTCAGTACGGAGCCGATGCCTCGGCGGATCAACCGAACGGCTCGTAAGACGAAAAGGAGCTATCAATAAACGGAGCGGCGATGCCCGCCTTTCCGTTTCCGCCCGGTTTTCGTCTCCTGGCGCCATTCGCAAGTCCGTAGATAGGGTCCGACCTATGACCGTCAAGCGATGGACAAAGTACGGACAGCCATGCGGATTGTCAAAGGCGCGTGTTAATTTCCCCAGATATCCACACACATTCCATTGTATTATTTGTCCACGGTCCGATCCTGGATCAGTTCAGCTGCATCGGCTGGTGCGGACTGTCCAGCGAGAAGGCCGGGATGGTCACGTCGAAGGCGCGCCCGTCCTCCCCCTCCATGCCATAGGTGCCGGCCATGATGCCGGACGGCGTGCCGAGCGGGGTGCCGCTGGTGTATTCGAAATGGTCGCCCGGCTCCAACACCGGCTGCTCGCCGACCACGCCGGGGCCCCGCACCTCCTGCACGCGGCCCATGGCGTCGGTGATGCGCCAGTGGCGGGTGCGCAGCTGCACCGTCTCGCTGCCTTCGTTCTCGATGCGGACGTGATAGGCCCAGACGAAGCGCCCCTCTGCCGGAGCCGACTGGTCTTCCAGGAAAACGGGCTGGACGGTGACGCGGATGTCGTGGGTGATGGCGGTGTACATGGCGGGCGGTCCGATGAACGGCGCCGGCCGAAAAACGGGCCGGCGGCTGGGGGTTCCGGCTGGGGGTTCCGGGGGGCCGGGCGGCGGTTCAGCGCAGGATAAAGTCCCCTCTCCGCACTGTCCAGAACGCGGCCGGACAATGATGCGACATGCCCGCACTGGGATGGACACAGTCATGCGCAGTCACCGGGTCTGCATGGTCTTGCGACAGGGGGGAGACGATGATATATGCGCAAGTCCCAGCAACGGCCGAAGAGCCTTGTCCATGTCTCGTTCGCACGTCCTTCGCATCCGACGACGGAGCCTCGCACCGCGCATCGCGGTTGCGGCCGTCCTTGGGTCGCGTGCGAACGCCAAAGGCACAACGGGGACCTGACACCCCCGGCCTTCCGGCGGCGGCGCGATCCGCCCTCCAAAAGCCTTCTGAGAAGACTTTCTTCCCGCCGGGAGCCCCACGCATGATCATCACCGTCGAAGAGCCGAAGCACGCCGCCGCCATCGAAGCCCTGCTGGACGCCTCCTTCGGTCCCGACCGCTTTGCCAAGACCGCCTACCGGCTGCGGGACGGTGTCGAGTCCATCCCCGCCCTGAACCTCGTCGCCATCGAGCATGACGAGCATGGGCGCGAGGTGGTGGTGGGCACCATCCGCTACTGGCCGATCCTGGTCGGCGGCACCACCCAGTCCATCCTGCTCGGCCCCATCGCGGTCGCCGCCCATCTGCAGGGCAGCGGGCTGGGCAGCAAGATGATCCGGATGAGCCTGAACAAGGCGGTGGCGCTGGGCCACAAGTCGGTGATCCTGGTCGGCGACGCCCCCTATTACGAGCGGTTCGGCTTCTCCCGCGCCCTGACCCTGGGCATGCAGATGCCCGGTCCGGTCGACATGAACCGGCTGCTGGGCCTGGAACTGGTCGAAGGCTCGCTGGCCGCCGCCGCCGGCATGATCGGCAAGCCGGAACAGGCGGACGCGCAGGAGGTCGCCATCGGCGCCACGCCGGTGATGGCCTCGGTGCTGGCCGCCCCGGCTGCGAACGCGCCCGTCCTGGCGGGAGACACCCCCGTCCCTTTCAGCGCCCTGTTCAGCCGGACGGCGGCGGAGCGACTTTGGACTGACCGCGTGCGCAGGACCGACTGGTTCTGGCGCGACGGCTTGCAGGCCGGCGCGGCGTGACCATTCCGGCCCTTGGTCCGAAGTGCGGAAAGCGTAAGCTTGCAAACATGGGTGGGGCGAAGCGGGATTGACTCGATTCGCCCCACACGCGATACCATCTTTTCAGGAGCGACGCCGGACGGACGGCGTGCCGCGCGCCACGCAGCATCGTGAGCGCGCTATTCGTTTTTGTTCTGAGCGGAAGGGTGCGGGTTGACCAAGAAGCTGTTCATCAAGACCTGGGGCTGCCAGATGAACGTGTACGACTCCGCCCGGATGGCGGACGTCCTGGCACCGCTGGGCTACCAACCGGTCGATGAGCCGGACGGCGCCGACATGGTGATCCTGAACACCTGCCACATCCGCGAAAAGGCGGCCGAGAAGGTCTTTTCCGAACTGGGCCGGCTGCGCCAGATGAAGGACCGCAAGGCGGAGGCCGAGGACGGCCGGATGATCCTGGCGGTCGCCGGCTGCGTCGCCCAGGCCGAAGGCGAGGAGATCGTCGCCCGCGCGCCCTTCGTCGACATGGTCTTCGGCCCGCAGACCTACCACACCCTGCCGGAGATGGTGGCGAAGGCCAGCCGCGCCGCCGGCAGCGTGCTGAACACTGATTTCCCAGCCGAATCCAAGTTCGACTTCCTGCCGGAGGAAGCCGGCAGCCAGGGCGTGTCCGCCTTCCTGGCGGTGCAGGAGGGCTGCGACAAGTTCTGCACCTTCTGCGTCGTGCCCTACACCCGCGGCGCCGAGTTCTCCCGCCCCGCCGACCAGATCATTGCGGAAGCGAAACGGCTGGTCGCCGGCGGCACGCGCGAGATCAACCTGCTGGGCCAGAACGTCAACGCCTGGCATGGCGACGGGCCGGACGGCACCACCTGGGGTCTCGGCCGGCTGATCCGCCAATTGGCGGAGATCGATGGGCTGGAGCGCATCCGCTACACCACCTCGCACCCGCGCGACATGGCCGACGACCTGATCCGCGCCCATGCCGAGGTGCCGCAGCTGATGCCCTACCTGCATCTGCCGGTGCAGGCGGGGTCCGACCGTATCCTGGCGGCGATGAACCGCAAGCACACCGCCGACGATTACCGCCGTCTGGTCGACCGGCTGCGCGACGCCAAGCCCGATCTGGCGATGTCCGGCGACTTCATCGTCGGCTTCCCCGGTGAGACCGACGCCGATTTCGCCGCGACGCTGAAGCTGGTCACCGACATCGGCTATGCCCAGGCCTATTCCTTCAAATACAGCCCGCGTCCGGGCACCCCGGCCTCGGTCGAGGGATCCCAGGTGCCCGAAGATGTGAAGGAATCCCGCCTGGCGGCTCTGCACCAGCTGTTGAACGCCCAGCAGGTCGCCTTCAACCACAGCTTCATCGGCCGCAGCGTGCCGGTCCTGTTCGACCGCATCGGACGCCGCGACGGCCAGCTGCTGGGCCGCAGCCCGTGGATGCAGTCGGTCCATGCCGAGGCGAACGAACGGCTGCTCGGCCGCATCGTCGAAGTGCGGGTCGATGCGGCGCTGGCCAACAGCCTCGCCGGCACCGTGGTGACGGGTGAATACACCACCGCCTCTTCCTTCCAGCCTGCCGTAACCTTGGAGGCAAGCGCTTGAACGGTCTGCCCGAACGGCGTATCGACGTTCAATTCGATGACAACCGGCTTCTGCCGATGCTGTACGGGGAGCATGACCGCCACCTCGCCCGCATCGAATCCCTTCTCGGCGTGTCGCTGATTTCCCGCGGCAACACCCTGACCATCTCCGGCCCGTCCGATGCCGCCGAAACGGCCCAGTCGGCGCTGAACGGCCTGTACCTGCGACTGACCCGCGGCCAGACCATCGACGGCGGCGAGGTCGACGGCGCCGTCCGCATGGCGGCCGCCGATCCCGGTTTCGCCGGCGTGGCGACCAGTGAGGAGCCCCGCGCCCCCGGCCCGCAGGCGACCATCACCCGCGCCGAGATTGCGCTGCGCACCCGCCGGCGCGGCCCGATCACCCCGCGTTCCCCCACCCAGGCCGCCTATCTGCAAGCCCTGGCGGAGAGCGAGCTGGTCTTCGGGCTCGGCCCGGCCGGCACCGGCAAGACCTATCTGGCGGTGGCGCAGGCGGTGGCCTTGCTGACCACCGGTCAGGTCGACCGCATCGTGCTGTCGCGCCCGGCGGTCGAGGCGGGGGAGCGGCTGGGTTTCCTGCCCGGCGACCTGAAGGAGAAGGTCGATCCTTACCTGCGTCCGCTCTACGACGCGCTGCACGACATGCTGCCGGCCGAACAGGTGAAGAAGCGGCTGGAGTCCGGCGAGATCGAGATCGCGCCGTTGGCCTTCATGCGCGGCCGGACGCTGGGCAACGCCTTCGTCATCCTGGACGAGGCGCAGAACACCACGCCGATGCAGATGAAGATGTTCCTGACCCGTCTGGGCGAAGGCGGGCGGATGGTCATCACCGGCGACATCTCGCAGATCGACCTGCCGTCGGGCACCCGGTCTGGCCTGCGCGACGCGCTGGACATCCTGCGCGGGGTGGAGGGCGTGCGCTTCGTCCGCTTCACCGACGCCGACGTCGTCCGCCACCCGATGGTCGCCCGCATCATCCGCGCCTATGACCAGGCCGATGCCCGCGAGGCGGCGCGCAAGCAGGCCCGCCGTGCCGGTTCCGAACCCGGAACGAACGACCGCGAGGCCGGTATCGTTGGAGATCCGGAATGACCAGCGCGGTCGACGTCACTGTTTCACGTGAAGCCGGCGACTGGGCCGAGGATGCCGAGTGGCTGGCGGAGCGCGCGGCGCTCGCCGCCCTGGGTGCGGCCTATGACGACGAGGAAGGCCCGGCCGAGCTGTCGGTCGTGCTGGCCGACGACGCCCTGGTCCACAGGCTGAACCGCGAGTATCGCGGCAAGGACAAGCCGACGAACGTCCTGTCCTTCGCCCTGACCGAGGCGGAGGAGCCGGAAGCGCAGGACGGCGTGCCGGTGATGCTGGGCGACGTCATCCTCGCCTATGAAACGGTCGCCCGCGAGGCGTCCGAACAGGGGAAAAGCTTCAAAGACCACATGACTCACCTTGTGATGCATGGTGTTCTGCATCTGCTGGGTTATGATCACGAGACGGACGACGAGGCCGAGGAGATGGAGGCGCTGGAAACCCGGCTGCTCGCCACGCTCGGAATCGCCGACCCCTATGCCGCCAACCACCAACCGCCGGACCGATGAGCGAGATATCCGACAGTCGCACGCCCCGTGATGACCACGGGGCCGAAGACCATTCCCTGGGCCACCTGTTCAAGGGGTGGCTCCGCACCGTCTGGGGCGGCCGCGAGGACAATTCCCTGCGCGGCACGATCGAAGAGCTGATCTCCGGCCTGGACGATGCCGCGAGCGAGGACGGCGAGGATTCGCTGGGCGCCGGCGAGCGGGCGCTGCTGACCAACATCCTGAAGCTGCGCGACCGCACAGTCGCCGACGTCATGGTGCCGCGTGCCGACATCATCGCCGTCGACATCGACACCCCCTTCCCCGCCCTGGTCCAGCGCGTCGCCGAGGAAGGCCATTCCCGCCTGCCGGTGTTCCGCGAGACCCTGGACGACGTGGTCGGCATCATCCACATCAAGGATGTGATGACCCTGATGGCCAGGCAGGCCGTCTCCGCCGAAGGACTGCGCCAGAAGCCGGACCTGACCGGCATCATCCGCGAGGCGAAGATCGTCGCCCCCTCCATGCATGTGCTCGACCTGCTGGTGCAGATGCGCCAGACCCGCCAGCACATGGCGCTGGTGGTGGACGAGTTCGGTGGCATCGACGGCCTCGTCACCATCGAGGATCTGGTGGAGGAGATCGTCGGCGAGATCGAGGACGAGCATGACGAGACCGCGGCGCCGCGTCTGGTCGAGCGCCCCGACGGCAGCCTGATCGCCGACGCCCGCCTGCCCATCGAGGATTTCGAGCACCGCGTCGGCCCGGTCCTGTCCGAGGAGGAGCGCGAGGACATCGACACGCTGGGCGGTCTGGTCGTTTCCATCGCCGGCCGCGTGCCGGGGCTGGGCGAGCGGCTGATCCATCCCTCGGGCCTGGAGTTCGAGATCGTCGACGCCGACTCCCGCCGCCTGAAGCGCCTGCGCGTCCACAACGTCCCGGCCAACAGTTCCGAGCTGGCGGAGACGGCGTGAGGATCGGGGTGGGGGGCTGATGCCTCTCCCCCACCCCCACAACACAGCCCCGCCCACAACAGCCTTGGCGCCCCCGTCCGGCCGCATTACCTATGGCGCCGCCCGCCATTCCTTGCCGCTGCCGGAGTTTCCCGTCTTGACCGTCACCGATGCGCTGCCCGTCCCCGCCCGGCTGGGCCGTGTTTCCGCGCGGCTGGCCGCGTTGACCGGCTGGCGCCGGCTGGCTGCCGCGGCGCTGCTGGGCGGGCTCGCCACGCTGGCGGTGCCGCCGGCCGATCTGATACCGGTGCTGCTGGTCGCCTTTCCAGGCCTGATCTGGCTGCTCGACGGGGTTGAGACGAAGAAGGGCGCCTTCGCCGTCGGCTGGTTCTTCGGCTTCGGCCATCACCTGCTGGGGCTCTATTGGATCAGCGCCGCGCTGTTCACCGATATCGAGCGCTTCTGGTGGGCCCTGCCACTGTCGGCCGTCGGTCTGCCGATCCTGCTGGCGATGTTCAGCGGCGGCGCCACCCTGACCTTCCATCTGCTGCGCCGGCGCGGCTTCGGCGTCGGGCTGGGACGGCCGTTGCTGTTCGCCGCCTGTTGGTGCCTGTGGGAATGGCTGCGCGGCCATGTCTTCACCGGCTTTCCCTGGAACCTGATCGGCTATGGCTGGGTCGGGGTTCTGCCGGTGCTGCAGACCGCCTCGCTGGTCGGCATCTACGGCCTGACCCTGGTGACGGTGCTGGTGGCCAGCCTGCCCGCCACCCTGCCCGACCGCGACACCACGCCGCGCCGCGCCTGGGCCGGCGTCGCCGCCGGGCTGGCGCTGCTGGCGGCGCTGGGCGGCTGGGGCGCCTGGAGGCTGGCCGGCGCGGTGGACGAGCCGGTGCCGGGCGTCCGGCTGCGGTTGGTCCAGGCGGCGATCGACCAGCGGCTGAAATGGGCGCCGGCCGAACGGGTGCAGAATTTCCAGAGCCACCTTGCCCTGTCCGCCGCCCCGCCGGCCGATCCGTCGGCCCCGCCGCCCAACGTCATCATCTGGCCGGAAACCGCCGTCCCATTCTTCGTCGAGGAAGATGCGCGGGTGCGCCAGGCAATGGCCTCCGTCATCCCGCCGGGCGGTCTGCTGATCACCGGGGCACCGCGCACGACGGCCGGCGCGGACGACGAGCGTCGGTATTTCAACGGCATGGTGGCGGTGGACGGCAGCGGTGCGGCGGTTGCCGACTACGACAAGTTCCACCTCGTGCCCTTCGGCGAGTACATGCCGCTGCGGCAATGGCTGCCCGTCGGTGCCATCGCCGGCAACGGGGCGGAGTTCTCGGCGGGCCCCGGTCCGCGCACCCTCCATCTGGGGGATCATCTGGCCGGCCTGCCGTCCTTCAGTCCGCTGATCTGCTATGAGAGCATCTTCCCCGGCGCCGTGGTCGACACCGCGGACCGGCCGCACTGGCTGCTGAACCTGACCAACGATGCCTGGTATGGACGCACCGCCGGCCCGCACCAGCATTTCGCGATCAATCAGGTCCGTGCGGTGGAGGAAGGGCTGCCCCTCGTCCGGGTGGCGAATACGGGAATATCCGGGGTGGTCGACTCCTACGGTCGTGTGCAACAATTGCTCGGTCTGGGTGAGCGTGGCTTCATCGATACCACGTTGCCGAAAGCGCCTGATGGCGTCACAGCCTATGCCCGCATGGGAGACTGGATTTTCGGCATAGTGCTTCTAGGCTGTTTCATGGCGGCCTTGGCCTCGCGATATCACCGGTGACGCAGCAATACGGGCAATCCGTCCGCCACAGGCAGAACAATTTCGTGTAACCGGCTTGACCGGAGCGGGCTTGACTGCATACGTGGATATGTCGTAACTAGGTTGCACAACCGTTGCAGGGATAAACGAGATGCAGACTGAAACTGGGGCGCCGCGCGGGCGCCGTGCGGGTGCCGGCCGTCCGAAGACCGGAAAGCCGAATCCCATCGATGTCCATGTCGGATCCCGCGTCCGTCTTCGCCGCACGCTTCTCGGCATGAGCCAGGAGAAGCTCGGCGAGGCGATCGGCCTGACCTTCCAGCAGGTGCAGAAGTACGAGCGCGGCGCCAACCGCATCGGCGCGTCGCGTCTGTTCGACCTCAGCCGCGTCCTCGATGTGCCGGTCTCCTTCTTCTTCGACGACATGCCGGCCGAAGCGGCTGCCGCCCGCGTCGACGACGAAGACGAGTCCGGTGCGACCGAAGAGCGCTCCGCCAGCACCTACGAGCCCGATCCGATGGCCAAGCGCGAGACGCTGGAGCTGGTCCGCGCCTACTACAAGATCAGCGATCCGTCGGTGCGCAAGCGTCTGTTCGAACTGACCAAGGCAGTGGCCAGCGCCGCCGTTGCGGAAGCCGCGGAGTAACGCCGTCAGGTAACTCCTGCCGGTTGCCACACGGCATGTGATACCCACCGAACGGGGATGGCACGGGCTCGACCGTGCTCCCCCTTCGTGCGGTGCCTGCGATAATCGGTCCGGGGCCCTACCGCCGGTAGATTTCTTGACCCCGGCTGAATTCCTTGTCACAACCCGTTTTGGATCGGTGTCTGCGGCCGCTGTACCGGTCTGCCGTTTCGGCTCATGAAATAGCGTGCCGCCGAATGCCGAGGTTTCCCGTGGCAAAGCTGAACTACGTCTTCACCAGCGAGTCCGTGTCGGAAGGTCATCCCGACAAGGTCTGCGACCGCATTTCCGACGCCATCGTCGATCTTTATCTTTCGCACGACCCGCAGGCCCGCGTGGCCGTCGAGACGCTGGCGACCACCAACCAGGTCGTCCTGGCCGGTGAGGTGCGCGGCCCCGACACCATCAAGGCCGACCAGTTGGTCGAAGTCGCCCGCGCCGCGGTGAAGGACATCGGCTACGAGCAGGACGGCTTCCATTGGGAGAAGATGGACGTCAAGTGCTTCGTCCACTCCCAGTCCGCCGACATCGCCGTCGGTGTCGACGCCGCCGGCAACAAGGACGAGGGTGCCGGCGACCAGGGCATCATGTTCGGCTATGCCTGCCGCGAGACCCCGGCCCTGATGCCGGCCCCGATCTACTACAGCCACGCCATCCTGAAGTCGCTGGCCGAGGCGCGCCATTCCGGCGCCGCCCCGCAGCTGGGCCCGGACGCCAAGAGCCAGGTCACCCTGCAGTACATCGACGGCCGCCCGACCCGCGCCACCGCCATCGTGCTGTCGACCCAGCATGCCGAGGGGCTGGACCAGGACGCCGTGCGCGAGATCGTCCTGCCGCACATCGTCAACTGCCTGCCGGAAGGCTGGATGTGCGACCCGAAGCACCTGTACGTCAACCCGACCGGCCGCTTCGTCATCGGCGGCCCGGACGGTGACGCCGGCCTGACCGGCCGCAAGATCATCGTCGACACCTACGGCGGTGCCGCTCCGCACGGCGGCGGCGCCTTCTCGGGCAAGGACCCGACGAAGGTCGACCGTTCCGCCGCCTACGCCGCCCGCTATCTCGCCAAGAACGTCGTCGCGGCGGAGCTGGCGGAGAAGTGCACGATCCAGGTCTCCTACGCCATCGGCGTGTCGAAGCCGCTGTCGGTCTATGTCGACACCCACGGCACCGGCAACGTCGACGAGGATCGCCTGTCCGACGTGCTGCAGCAGCTGGTGGACCTGTCCCCGCGCGGCATCCGCACGCATCTGGGCCTGAACAAGCCGATCTACGCCCGCACCGCCGCCTATGGCCATTTCGGCCGCGAGCCGGAGGTGGACGGCGGCTTCTCGTGGGAGAAGACCGATCTGGTCGGCGACCTGCGCAGCGCCCTCCTGTAAAAGCGCGTTCGCACCATAGGACCCGCCGCAAGGCGGATGGACGGCAGGGGCTGGCAACGGCCCCTGCTTTCTTTTGAGGCCAATCCCCTTCCCGATACAGCGTTCCGACATGACCGACGACAGCACCTCCGGCCCCCTCTCCGAAAGCTCCAACCGCCTGTTCGGGCGCCGCAAGGGCCGGCCGTTGCGCAAGCGCCGGACGGAACTGATCGACGTTCTGCTGCCGCAGCTCCAGATCACGCTGCCGCAGCCCGGCGACCGGCTGGACCCCGCCGGCCTGTTCGACGACCCGAAACGGGAGGTCTGGCTGGAGGTCGGGTTCGGCATGGGCCATCACCTCGCCTGGCAGGCCGGGCACCATCCGGATGTCGGCTTCATCGGCGCGGAACCCTTCCTCAACGGCATCGCCGGCCTGCTGGGCATGGTCGATGACGACGATCTGCGGAATGTGCGCATCCAGCCCGACGACGCCCGGCCGTTGCTGGACGCCCTGCCCGACGCCTCCATCGGCCGCGCCTTCGTGCTGTTCGCCGACCCCTGGCCGAAGAAGCGCCACGCCGACCGCCGCTTCATCGGGCCGGAGAATCTGCCGCGGCTCGCCCGCGTCCTGAAGGACGGCGCGGAGCTGCGTCTGGCCAGCGACGACATGGGTCTGGTGCGCTGGATGCTTGAACACACGGTGAAGCATCCCGATTTCGAATGGACGGCGCGCCGTCCGTCGGACTGGCGCATCCGCCCCGACGACTGGCCCGCCACCCGCTATGAGGAAAAGGCCATCGCCGCCGGCCGCAAGCCGGTGTTCATGCGGTTCGTCCGCCGCCCGCGAGGCTGACGCATACCCGTTCCGCTTGAGATTCCGGCCGACCACAGCGATCGGACCGGAAAAGGCTTGCGGCATCGGACGGAATGACTATATTCACCGCTGAGAACCCATACGGATCGGCGGCCCGGGCAACCGGGCCGGCGAGACGCTTTGCGGGTGGGCTTTTGCCCACTTATTTTTTTATGAGCGTGTGGAAGCACGCGCTTGTTGAACCTTCTGTTGTGGAAACCTCGTCCGGTTCGATCCCGGCCGCAGGCTTTGGGTTGGGTGGAATGGACGCTACAGGCCGCATCGAACAGATCATCACGCCGTCGGTCGAAGCCATGGGCTATGAGGTCGTGCGCGTACAGATCTCCGGCGGCCAGCGGGCGATCCTCCAGATCATGGCGGAGCGCGCCGACGGCGCGCCCATGACCGTCGAGGATTGCGCCGACATCAGCCGTTCCGTCTCGGCATTGCTGGATGTGGAAGACCCGATCCGCGAGGCTTACACGCTGGAAGTCAGCTCCCCCGGCATCGACCGGCCGCTGACCCGGCTCAAGGATTTCGAGCGCTTCGCCGGCTTCGAAGCCCGGCTGGAAAGCCGCATGGCCATCGATGGCCGCAAGCGCTTCAAGGGCATGCTGAAGGGCGTCGAGGACGGCCTCGTGTGCATCGACACCGAACAGGGAGCCGCCCGGCTGGAGTTCGACAATATCCTGCGCGCCAAGCTGGTGCTGACGGACGAGCTGATCCGCGCCAGCCAGGAGCAGCAGGAGGACCTGCCGAACTGACGGACCCGTCCATCAGGACGCGCCATCGGATCGCCTGGCCCAGATTGCCTGCCCCCACCCCGCCGACCCGACCGGACATCACGCAAGACCGGCATCACACAAGACCGACTCAGGAAGTGTAACGGATGGAACTGCTGCAAGTCGCTGACGCGGTCGCCCGCGAAAAGAACATCGACCGGGACGAAGTCCTGGAGGCGATGGAGCAGGCGATTCAGAAGGCCGGCCGCTCCAAGTACGGCCACGAGCACGACATCCGCGCCCGCATCGACCGCAAGACCGGCGACATCCATCTGACCCGTCACCTGGAGGTGGTCGAGGCGGTGGAGAACGAGGCGACGCAGGTCACCCTGCCCTACGCCCAGCGCCGCAAGCCCGGCGCCAAGATCGGCGATTTCCTGGTCGACCCGCTGCCGCCGATCGATTTCGGCCGCATCGCCGCCCAGACCGCCAAGCAGGTGATCGTGCAGAAGGTGCGCGACGCCGAGCGCAAGCGCCAGTTCAACGAGTACAAGGACCGCAACGGCGAGATCGTCAACGGTCTGGTCAAGCGCGTCGAATACGGCAACGTCACCGTCGACCTGGGCCGCGCCGAAGCGATCCTGCGCCGCGACGAACTGCTGCCGCGCGAGCATTTCAAGAACGGCGACCGCGTCCGCGCCTATATCTTCGATGTCCGCGAGGAACCGCGCGGGCCCCAGATCTTCCTGTCGCGCACGCATCCCATGTTCATGGCGAAGCTGTTCGCCCAGGAAGTGCCGGAGATCTACGACGGCATCATCGAGATCCGGGCGGTCGCCCGTGATCCGGGGTCGCGCGCCAAGATCGCCGTGCACAGCAACGACAGCTCCATCGACCCGGTCGGCGCCTGCGTCGGCATGCGCGGCAGCCGCGTCCAGGCGGTCGTCGGCGAGTTGCAGGGCGAGAAGATCGACATCATCCCGTGGTCGGGCGAGGCGGCGACCTTTGTCGTCAACGCGCTCGCCCCCGCCGAGGTCGCCAAGGTCGTGCTCGACGACGACAACCGCCGCATCGAGGTGGTGGTGCCCGACGACCAGCTGTCGCTGGCCATCGGCCGCCGCGGCCAGAACGTGCGCCTCGCCTCGATGCTGACCGGCTGGGACATCGACATCCTGACCGAACAGGAAGAGTCGGAGCGCCGGTCGGAGGAAATCCACAACCGCTCCGCCCTGTTCATGCAGGCCCTGGACGTCGACGACGTGATTGCCCACCTTCTGGTCGCCGAAGGCTTCACCTCGGTCGAGGAGATCGCCTTCGTCGAGACCGAGGAACTGGCCGAGATCGAAGGCTTCGACGAGTCGGTCGCCGACGAGCTGAAGCAGCGCGCCCTCGCCTTCCTGGAAGTGCAGGACGAGCAGGCCAACGAGCGCCGCCTGGAACTGGGCGTCGAGGACATCGTCGCCGAACTGACCGGCTTCACCGCCACGCAGCTGGTGAAGCTCGGCGAGAACGGTGTGAAGACGCTGGACGACCTGGCCGATCTGGCCGGCGACGAGCTGGTGGAGATCCTGAGCAAGGACGGCGCCAAGGACGCTCCCACCGAAGAGGAAGCGAACGCGATCATCATGGCCGCGCGCGCCCACTGGTTCGAGGGTGAGGAACAGAACGGCGCCGCCACGGCCCCTGCGGCAGATGGCAGCGCCGGTGGTCAGGGCGCGCAGGCCTGACCGGCAGCAATGCCGGTTGGAACTGCGCCCGACAGGAACGATTATTCGGGACCGCGCGAGCGGATGACGATCGGATGACCGAACGGAACGACGAACGGACACCGACCGCCGCCGCGGATGCGGTGCCGGATCAGGAATTGGCACCGGATGACGGTGCCGGGACGGACCACCTGCCGGCCGACGACGAGAAGGGGCCTCTGCGCCGCTGCATCGCGTCGGGTACGGTCGGGCCGAAAGAGGGCATGATCCGTTTCGTGATCGGCCCCGACGGCGAGGTGGTGCCGGACCTGGAGGAAAATCTGCCCGGTCGCGGCCTTTGGGTCACGGCCGACAGGGATGCCCTGGCGAAAGCCATGGGGAAATCCGTTTTCGCCAAGGCGGCCCGACGGGCGGTGAAAGTACCGCCCGATCTGGCCGAAAGGCTGGAACGGCTGCTGGAACGGCGTTGTCTGCACGCGTTGGGCCTTGCCCGCCGTGCCGGCCACGTTCTGGCGGGATACGAGAAGGTGCGCGAGGCGTTGAGGGCCAACCAGGTCGGCCGTGCGGGTCCCCCGCCGGCCCTGCTGGTCGAAGCCGCGGACGGCTCGCTGGACCAGCGCGGCAAGGTGACGGCGCTCGCGCCGTCGCTGCCGGTGATCGACCTGTTCGAGTCCTCGGCCTTGGCCGCGGCGCTCGGGCGTGATCACGCGGTGCATGCCGTGGTGGCGCGAGGCAGGCTGGCCGCTGGGCTGGTCCGCGAAGCGGCACGCTTGCGGGGGCTGAAAGGTCCCCAGGGGCACCTGGACCTGAAAGGTCCCCAAGGGGACCGGGATGCGCACCAGGATTCTGATAAGGGCTTGGGAGTCGGCGATACGGCCGGCCGGCCTGCGATGTAACGTCTGACCATTCGGGAACCGATGACCGACAGCAACGACCAGGACCAGAAGAAAGTCTTGCACCTAACCGGCGCCAGCAAAGGAAAGCTGGAGTCGAAGAAGCCGGTCGAGACCCAGGTCCGGCAGAGCTTCTCCCATGGCCGGTCAAAAGCGGTGACCGTAGAGGTCAAGCGCAAGCGTCATGTTGAAAAGGGCGCCGTGCCCGGTGTCGCCGACGGCGGCGCCGCCGCGCGTCAAGCTGCCCAGGGCCTGCCCATGCGCGGTGCGCAGGGCCAACGGCCCCGCGGCGGCGGTGCCCCTGCCGGGCGCCAGTTGACCCGCGAGGAGCTGGAATCGCGCCTGCGTGCGCTTCGCGGCGCCGCGGCGTTCGAGGAACAGCGCCGGATCGAGGCCGAGGAAGAAGCGGTCCGCGCCGAAGCGCGCGCCGCCGAGGCCGCCGCCCGCGCCGCCGAGGAGCCTGAAGCCGCTCCGGCCGCCCCCTCCGAAGCCGCCGCTCCGGCCGCCGCAGAAGCCCCGGCCCAGACCGCGCCGGAAATGCCACCGATCATTCTGGATGCCGAGACCTTGCGCCAGCGCGAGCTGGACGAGATGCGCGCCATCCAGGAAGCAGATCGCAAGGTCGCCGAAGAGGCCGAACGCCGCCGCAAGGAGGAAGAGGCCAAGCGCAAGGAAGCCGAAGACGCCAAGCGCCGTGACGCCGAACCGGCGCCCCGCCGCGATGGCGGCCGAGACGGTGCGGGCCGTGAGGGCGCGCGTCCGGCCGGTGCCCGTCCGGCCGGCGACCAGCGCCCCGGTGGTGCCTCTGCCCGTCCCGCCGCCGAAGCCGCACCCGGCCGCACGCTGCCGGGTGCCGGTGCTCCGGCCCCCCGCGCCGTCGAGGAAGAGGACGACAACCGCCGCAAGGGCGGTCGTGGTGGCGCTCCGGCCAAGGCCGCTCCCGCCCGTCCTGCCGCCAAGGCTCCCGCCGGCGCCGACCGCCGCAAGGGCACCAAGCTGACCGTCTCGCAGGCGCTCAGCGACGACGGCGGTGACCGCACCCGGTCGCTGGCCGCGGTGCGCCGTGCCCGCGAACGTGAACGCCTGCGTCAGATGAGCCGTCAGGAGACGGCGAAGGTCACCCGCGACGTCGTGCTGCCGGAAGTCATCACCGTCCAGGAACTGGCCAACCGCATGGCCGAGCGCGGCGCCGACGTCATCAAGTCGCTGATGCGCATGGGCGTGATGGCGACCATCAACCAGACCATCGACGCCGACACCGCCGAGCTGGTCATCACCGAGTTCGGCCACCGCGTCCGCCGCGTGTCGGAGTCCGACGTCGAGATCGGCCTGCGTGCCACCGAGGAAGAGGGCGCCATCCTGGTGCCGCGTCCCCCGGTCGTCACCATCATGGGCCACGTCGACCACGGCAAGACCTCGCTGCTCGACGCGCTGCGCCAGACCGACGTGGTGTCGGGCGAGGCCGGCGGCATCACCCAGCACATCGGCGCCTATCAGGTGCAGCTGGAGTCGGGTGCGAAGATCACCTTCATCGACACGCCGGGTCACGCCGCCTTCACCGAGATGCGTGCCCGCGGCGCCAACGTCACCGACGTGGTCGTGCTGGTGGTCGCCGCGAACGACGGCGTCATGCCGCAGACGATCGAGGCCATCCGCCACGCCAAGGCGGCCAAGGTTCCGATCATCGTCGCCATCAACAAGTGCGATCTGCCGGACGCCCGTCCGGAGCGTGTCCGCCAGGAACTGCTCCAGCACGAGCTGGTGGTCGAGGAGATGGGCGGCGACGTGCTCGACGTCGAGGTGTCGGCCAAGGCCAAGCTGAACCTGCACAAGCTGGAAGAGGCCATCCTCCTCCAGGCCGAAATCCTGGAGCTGCGGGCCAACCCCGAGCGCGCCGCCGAAGGCGTCGTCATCGAGGCGAAGCTGGAGCGTGGCCGTGGTTCGGTCGCCACCGTGCTGGTCCAGCGCGGCACGCTGAAGGTCGGCGACGTGTTCGTGACCGGTGCCGAATGGGGCCGCGTCCGCGCCCTCATCAACGACCGCGGCCAGAACGTCAACGAGGCGGCCCCGGCCGTCCCGGTCGAGGTCCTGGGCCTGAACGGCACGCCGATGGCCGGCGACGACTTCACCGTCGTCGAGTCCGAAGCCCGTGCCCGCGAGATCGCCGAGTTCCGCCAGCGCAAGAAGCGCGAAGCGGTGGTGGCGGCCTCCGCCCGCGGTTCGCTGCAGGACATGTTCAGCCGTATCCAGGCCGGCGAGGCCAAGGAACTGCCGGTCGTCATCAAGGGCGACGTGCAGGGCTCGATCGAAGCCATCGCCAGCTCGCTGGAGAAGCTCACGGCCGAGAACACCGAGGTCAAGGTCCGCGTCCTGCACAACTCGGTCGGTGCGATCAACGAGTCCGACATCACGCTGGCGAATGCGTCCAACGCGATGATCATCGGCTTCAACGTCCGCGCCAACCCGCAGGCCCGCGACCTCGCCAAGCGCGACGGCGTCGAAATCCGCTACTACTCGATCATCTACAACGTGATCGACGACGTGAAGGCGGCGCTGACCGGTCTCTTGTCTCCGACGCTGCGGGAACGCTTCATCGGCTACGCGACCATCCGCGAGGTGTTCAACATCACGAAGGTCGGCAAGGTCGCCGGTTGTATGGTCACGCAGGGCACCGTCAAGCGCGGCGCCGGCGTCCGCCTGCTGCGCGACAACGTCGTCATTCACGAAGGCACGCTCAAGACGCTCAAGCGCTTCAAGGACGAAGTCAAGGACGTGCGCGAGGGTTACGAGTGCGGCATGGCCTTCGAGAACTACGACAACATCCAGGCCGGCGATCAGATCGAAGCCTTCGAGATCGAGGAAATCGCCCGCGAGCTGTAAGACCGACGGTCCGCCCGGCCTCTTCCGGTGTTTTCACCGGAACGGGCCGGGCGGTTCGTTTTCCGGACACTTTCCGGACGAGGGGGTGAAGCCTACCTGGAGGTGACGCTATGGATCGCATTCCGCTATCCGAAGCCGACGGGCACATGGCCGAACTGATCGAGCGCGTGGAGAATGGCGAAGAGATCGTCATCCTTCGCGACGGGAATCCGGCGGCGAGGCTGGTGCCTGTCGCCGAGAACGCGCAGCCCGAAAACGTTCCGCCCGGCAAGCCACCGATACGGTTCGGCTTTGCCAAGGGCCTGATCCGGATCGCTGACGATTTCGACGCTCCGTTGCCCGACGACCTGCTGAAGAGCTTCTACGGTCTCGCGCCGGACGAGGAGTGGCCGGATTCTTGGAAAGGAATGCCGGGGTGAGGCTTCTGCTCGACAGCCATGTGCTGCTGTGGCTGGCCACCGACGATCCGAAGCTGGGCGCCGCCGTCCGGACGGTAATCGCCGACGGCTCCAACACCGTGCTGGCGAGCGTCGCGTCGCTCTGGGAACTCACCATCAAGGCCGGTATCGGAAAGCTGATTTTGCCCACCGGGTTCCATCGCCTTCTGGTGGAAAACGGTGTGACGATCCTTCCTATCGATGTCCATCATATCGACAGGCTGGACCGTCTGCCCCGGCATCACGGAGCCCCTTTCGACCGGATGCTGATCGCACAGGCTCAAGCGGATGGCTTGACGCTGGTGAGTGCCGACCGAACCATAAGACTTTACGACGTGCCCGTTCTTTGGTCCTGACCGCAGTCAGGCCACCCGGGTAGCAGACATCGACGAAAGACACGTACCATGGCCAGCAAGAAGCGCGGCGCGTTCATCGCCGGCAAGCCCCCGTCCCAACGGCAACTGCGCGTCGGCGAGGAGGTGCGCCACGCCCTCGCCGACCTGTTCCGCCGCGGGGATTTCCACGATCCGGAGCTGGCCTCGCTGAACGTCACGGTCACCGAGGTGCGGATCAGCCCCGACCTGTCCAACGCCACCGTCTTCTACGCGACGCTGGGCGGCGAGCGGATGGAGGAGGCGCAGGTCGCGCTGAAGCGGGCCGCCGCCTTCCTGCGCGGACAGGTCGCGCGCATGGTCAACCTGCGCCACGCCCCGACGCTGAGCTTCGAGGCCGACACCTCCTTCGACTACGCCCACCGCATCGACAGCATCCTGCACAGCCCGGAGGTCGCCCGCGACCTGAGCGGCCATCCGCTTGGCCGCGTCAATGGCGACGACGACCATGACGAGGATGAGGACGATTCCTGGGACGAGGAGGATGATCTCGATCCCGACGATGCGGACGAGGAAGACGATCTCGACGACGACCAGGCCATGCTCGACGACGAGGACAAGGGGGAGGGCGACGACGAGAGCCGGGGTGAGAGCCGGGGCGGCCGTCGTGGCTCGTAAGCGCAAGGGTACGCCGATCCATGGCTGGATCGTGCTGGACAAGCCGGAAGGCATGACCTCCACCCAAGCGCTGTCGAAGGTGCGCCGCCTGCTGAACGCCGAGAAGGCCGGGCATGGCGGCACGCTGGACCCGCTGGCGACCGGCATCCTGCCGATCGCGCTGGGCGAGGCGACCAAGACCGTCTCCTACGCCATGGACGGCGCCAAGACCTACCGCTTCTCCATCCGCTGGGGCGAGCGCACGACCACAGACGACCGCGAAGGCGCGGTGATCGACCGCTCCGACCACCGGCCGACGACCGAGGCGATCCGCGACGCCCTGCCCGCCTTCCTCGGCGAGATCCAGCAGGTGCCGCCGCAATTCTGCGCCATCAAGATCGACGGCGAGCGTGCCTACGACATCGCGCGCGAAGGCGACGCGGTCGATCTGGCCGCCCGCACCGTGCGCATCGACCGCTTCGAGCTGGTCGAGGAACCGGACGCCGACCATGCGGTGTTCGAGGTCGATTGCGGCAAGGGCACCTATGTCCGCTCCCTGGCCCGCGACCTGTCGGAAGCGCTGGGCACGGTCGGCCATGTCGGGCTTCTGCGCCGTTTGCGCGTCGGGTCCTTCACGCTGGACCGCGCGATTTCCCTGGACGAACTGGCCGCCATGGAGCAAGGTGCGGCCGTCGAACGACTTCTGTTGCCGATCGAGACCGCGCTGGACGACATCCCGGCGCTGGCCCTGACGGAAGCGGAAGCGCACCGACTGAGGCACGGCCAGACGGTCGCTCTCCTCACCCGGCAGGATCGTGAACGGCTGATGGCCGTTCAGGGTGCTGACGGTGGGGATGGCACCGTCATTGCGCTTTTCGGCGGAACGCCGGTGGCGTTGGCCCGTGTCGAGGGGGCGGAGGTCCGTCCGGTGCGCGTACTCAACCTCACGTGATTCAGGAGACCCCGATGTCGATTACGCCCGAGCGCAAGCAAGAGCTGATCAAGGAATTTTCCCGCGGCACCAACGACACCGGTTCGCCCGAGGTCCAGGTGTCGATCCTGACGGAGCGCATCAGCAACCTGACGGATCACCTGAAGGGCCACAAGAAGGATTTCCACTCCCGCCGTGGTCTGCTGGTGATGGTCGGTCAGCGCCGCCGTCTGCTCGACTACCTGAAGAAGAAGGATCAGTCGCGCTACGCCGCTCTGATCGAGCGTCTGGGCCTGCGCCGCTAACGGCTGCGCTGTCCCGCTGACGGGTTCGGGTTCCCCTGGCCGGCCACCGGTCGGGGGTTTCCCGTCCAGTCCAGCGGACTATCAAAGATGCTTTTGCCCTGTATCGTTCCGGAACACCTCATTGGTTATTGGCAATAGAAACTCGATCTTGAGCGTTTCGTGACGGACAGGCCGGCCCGATTATTCGGGGACCGGCCTTTTTTGCATCCACGACACTTCTATCTTGATTCGTTTAGTCCTGTTGTCGAACACCATATCTCCAGTTTTCTCGCGGGGTCCTACGACCGATGGCCCCGGCCTTGGGCGGCAATCCGGCCGTTGCAGGGTGTCGGATGGAAGGAAAGAATCCATGTTCACTGTTCATCGCAAAGAAATCGAATGGGGCGGCCGCAAGCTGGTCCTGGAAACGGGCAAGATCGCCCGTCAGGCCAACGGCGCGGTTCTGGTCACCTATGGTGACACCACCGTCCTGTGCACCGCCGTCGCCGCCAAGGCGCCGAAGCCGGGCGTCGATTTCTTCCCGCTGACCGTCAATTATCAGGAAAAGGCGTTCGCGGCCGGCAAGATTCCCGGCGGCTTCTTCAAGCGCGAAGGCCGTCCGACCGAGAAGGAAACGCTGGTCAGCCGCCTGATCGACCGTCCGATCCGTCCGCTGTTCGCCGATGGCTTCCGCAACGAGACGCAGGTCGTCTGCACCGTGCTGAGCCATGATCTGGAGAACGATCCGGACATCGTGGCGATGGTCGGCGCCTCGGCCGCCCTGACGATCTCCGGCATCCCGTTCCTGGGTCCGATCGGCGCCGCCCGCGTCGGTTACAAGAACGGCCAGTACATCCTGAACCCGACCATGGACGAGGTCGAGGACAGCGACCTGGATCTGGTCGTCGCCGGCACCGTCGAAGGCGTGCTGATGGTCGAATCGGAAGCCAAGGAGCTGACCGAAGAGGTCATGCTGGGCGCCGTCATGTTCGGCCACACCAACTTCCAGCCGGTGATCAACATGATCATCGACCTGGCCGAGGAAGCCGCCAAGGACCCGTGGGACCTGCCGGAGCCGGCCTATGACCGCAAGGCCCTGAAGGCCCGCCTGCGCGAGACTGTCGGGTCGGACGTCGAGGCCGCCTACACCGAGACGGTGAAGCAGTCCCGCTATGAGAAGGTCGGCGCCGCCAAGGCGAAGGCGCTCGAGACGCTGGCCGAGGAATTCGACGCCCAGTCGATCGGTTTCGAGTTCAAGGAGCTTGAGGCCGACATCCTGCGCGGCGCCGTCCTGAAGACCGGCCGCCGCATCGACGGCCGCGACACCAAGACCGTGCGCCCGATCGTGTCGGAAGTCGGCATCCTGCCGCGCGCCCACGGTTCGGCCCTGTTTACCCGCGGCGAGACCCAGGCGCTGGTCGTCACCACGCTGGGCACCAGCCAGGACGAGCAGATCATCGACGCGCTCGAAGGCGAGTACCGCGAGCACTTCATGCTGCACTACAACTTCCCCCCGTACTCGGTGGGTGAAGCCGGCCGCATGGGCAGCCCGGGCCGCCGCGAGATCGGCCACGGCAAGCTGGCGTGGCGCGCCATCCACCCGCTGCTGCCGAAGAAGGAAGACTTCCCCTACACGCTGCGCGTCGTGTCGGAAGTCACGGAGTCCAACGGCTCCTCCTCGATGGCCACCGTCTGCGGCACCTCGCTGTCGCTGATGGACGCCGGCGCGCCGCTGGCCCGTCCGGTCGCCGGCATCGCCATGGGCCTGATCAAGGAAGACCACGGCTTCGCCGTCCTGTCGGACATCCTGGGTGACGAAGATCACCTGGGCGACATGGACTTCAAGGTCGCCGGCACCGAGGTCGGCGTCACCGCGCTGCAGATGGACATCAAGATCACCTCGATCACCGAGGAGATCATGAAGATCGCGCTGGGCCAGGCCAAGGACGGCCGCCTGCACATCCTGGGCGAGATGGCGAAGGCGCTGACCGGCGCCCGCGAAGGCGTCAACGAGAACGCCCCGCGCATCACCGTCATCAACATCCCGAAGGAGAAGATCCGCGACGTGATCGGCTCCGGCGGCAAGGTGATCCGCGAGATCGTGGAGCAGACCGGCGCCAAGATCGACATCGACGACGACGGCACCGTCAAGGTTTCGGCCGTCGACCAGAAGAAGTCGGACGCCGCCATCGAGTGGATCAAGGGCATCGTCGCCGAGCCGGAGATGAACGTCGTCTACACCGGCAAGGTGGTGAAGGTCGTCGATTTCGGCGCCTTCGTGAACTTCCTGGGCTCGCGCGACGGCCTCGTCCACATCTCCGAACTGGCGCAGCAGCGCGTCGGCAAGGTGTCGGACGTCGTGTCGCAGGGTGACTCGGTGAAGGTCAAGGTCATCGGCTTCGACGACCGCGGCAAGGTCAAGCTGTCGATGAAGCAGGTCGACCAGGCCACCGGCGAAGACCTGACCAAGAAGGCGGAGTGATCCGTCGATAGGGTTCGGGAACGCCGGGCAACCACCCGGCGAAACCTGCCATGAAGAGGGGCGCTTCCCATCGGGGAGCGCCCCTTGTCATTATGAGCCCCCTTCCCTTTCGCAGTTCCCCCATGTCGCGCGCCGAACGTCTCCTCGATCTGATGCAGGTTCTGCGGCGGCATCGCCAGCCGGTCAGCGGCAAGTCGCTTGCCGATGAGCTGGGGGTCAGCCTGCGCACGCTCTATCGCGACATCGCCACGCTGCAGGCGCAGGGCGCGATGATCGAGGGGGAGCCGGGGGTCGGCTACCTCCTGCGTGCCGGTTTCCTGCTGCCGCCGCTGATGTTCACCGAAGAGGAGGTGGAGGCGCTGGTGCTGGGGTCGCGCTGGGTGGTGGACCGCGGCGACAGCCGGCTGGGCGGTGCAGCGCGCAACGCGCTTGCCAAGATCGCCGCGGTGCTGCCGCCGGACAAGCGCGAGGGGCTGGACGGCTCCGCCCTGCTGGTCGGTCCGGGCGAGCCCATCCCGGCCGGCGATGCCGAACTGGCGACCATCCGCAGCGCCATCCGGACCGAACGCAAGCTGGAGATCGCCTATCGCGACCGCGACGGGTCTGAAAGCCGGCGCGTCGTCTGGCCCTTCGCGCTGGGCTTCTTCGACCGGGTTCGGGTGATGGTGGCGTGGTGCGAGCTGCGCCAGTCCTTCCGCCATTTCCGCACCGACCGCATCCTGGCGCTGACCGCCAGCGAGACCCGCTATCCCCGCCGCCGGCAGGCGATGCTGAAAGAGTGGCGCACGGCGGAGGGCATCCCGCAACGGTGATACCATGCTGACGGAAACTGTCAGCATGTCGGCTTAGTCTTGGCTTTGCCGGTGAGGGCGACGAACGGATCGAACCGACCGCCCCACCCCAATCCTTCAAGACCGGAGCCGACCATGACCGCCACTGCCGCCAAGACCTCCGCCGCCGCCCTCGCCCTCGATTTCGTCCTGCTCTATGTCGACAGCCCGGCCGCCAGCGCCGCCTTCTATGCCGACCTGCTGGGTCGGCCGGCGGTGGAAGCCTCGCCCACCTTCGCCATGTTCAAGGCGGGCGACGGGCTGATGCTGGGCCTGTGGTCGCGCCACACGGTCGAGCCGGCGGCGACCGCGCCCGGCGGCGGCGAGATCGCCTTCACCGTCGCCGGCGAGGACGCGGTGCGCGACCTCCACGCCGACTGGAGCGCCCGCGGCCTGACGATCCTTCAGCCGCCGACGTCGATGGATTTCGGTCATACCTTCGTTGCACAGGACCCCGACGGCCACCGTCTGCGCGTGTTCGCCCCCAACCAGGGTGAGGAAGCCAACCAGCACGAAGCCAAGGCCGATCAGGTGCGGTCGTGAGTGGCGGAGCCACGCGCACCGGCGCCCCGATCGCAGCCTGGATCGCAGTGGCCAGCGCCGAGCATGTGCGGCGCGGCCGGGCCGGCGGCTTCATGCAGGTCTGCCACGGCAAGGCGGCCCCGCTGCGGCGGATCCGGCCGGGCGACCGGGTCGTCTACTACTCCCCCACCGACCGGTTCGGCGCGGCGGACGGGCTGAAGTCCTTCACCGCCATCGGCACCGTCCTGCCGGGAGAGCCCTACCAGTTCGACATGGGCGACGGCTTCATCCCATTCCGGCGCGACGTGTCCTGGTGGCCATCGGAGGAAGCGCCGATCCAGCTGCTGTTGGACCGGCTGGAGTTGACCGCCGGGGTGCGGAACTGGGGCTATCCCTTCCGCTTCGGCCTGCTGCCGGTCAGCCAGGGCGATTTCGACCGGATCGCCGAGGCCATGCGGGCGGCGGTGCGGGAGGAACTGGCGGCCTGACCGCATAAAAATCACCGGCGGACAGGGATGAAAAGCCCTGCCGCCGGCGTCCGACAGGAGGTGAAACCGGCACCTGCAATGGTCCGATGTGCCTGATACCTTGGTGTTAGAGTACGAATGAATGGCGAATCTTCCTGACCGAGATCAAGGCGAAACCCCTCGCAGTCCGCCATACATGCGCTTATATCGTCCGCAAGCCTGACCAAGGTCACCTTGTACCGGGGCCATCGTTCTATGCATCGTTTCGCCAACCCCGCCCGCTTCCTGCGCCTCTCGGCCGTGCTGCTGCCATGGTGCGCCGGGGCGACCGTGATCCTGACGATCCTCGGGCTGTGGCTCAGCCTGTTCGGCTCGCCGCCCGACTATCAGCAGGGCGAGACGGTGCGGATCATGTACATCCATGTGCCCGCCGCCTGGATGAGCATGTTCATCTACACCAACATGGCCATCGCCGCAGGCGTGGGTCTGGTGTGGAAGCATCCGCTGGCCGACCTGTTCGCCAAGGCCGCCGCCCCCATCGGCGCCGGCTTCACCTTCGTCTGCCTGGTGACCGGGTCGCTGTGGGGCGCGCCGATGTGGGGAACCTGGTGGGTGTGGGACGCGCGGCTGACCAGCGTGCTGATCCTGTTCTTCCTCTATCTCGGCTACATGGCCCTGGTGAACGCCTTCGACGATCCGCAGCGCGGCATGAAGGCCGGCAACGTCCTGCTTCTGGTCGGCATCGTCAATGTGCCGATCATCAAGTTCTCGGTCGACTGGTGGAACACGCTGCACCAGCCCGCCAGCGTCGTGCGGATGGGCGGGCCCAGCATCGACGCCAGCATGCTGACGCCACTGCTGGTGATGGCCGGCGCCTTCACCGCCTATTTCCTGTCGGTCGTCATGCTGCGCGTGCGCACCGAGATCGCCCAGCGCAAAATCCAGACGCTGCGGCTTTCGGTCGCTGGCGACGGCGGCGTGGCGGATCGGATGCGGGGGTAAGGATGATGAGCGAATTCTTCCACATGGGCGGGTACGCCGCCTACGTCTGGCCGGCCTACGGCATCGCCACCCTGGTCCTGCTGGGCCTGCTGGCCGCCACCTGGAAGGGGCTGCGCAACGCCGAGGCGACGCTGAAGGCGCTGGAAAGCGCCCGCCCCGCCCGCCGCCGCACCCGCAATGGCCCCAATAATGCTGGCCGCAAAGCGGCTGATCAGAACGCCGGAACGCCGGCGGAAGCGAGCGAAGGATGACCCGCAAGAAACGCCGCCTCTACATGCTGGGCCTCGCCCTTCTCGGGCTGGGCACGGCGACCGCCCTGGCGCTGACCGCCTTCCAGGACAACATCGTCTTCTTCTACAGCCCCAGCCAGCTGCAGGCCCAGCATGTGGGCGACCGCAACTTCCGCCTGGGCGGGCTGGTCGAGGAAGGCAGCGTTCAAAAACAGCCGGACGGCGTCACCACCGCCTTCCGCGTCACCGACACCGCCAACACGGTGGACGTCCGCTATCGCGGCCAGTTGCCCGACCTGTTCCGCGAGGGCCAGGGCGTGGTGGCGGAGGGCAGGATGACCGGCGGCGTCTTCGTCGCGCGCGAGGTACTGGCCAAGCATGACGAGAACTATATGCCGCCGGAGGTGTCGGAGGCGTTGAAGCAGGCCGGCGTCTACAAGAACCCTGCCGAATCCGCGACCAAGACCGCGAAGAAGGAGTAGCGGGACCGTGATCCCCGAACTCGGCCATTACGCGCTGGTGCTGGCGCTGTTCGTCGCGCTGGTGCAGTCGGTCCCGCCGCTGGTCGGCGCCGCCACCCGCAACGCCGCCTGGATGAACGTCGCGGTGCCCGCGGCCGTCGCCCAGATGCTGCTGGTGCTGATCGCCTACGGCGCGCTGACCTGGGCGCATGTGGTGTCCGATTTCAGCGTGCTGAACGTGGTGCAGAACAGCCACTCGGCCAAGCCGATGCTCTACAAGGTGTCGGGCGTCTGGGGCAACCACGAGGGTTCGATGATCCTGTGGATCGTCATGCTGACGATCTTCGGCGCCGCCGTGGCCGTGTTCGGGCGCAACCTGCCGCCGACCTTGAAAGCACGCGTGCTGGCGGTCCAGGGCCTGATCGGGGTCGGTTTCCTGCTGTTCATCCTGATCACCTCCAACCCCTTCATCCGCGTCTTCCCGGCGCCGCTGGACGGCAACGACCTGAACCCGCTGCTGCAGGACCCCGGCCTCGCCTTCCATCCGCCCTTCCTCTATGCCGGCTATGTCGGCTTCTCCATGGCCTTCTCCTTCGCGGTCGCAGCATTGATCGAGGGGCGGGTCGATCCCGCCTGGGCGCGCTGGGTGCGGCCCTGGACGCTGGCGGCCTGGTCGACCCTGACCATGGGCATCGCCATGGGCTCCTGGTGGGCCTATTACGAGCTGGGCTGGGGCGGCTGGTGGTACTGGGACCCGGTGGAGAACGCCTCCTTCATGCCCTGGCTGGCCGGCACCGCGCTGCTGCATTCCGCCATCGTGGTGGAGAAGCGCGACGCGCTGAAGAGCTGGACCATCCTGCTGTCCATCGTCACCTTCTCGCTGTCGCTGATGGGCACCTTCCTGGTGCGCTCCGGCATCCTGACCTCGGTCCACGCCTTCGCCGTCGATCCGAAGCGCGGCATCTTCATCCTGGTGCTGCTGGCGGTCGCCACCGGCGGCTCGCTTCTGCTCTACAGCCTGCGGGCGCCGTCGCTGAAGGCGGGCGGGCTCTTCGCGCCGATCAGCCGCGAAGGGGCGCTGGTGCTGAACAACCTGCTGCTGTCGACCGCGACGGCGACGGTGTTCATCGGCACGCTCTATCCGCTGTTCCTCGACATCATGAAGCTGGGCAAGGTGTCGGTTGGTGCCCCCTTCTTCAACGCCACCTTCGTTCCGGTCGCCATTCCGGTGGTGATCGCCATGGTGGTCGGTCCCTACCTGTCCTGGAAGCGGGCGGATCTGGGGGCGGCGCTGACCCGGCTGTGGGTGGCCGGCGTCGCCGTGGTGATCGCCGTCGCCGTCACCGCCTATGTCAAGGCGGGCGGCGGACCGCTGATGGCGCTGGTCGGCATCGCGCTCGCCGCCTGGGCCTTCGTCGGCTCGCTGGTGGAGTTCGCCGACCGCATCGCCCTGTTCCGCACCTCGTTCCGCAACAGCTGGAACCGCGCGGTGCATCTGCCGCGCAGCACCTGGGGCATGACCATCGCCCACGCCAGCATCGGCCTGTCGATCCTGGGCATGACCGGCACCTCGGCCTGGCAGACGGAATCCATCACCGCGATGAAGCCGGGCGACCAGACCAGCGTCGCCGGCTACGAGTTCCACTTCGACAGCGTCGGGCTGGTGAACGGCCCGAACTTCAAGGCGGAGCGCGGCATCTTCACGGTGACGAAGGACGGCCGGCCCGTCGCCACGCTGGAGCCGGAGCGCCGGAGCTACAGCACCACCCGCATGACCACCACGGAATCGGCCATCCACACCACGGTCTTCTCCGACCTGTATGTGGCGCTGGGCGACCCGACGCAGAACGGCACCGCCTGGATCGTCCGCATCTATCACCACCCGCTGGTGCCGTGGATCTGGATCGGCGGCGTCGGGATGATGCTGGGCGGGCTGGTGAGCCTGACCGACCGCCGCTTCCGCATCGGCGCGCCCGAACGCCGCCGGGCTACTGGCAAGTCGGCCCCGCTGCCGGCCGAATGAGGACCAAGACACGATGCGCCGCCTTCTGTACCTGCTGCCCTTCCTGCTGTTCATCGGGGTGGGCGTGGCCTTCTACCTGGGGTTCGAGCGAGACCCGCGCGACATCCCGTCGGCCCTGATCGACAAGCCGGCCCCGACCTTCGACCTGCCGGCGATCCCGGGCCAACCGGCGACCGGCGGCCTGTCCTCGGCCAAGCTGGCGGGGGACGTGACGCTGGTGAATGTCTTCGCCTCCTGGTGCATCCCCTGCAAGGCGGAGCATCCCGTCATCACCCGCCTGTCGCGGGAGCAGGGGGTGACGGTCTACGGCATCAACTACAAGGACAAGCCGGAGGACGCGCTGACCTGGCTGTCGCGCAACGGCAACCCCTATGCCGCCATCGGCGCCGACCAGGACGGCCGGGTGTCGATCGACTGGGGCGTCTACGGGGTGCCGGAAAGCTACCTGATCGACCGCAAGGGCCGCATCCGCTACAAGCATGTCGGCCCGCTGACCCCCCAGGTGGTGGAAGAACAGATCCTCCCCATGGTCAAGCATCTGAGGCAGGGCTGATGAAGCGCCTCCTTCTCGCCGCCCTGCTGGCGCTGTCGACGCTCTCCCCCGCCCTGGCCGTCCAGCCGGACGAGGTGCTGCAGGATCCGGCGCTGGAATCCCGCGCCCGCACCATCAGCCAGGAACTGCGCTGCCTCGTCTGCCAGAACCAGTCGATCGACGACAGCAACGCGCCGCTGGCCCGCGACCTGCGCGTCCTGGTGCGCGACCGGCTGAAGGCCGGCGACAGCGACGACAAGGTGATGGAGTACGTCACCGATCGTTACGGCGACTATGTGCTGCTGCGACCGCCCTTCAAGGCGACCACGCTGGTGCTGTGGATCGGCCCCTTCGCCGTGCTGCTGCTGGGGGCGGCCGGCACCTTCCTGTTCCTGCGCGGGCGGCGCGGTGTCGCCGCCGGCGCCGATACCGCTCCCCTGAGCGCGGATGAGCGGCGTCGGCTGGACGCCCTGCTGCGGAAAGACGACTGATGCTGTTCTGGATTTTCGCCGCCGTCCTGACCGCGGCTGTTCTGCTGCTGCTGGTGCCGCCGCTGCTGCGGTCGGCCGGATCCGGCCCCGACCGGGAAGAGTTCGACCGCGAGGTCTACCGCGACCAGCTGGACGAACTGGAACGCGACCGGGCGCGCGGCCTGATCAACGACGCCCAGACGGAGGCGGCCAAGGCGGAGATCGCCCGGCGCATGCTGGCGACCGCCGAGAAGGACGGCAACACCGGTGCGCCGGCGACGGCGCGCAGCGGTCGCGTTCTGGCGGTGCTGCTGGCGGTGCTGCTGCCGGTCGGCGCGCTTGCGGTCTACGGCTCGGTCGGCCGCCCCGACCTGCCGGCCCAGCCGCTCGCCTCGCGCAATCTGGAACAGGAGCGCGGCGGTCCGCCCAAGAGCGTGCTGGCCGCCATGGACAAGCTGAAAGCCCAGCTGGCCGAGAACCCCAACGATCTGCAGGGCTGGCTGATCCTGGGCCAGGCCTATGCCAAGATGGGCCGCAACGCCGATGCGGCCGACGCGCTTCGCCACGCCGTCGCCCTGAACAAGGACGATGTCGAGCTTCAGGGCCTGTTCGGCGAGACGCTGGTCTCCGCCAATGACGGGATGGTGCCGGAAGAGGCGGTGACCGCCTTCGACGCCGTGCTCGCCAAGGAGCCGAAGGACCCGCGCGCCCGCTTCTTCGCCGCCCTCGCCCGCTTCCAGGCCGGCGACCAGCAGGGAGCGCTGGACCGTTGGAGCGCGCTGATGGCGGAATCGCCGGCCGACGCGCCGTGGGTGCCGGTGGTCCGCGACCAGATCCGCGAGGCCGCGGTGGCGCTGAACCTCGACCCCGCGAAGGTGACGCCGCAGCCGCTGCCGCCGGAACAGAAGGAGCAGGCTCAGCCCACCGCTCCGAATGCCCAGCCGAACGCCCAAGCCAATGCTCAGGGAAATGCGGCCGGCCAGGACGAGATGATCCGCGGCATGGTCGCCAACCTCGCCGCCCGTCTGGACGCCGATCCGTCCGACGTCGATGGCTGGCTGAAGCTCGCCCGCTCCTACGGCGTGCTGGGCGAGCCCGCCAAGGCGCTGGACGCCGCCCGCAAGGCGCGCGAGCGGGCACCGGAGCGGGCCGATGTGCAGGTCGCCTATGCCAACGCCGTGCTGCAGACCCAGCCGCGCAACGAGACGCCGAAGCCGCTGCCGGAAGAAGCGACCTCCGCCCTGCGTCTGGCGCTGAAGGCGGAACCGGACAACAAGGACGCGCTGTGGCTGCTCGGCCTCGACGCCATGATGTCGGGCCGCAAGGACGAGGCCGCCGACCATTGGGGCAAGCTGATCACCCAGTTCAAGCCGAGCGACCCCGAATACACCCTGTTGAAGGGCCGTTTGGATGCGTTGAAGGCCGGCGGCTGACCGTCGCCGCCGTCACCGTCCTTTCTTCGGACGTCTTTTCTTTCGCGTTGCGGCAACACACATTGACAGGGGCGGGCCGACGGGCTTTATCCGTCGGCACCGCCCTTATCGTTTCCGCAGAAGGTTCCGCGCCGATGACCCGCAGACGACTGCCCACGCCCGACGAGCGGCGCCTGTGGCGGCTCGCCATGCGCGACGCCGAACCGATGCCGGGCCGCGCGATCGAGGCCGAACCGGAACCGGTGACGACCATGGCGGAGCTGGTGGAGGAGCCGGTGGCGACCAGCCTCGCCCCGCCGCCGACCGCGCGCCGCCACCCTTCCCCGCCCGGCCCGGCCCGGCCGAGCCATCCGCCGCTGACGCCGGGTTCGACCGCCAACATCGACCGCCGCACCGGCGACCGCTTCCGCCGCGGCGAACTGGAGATCGATGGCCGCATTGACCTGCACGGCATGACCCAGGCCCAGGCGCACAATGCGCTTGCCGCCTTCGTCCACCGCGCCTGGAACGAGGGGCGGCGCTGCGTTCTGGTCATCACCGGCAAGGGCAGCTTCGGCGGTCTGGGCGTGCTGCGTCAGGCGACCCCCCGCTGGCTGTCGGATCCGGCCCTGCGCCCGATGGTGCTGGCGATCCAGCCGGCCCGGCCGAAGGATGGCGGCGACGGTGCGCTGTATGTCTTGATCAAACGGCGGCGCGACCGTAAGGACTGAGTCCCAAACAGTCAGGGACTCCACATGACCCCGTTCGGCGAACGGGTCCGGTCGCTGCGCAACGCCAAGGGCGTGACGCTGAAGCAGATGGCGACCGACCTGTCCATCTCGTCCGCCTATCTGTCGGCCCTGGAACATGGCAAGCGCGGCCAGCCGTCGCCGCAGCTGGTCCGGCAGATCTGCGCCTATTTCGGCATCATCTGGGACGAGGCGGAGGAGCTGGAACGGCTGGCGGATCTGTCTCATCCGCGCGTGACCGTCGATACCGCAGGGCTGAGCGCCCGGGCGACAGAGCTAGCCAACCGCCTGTCGGAACGAATCGGCGATCTGGACGAGGAGGGGATCGACGCGATCCTGGCGATCCTGGACGCGGTTCCGCCGAGGAAGGGCACGCGGCGGCGGGCGGGGACGCGGCGGAGGTAGGGCGTTGGCTGGGTGTCGGCTGGCGATTGCCCCCACCTAGCCTCCCCCGCTTCGCAGGGGAGGGACTGCCGCCGCCTTTACCAACAAGCACTTATCCCCTCCCCCGCCCAGCGGGGGAGGGTTAGGGTGGGGGTTTAACTCCCCTCAAGCCTTCCCGATCATCCGCCCCAGGTCGCGGCCGGCGAACAGGTGGATGTGCAGGTGGGGCACTTCCTGGTGCGCGGCCTCGCCGCAATTGGACAGGATGCGGTAGCCGGGGCCGTCGGCGCCGACCATGCGGGCGACCTCGCCCACCGCGCGGAACAGGCCGGCGATCTCGGCATCCGACGCCTTGGCGGTGAAGTCGTCCATGTCCATGTAGGCGCCCTTGGGGATCACCAGCACATGGGTCGGCGTCTGCGGTTCGATGTCGTGGAAGGCGAGCGCGTGTTCGGTCTCATGCACCTTCTTGCACGGGATTTCGCCGCGCAGGATGCGGGCGAACACGTTGTTGGCGTCATAGCTCTTGGCCATCGCATGCGTCCTCTTGTTGGGGAGTCCCGCTCAAGCCCCACTCAAGCTTTACGGGACTTCTTCTCGTCGATGCCGCTGGTGCCCTCGCGCTGGGCGAGCTTGCTCCAGACCTCCGCCGGATCCAGTCCGAGGTCAGCCCACAGCACCAGCAGGTGATAGAGCAGGTCGGCGGATTCGGCGGCCAGCGCCGCCTTGTCGCCGCGCACCGCCTCCAGGATCGCCTCCACCGCTTCCTCGCCCACCTTCTGGGCGATCTTGGCGGTGCCGCGGCTGTAGAGCTTCGCGGTGTAGGAGGTCTCCGGATCCGCCCCCTTGCGGGCGAGCACGGTGGTGAACAGCCGGTCGAGCACCTCGGCCGACGGCAGGGCCGGCGCCTTTTCGACCGCTTTCTCCACTGCCTTCTTATCACCCATTGGCTTTCTCCGCGGCGGCCGTCTCCATCGCCTTGGCCGGGCGCACCGGGATGCCGGCGGCACTCAGCGCCGCCTTGGCCTGCCCGATGGTGTAGGTGCCGAAATGGAAGATCGAGGCGGCGAGCACGGCAGTGGCGTGACCCTCGCGGATGCCCTCCACCAGATGATCGAGCGTGCCGACGCCGCCCGACGCGATCACCGGAATGCGGATCGAGTCCGCCACCGTGCGCGTCAGCTCCAGGTCGAAGCCGCTCTTGGTGCCGTCGCGGTCCATCGAGGTCAGCAGGATTTCGCCCGCCCCCAGCGATTCCATCCGCTTGGCCCATTCCACCGCGTCGATGCCGGTGGCGTTGCGGCCGCCATGGGTGAAGACCTCCCATTTGCCGGGAGCGACCTTCTTGGCGTCGATGGCGACGACAATGCACTGGGCGCCGAACTTCTCGGCGCCTTCGCGCACGAAGTCGGGGCGGTGGATCGCCGCGGTGTTGATCGACACCTTGTCGGCGCCGGCCAGCAACAGCTTGCGGATGTCGTCCACCGTGCGCACGCCGCCGCCGACGGTCAGCGGCATGAAGACCTGTTCCGCCGTCCGCCGCACCACGTCGAAGATGGTGTCGCGGTTCTCGTGGCTGGCGGTGATGTCGAGGAAGGTCAGTTCGTCGGCCCCCTCGCGGTCATAGACGCGGGCCTGTTCCACCGGATCGCCGGCATCGACCAGATCGACGAAATTGACCCCCTTGACCACCCGGCCGTCCTTGACGTCCAGGCAGGGGATGACGCGCATCTTCAGCATCAGTCGGCGTCCTCGACGGCGGGGGCGGAGAGCAGGGCCAGCGCCTCTTTCGGGTCGATCCGGCCGTCATACAGCGCGCGGCCGCAGATCACGCCCTCGATCCCGGTGTCCTCTTCCATCTTCAGCGCCTTCAGGTCCTCGATGGAGGAGACGCCGCCCGACGCGATCACCGGGGTGGTCAGGTGGAAGGCGAGGTCGGAGGTGGACTCGACGTTGACGCCGCCCATGGCGCCGTCACGGTTGATGTCGGTGTAGATGATGGCGGCGACGCCGCAATCCTCGAACTTCAGCGCCAGGTCCAGCGCCTTGATGTCGGAGGTCTCGGCCCAGCCGGCCACGGCGACATAGCCTTCGCGCGCGTCGATGCCGACGGCGACCTTGCCGGGGAACTCGCGGCAGGCGGCCTTCACCAGCTCCGGATCGCGCAACGCCACCGTGCCCAGGATGACGCGGCTGATTCCCTTCTCCAGCCACATGCCGATGGTGTTGAGGTCGCGGATGCCGCCGCCGAGCTGGACCGGGATGGTCACCGACTTCAGGATGCTCTCCACCGCGGCGCCGTTTACCGGCTTGCCTTCGAAGGCGCCGTTGAGGTCGACCAGATGCAGCCATTCGAAGCCCTGGCTCTGGAACAGGCGGGCCTGTTCGCCGGGATCGGTGTTGAAGACCGTGGCCTGGCTCATCTCGCCGCGCAGCAGGCGGACGCAGGCACCGTCCTTGAGGTCGATGGCGGGATAGATGATCATCGCGGGCGTCTTCCTATGGCGTGGCTGGCGGTTGTCGAGCGTCGGTTATTCGGCGGGCGGCGGGGAATCGGGCTGAAGGTCTTTGCAGTAGAAATGTCCGGCAAGCGGCTGGCCCTGCACCAGCGCATAGAAGGGATGGGTGCCCCAGCGCCGGAAGCCGAGCGATTCGTAGAGCGCGATGGCCGCCTCCTGCGTCACCCGGACGTCCAGGTTCAGCACCCGGAAGCCGACGGCGCGTGCCTCCTCCACCACCGCCAGCGTCAGGCGGCGGGCAAGACCATGGCCGCGCGCCCAGGGGGCGACGAAGCTGGTGGTCAGCTGGGCGGCGTGGGCCTGCGCCTCGTTATTGCGCGGCGGCTTGACCAGCTGGGCGGATCCGGCCACCACCCCGTCCAGGCGGGCGATGAACAGCACCCGTTCCGGCACCACCAGCACGCCTTTCCAGAAACGCTCCATCACGTCGCGCGGCGGCGGCTCGACCCAGCCGAAGCCGCCGCCGGCGCGGATGGCATCGTCGGCCGCGTCGCACAGGTCATGCAGGTCGGCGGTCTTCAGCGCATCGACCTTGTCGATGGCGATCTCGGCCATCGCGTCAGACCTTCCAGCGCAGGAAATTGGCGATCAGCGCCAGACCGGTGGCCTGGCTCTTTTCCGGGTGGAACTGGGTGCCGACCAGATTGTCGCGCCCGACCACCGCGGCGAAGGGCCCGCCGTAATCGGCGGACGCGATCAGCGTGTCGGGATCGGCCGGCTTGAACTGGTAGGAATGGACGAAATAGGCGTGGCAGCCCTCCGGCAGCCCGGACAGGACCGGGTGCGGGTGGCGGATGTTCAGCTCGTTCCAGCCCATATGCGGGATTTTCAGGGCCGGGTCCGCCGGCTCCAGCTTCACCACCTCGCCGCGGATCCAGCCGAGCCCCTCGGTCACGCCATACTCGCGGCCTCGCTCGGCCATCAGCTGCATGCCGACGCAGATGCCCAGGAAGGGCCGGCCGCGGCGGTGCACCACCTCGTCCAGCGCATCGAGCATGCCGGGGACCTCCGACAGGCCGCGCTTGCAGTCGGCGAAGGCGCCGACGCCGGGCAGCACCACGCGGTCGGCATGGCGGACCGCATCGGCGTCGGAGGTGACGAGGACGTTGTAGGAGGCTTCGGCTTCGCCGGCCGCGCGCTCGATCGCCTTGGCGGCGGAGCGCAGGTTGCCGGAGCCGTAATCGATCAGCGCGACCGTTTCCATGGACGTGACAAACCTTCCGATAGGACGGCGGAGGGGGACTTCAGGTCCCCGCCGTCAGAGCGATCCGCCGAGCGTGCCCTTGGTGGAGGGCACCGCATCGCGCTTGCGCGGGTCGATCTCCACCCCGGCGCGCAGCGCGCGGGCAAGCGCCTTGTAGCAGCTTTCCACGATATGGTGGTTGTTCTCGCCATACAGGTTCTCGACGTGCAGCGTCACGCCGGCGGCCATGGCGAAGGCCTGGAACCACTCGCGGAACAGCTCGGTGTCGAAATCGCCGATCTTGTCGCGGGTGAAGTTCACCTTCCAGATCAGGTAGGGCCGGTTGGAGAAGTCCAGCGCCACCCGCGTCAGCGTCTCGTCCATCGGGACATAGGAATGGCCGTAGCGCTGGATGCCCTTGCGGTCGCCCAGCGCCTTCGCCACCGCCATGCCGATGGCGATGCCGGTGTCCTCGGTCGTGTGGTGATAGTCGATGTGCAGGTCGCCGTCGGCCAGGACCGTCAGGTCCATCAGGCTGTGGCGCGACAGCTGTTCCAGCATATGGTCGAGGAAGCCGACCCCCGTCTTGACGTCGTAGACGCCGGTGCCGTCAAGGTTCAGCGCGACCCGGATCCGGGTCTCCGTGGTGTTCCGCTCGATCGAGGCGCGGCGGCCGCCATTCGTGGGGGTCTGGTCCATGGCGGTTTTGTAGCAGGAAGCATCCGCACGCGCCAGCATCCGGCACGAATGATGCGCGCTCTGTCCATTCCGACGATTGTCCTACATAGGTGTGCGGGGTACAGTCTTTCACACTTCCTGCGTGCATATCCGCCTATGACGACCCACCCGCGCCCATTCGCCGCAGTCCTGACTCTCCTTCTCGGCCTTTTGCCGGCCGGCTGCGGCGGCATGTCCCCGCCCCCGCCGATTGGAAAGGCGGCGCCGCCGGTCGCCGCCGGCACCACTGCGCCCTTCCGCTTCGGGGAACTGACCATCGGGTCGATGCGGCGGGGGATGCAGATCGGCCGCTATGTCTGGGGGATCGACTGCGCCCCACCCTATGACGATGTCTATTGGACCAGCGGCGTCAACATGCGGCGCGGCTCCACCTTCGACGAGCGGTTCGCCGAGGTGATGACCGCCGCCGGCTTCGACGTGGTCGGCCGGCCCGGCGGACCCGACAACCCGGACGGCAACCGCAGCCGCGCCCGCTTCACCGTGCAGGGCGACCTGCGCGACGTGCAGCTGGAGCTGTGCCACCGCAACAACTGGCTGACCGGCAGCAGCAAGGGCAGTTCCGGCACCGGTAGCGTCAAGGTGGAATGGACGGTCTACGACGCGCGCGGCGACGGGCTGGTCCACCGCATCGTCACCACCGGCGCCACGGCGCAGGAGCGCGGCGTGCCCCAGGGCGAGACCCTGCTGGTCGAGGAGGCCTTCGCCGCGGCGGTGGAGGCGCTCGCCGCCGACGCCGGTTTCCGCGCCCTGCTGTCCGGCGGCGCCCTGCCCTCCCCGGCCGCACGGCCGTCGACGGTGTTTCCCGTGGCGGCACCGGCCGGATCCGGCCCCACTCCGCTGACACCGCAGCCGGTACCGGACGCGGCACCCCGCGCTCCGGTCGCAGCCCCGGCACAGGCTGCCCCCAGCCGTCTGCTTCTGCGAGGCGGGACCGGATCCGGCAGGATCGCGTCGGCGAGGATACCCGTCGGCCGGTCGCACGGGCTGGTGATCGGAGAAACCGAGGTCGCCGGCGAGGTGCAGGCGGTGCTGCTGGCACCCCTCTCCGGCTCCGACCCCACCGTTACGGTGCGGCCGGCCCGTGGCGTGGAGCTGACCGGCTGGGTGATCGGGCGCGACGCGACCAACGGCCTTGCCCTGGTTCGGGTGCCGGCGCGGCTGCCCGCCCTGTCCCTACGTACCGCGACCCTGCGCGTCAGCGAACCGGTGCGGGCGGTCATCGGCGGACGCGGCAAGGAAATAGCCGGGATCGTCGGTGGCCTGCCGGCCGACGAGGCTCGTGGCGGCACACTGATCCAGGCGGATCTGGGCTCGGCCGACCTGTTCACCGCGGTGACGGAAGCCGGCGACCCGCTGCTCGACGGAAGCGGCGCTCTGGCCGGCGTGGCACCGGCCGCCGGCCGCTCCCCCGTCATGCCGGCGGGACTTGTGGAGTTCCTGGCGCTCGGCCCGCTGCTCGACCGGCTGGGGGCGGATCCGGTCGCCGCCGTTCAGCCTCCGGCTCCATCCAAGCCGGGCAAATCACGCCGCAACAGCCCTCCCGACCCGTTGTGGGAGGACGAGGCCGCCGACGGCGAACTTCTTGACGGCGACATCGCCCCTCCCACATAGACCGGATGTCCTGCCGCCACAATTCAATGGTGTCCGCGCGCCGATCGGCGCAGCACTCCAGCGGGCGGCAGGCCATTCCCCATTTTCCAGCATGGTTTCCGCATGACCTATCCAGCGTCCAATCCACATGATCCCATCCAATGGCATGGCACCACCATCCTGTCGGTGCGCAAGAACGGTCAGGTGGTGATCGCCGGCGACGGGCAGGTCTCGGTCGGCCAGACGGTGATGAAGGCCAACGCGCGCAAGGTCCGCTGGCTGGCCGGCGGGACGGTGATGGCGGGCTTCGCCGGCGCCACCGCCGACGCGCTGACCCTGTTCGAGCGGCTGGAAGGCAAGCTGGAGCAGTATCCCGGACAGCTGACCCGCGCCTGCGTCGAGATGGCCAAGGACTGGCGCACCGACCGCTACCTGCGCCGGCTGGAAGCGATGATGGCCGTCGCCGACAAGACGGTCAGCCTGGTGCTTACCGGCAACGGCGACGTGCTGGAGCCGGAGGACGGGCTGATCGGCATCGGCTCCGGCGGGTCCTACGCTCTGTCGGCGGCCCGTGCGCTGATCGACATCGACGGGATGGATGCGGAGGCGGTGGCGCGCAAGGCGATGAGGATCGCCGCCGGCATCTGCGTCTACACCAACGAAAACGTCACCCTGGAAAAGCTGTGAGCGCCATGACGATTCAGACCGCCTCCGTGTCCGCCGACAGCGCCGCTTTCAGCCCGCGCGAGATTGTCTCGGAACTCGACCGCTACATCGTCGGCCAGAACGACGCCAAGCGCGCGGTCGCCATCGCGCTCCGCAACCGCTGGCGCCGGCAGCAGCTGCCGGAGGGCCTGCGCGAAGAGGTGTTGCCGAAGAACATCCTGATGATCGGCCCGACCGGCGTCGGCAAGACGGAGATCGCCCGCCGCCTCGCCCGGCTGGCCCAGGCCCCCTTCCTGAAGGTGGAGGCCACCAAATTCACCGAGGTCGGCTATGTCGGCCGGGACGTCGAGCAGATCGTCCGCGATCTGGTGGAGGCCGCCATCGGCCTGACCCGCGAGCGCCTGCGCAAGGAGGTCGCCGCCAAGGCCGAACTGCGGGCGGAGGAGCGCGTGCTCGACGCGCTGTGCGGCGACAGCGCCAGTGCGGAGACGCGCGCCAAGTTCCGCAAGATGCTGCGCGAAGGCACGCTGAACGACAAGGAGATCGAGGTCCAGGTGGCCGATACCGGCGCCGGCGCCATGCCGACCTTCGACATCCCCGGCATGCCGGGCGCCCAGATGGGCATGCTGAACCTGAACGACATGTTCGGCAAGATGATGGGCGGCCGCACCAAGACCCGCCGCATGACGGTGGCCGAAAGCCATGGCGTGCTGATGGCCGAGGAGTCCGACAAGCTGCTGGACCAGGAAAAGGTGGTGGCGGAGGCGATCCGCGCGGTCGAGCAGAACGGCATCGTCTTCCTGGACGAGATCGACAAGATCTCCGCCCGTTCCGATGCGCGCGGCGCCGATGTCAGCCGCGAGGGCGTTCAGCGCGACCTGCTGCCGCTGATCGAAGGCACGACAGTGTCGACCAAGCACGGCCCGGTGAAGACCGACCACATCCTGTTCATCGCGTCGGGCGCCTTCCACATCGCCAAGCCGTCCGACCTGCTGCCTGAGCTGCAGGGCCGCCTGCCGATCCGGGTCGAGCTGAAGGCGCTGAGCCAGGACGACTTCAAGCGCATCCTGACCGAACCGGAAGCCAGCCTGATCCGCCAGTACAAGGCGCTGATGAAGACGGAGGAGGTCGATCTGGTCTTCACCGACGACAGCATCGACGAGCTGGCCCGTCTGGCGGCGGAGATCAACAGTTCGGTCGAGAACATCGGCGCCCGCCGCCTGCACACGGTTCTGGAGCGTCTTCTGGAGGAGATCAGCTTCGCCGCCAGCGACCGCGCCGGCGAGACCATCACCATCGATGCCGCCCTGGTTCGCGAGCGGGTCGGCGGTCTGGCGAAGAACGCCGATCTGTCGAAGTTCATTCTGTGATGACGCGGGGGGCACTCGCATCGGATGCCCCCTGCTTCACGTGAAACATTGCCCTACCCGCCTGCCGCCACCTTCACGCTCTTCGGCAGCAGCAGCGCATAGCTTCCCCGGCTTTTCATCACCCCGGCCCGCTGCTCCGCCTCCGGGCCATGACCCCAGAAGACATCGCCGCGCACCGGCCCGCGGATCGCCCCGCCGGTGTCCTGGGCCACCAGCAACCGCTGCAATCGCTGCCCGGCATCGAGCGGGTCCTCGGCATCCAGCCAGACCGGCACGCCATAGGGCATGAACTTGGAGTCCACCGCCAGACTACGGCCGGGCGTCAAGGCCACGCCCTGCGCGCCGTTCGGGCCGTCGCCCGACAGCGGTTGGAAGAAGACGTAGGACGGGTTGACGTTCATCACCGCCGCGGCCTGATCGGGATGGGCGAGCAGCCAATCGCGGATGGTCTGCAGCGAGACCTCCTCCCGCTTCAGGGCGCCGCGCTCGATCAGCTCCTTGCCGATGGCGACGTATTTGTGGCCGTTCTGGCCGGCGTAACCGATGCGCATCTCGCCGCCACCATCGCCTTCATTGGCGAGCCGGATCCGCCCCGATCCCTGGATTTGCAGGAAGAAGGCACCGATCGGGTCCTTCACCCAGACCAGTTCCAGCCCCTTGCCCTTGAGCGCGCCCGCGACGATGGCGGCACGGTCCTCGTAGGGCTTCAACTTGCCGTCGACCACCCGGCCGGCGGTGCGTTCCCCCTTCCAGCGGTCGGAGAAATCGCCGAGATCGACCATCACCAGATCGGCCGGCCGGCGGTAGAGCGGCACCGGATAGGCCGGATCCGGCTTGCGGCTGCCTTCCAGCTCGGCTTCGTAATAGCCGGTGAACAGCCCCTCGCGCGTGCCGTTGTTGCCGGCGGCATAGGGGGTGAAGTTCGCCTCGAAGAAAGCGCGGGCGGCGGCATCGTCGCCGGGCGGCAGATCCGCCAGTTGGGCGCAAGGCCCCTGCCAGTCGCCGATGGTCCCCGCCACACCGCCCGGCCCGACTGCACGGTCTCTCGGCTGTGTCTTGAAGCGGGCACAGGAGCGGGCGAGCGCCGGAACCGCCTGGGCCACCGGGTCGGTGCGCCAGCCGGCCAAGTCGGCGAAGGACAGCGGCGCCAGGGTCAGGGCGTCGGGCGGCGGCTTCGCCTCTTCCTTGGGGGCGCAGGCCGAAAACAGCAACGCCACCGCCCCGAAGAGGGCGATGGCGCTGAAACCGGTACGATGGTGGAACGTCATTACTGCTGGTCGTTCTCTACTCGTTACTCAACCGGACGAACCTCGACCAGCGCCCAGTTGGGATCGCGGGAGCGGAGGTTGCGGGCGAAGGTCCAGACGTCGGTGTTTTCCACCAGCGCCTTGGGATCGCCGTCGATGACGTTGCCGTCGCGGTCACGCACCACATTCACCTGATCGGTGACCAGACGCACGGTGACGCGGGCGGTCCGGGCGGCATCCAGCTTCGCCTCCACCACCTCGGCCTCGCGAACGATCTCGATGCGGGCCTCGTGCTGCTCGCCGGCGGCCTGACGGTCGCGGATGACGCGGGCGAAGCTTTCATAGACGTCGTCGGCCAGCAGCGGGCGAAGCGTCGCGGTGTCGCCGCGGGCGAAGGCGTCGACGATCATGGCGAAGGCCGCCTTGGCGCCTTCCAGGAAATGCTTCTCGTCGAAATTCGGATCGGCGGCCCGGAGTTGGTCGATGGAGGCGGCCAGCGACAGCGGCTCGTCCGCGACCGTCACGTCCGCGCCGGGTGCGACATCAGGCCGCGGCCGGTTGCGCTCCGGCAGGGGCACGACATTATCGGGCTTCGCCGGGTTCGGAGCGGCGGTGAAGGGGTTGGGGCGCTGACGCTCCTCCCCCGTCCGGCGGCCGAGGACGCTGCGCAGCCGATAAACGAGGAAGGCCGCGATCATCGCGAAGATCACGATCTCGATGAACACGAACCCGTCTCCCATCATCTGTTCCTTCCAAAACGACTTGTCGTGAAGCCTGTGGCAGGGGCGAAATCGCCGGCGGATCCGGCCCGCCCCTGGACCTTGCGGCCGGGCGGCATTACGTGTTGCTTGCCCGCCAGTAACCGCTACCAGTAACCGCCAATTGGATGCAGCCGCCGGTGTTTCGTCCGGACGACCTATCCAAACTTAGATAGGGGCAGCGAGCCCGAAGAGCAAGGACACCATGAATCCCCTGTTGTTGATCCTTCTTCTGCCGATCCTGGAGATCGTCGGATTCATCCAGGTCGGCGATTGGATCGGCGCCGGGCCGACCATCGGACTGCTGGCGCTGTCGGCGGTGGTGGGCGTGCTGCTGGTCCGCCACCAGGGGCTGGCTTCGCTGACCCGCGCCCAGGCGGCAGCGGCCCGCGGCGAGGCGCCGATCGGCACCGTTCTGGACGGCTTCTGCGCCGTGCTGGCCGGCATCCTGCTGATCATCCCCGGCTTCCTGACCGACATCCTGGGCATCGTCCTGCTGATCGGGCCGCTGCGCCGCGGCATCGGCCGCTGGCTGCTCGGCCGCATGGGGGCCGGGATGCCGGTCTTCACCACCACCGCCGGCCGTCCCGGCTTCGGCGCCGGCGCGGGCAATTTCGGAGCCGGGGGGTTCGGCGGACCCGGTTTTGGCGCGGACGGCCCCCGCCCGGCCGACGATCCTTTCCGTCCCGCCCCCGGCGTGCCCGGCGTCATAGACGGCGATTACCGCGACGTTACGCCCGGCGAAGGAAAGACGGGCGATGAAACCGACGACCGCGACGCGCCCCGGCTGACCGATTCCCAATGGGGGAAGCACCGCCCGGATGAGCGGCGCTGACCGACCGGCGGGCCGGCGGTTTCCGTTGGCAGGACGACCGATCCGTGATAGCCAGCCCCTTGGGCGAAGGCACAACCGTCGCGAACCAACCCCTGTCACCTCACATCCGGGTCGGCCCACCGTCCCCGCCCTTTCCCCATGGGGAACGATGGCCGGGACGACAGCCGGCGATTAGGAGTCCGTTATGTCCGATCAGATGAGCAACGGCGCCGAGCAGCAGCAGACCTCTTCGCTGCCGATGCATGTCCTCGCGCAGTATGTGAAGGACTTCTCGTTCGAGAACCCCAACGCCCCGCAGAGCCTGCTGCCGAACCAGCCGCAGCCGCAGGTGAACATCGGTGTCGACGTCCAGGGCCAGAAGGTCGGCGACGACATCTATGAGCTGACGCTGAACCTGCGCTGCGAGGCCCGCCAGGGCGAGTCCGTGGCCTTCCTGGTCGAGCTGGCCTATGGCGCGCTGTTCCAGTTCCCCGGCCTGCCGGAGGAGCATCACCGCCCGGTCCTGATGATCGAAGGCGCCCGGATGATCTTCCCGTTCGCCCGCGCCATCGTCTCCAGCGCGACCCGCGAAGGCGGCTTCCCGCCGCTGATGATCAACCCGATCGACTTCGCCGAGCTGTACCACCGCCAGTCGGCCCAACAGGCCGAGCAGCCGCAGCAGCCGCCCTTCTGATCTGCTGGGCATCGAACAGAGCCGAAATGAAAAAGGGCGGGTGGCCGAAAGGCCCCCGCCCTTTTTCTTGTCCTATCCGAACCGTCTGCCGCCCCAATCGGCCGTCATTCCCGCGAAGGCGGGAATCCAGGACCCTTGGAAACGACCGTCAGGGAAAGTCTGGTTCCCCGCCTACGCGAGGATGACGCTCCCTGAAGGTCCAGTCGAGAGGCCGGCAGATCCGGCCCCGGATCCGGTCCCTACTGGTTCATGCTTTCGAAGAACTCGTTGTTCGACTTGGTGTGCTTCAGCTTGTCGACCAGGAAGTCCACCGCGTCGGTCACGCCCATCGGCATCAGGATGCGGCGCAGGATCCACATCTTCGACATGGTGCCCTTGTCGACCAGCAGTTCCTCCTTGCGGGTGCCCGACTTGGAGATGTCGATGGCCGGGAAGGTGCGCTTGTCGGAGAGCTTGCGGTCCAGCACGATTTCCGAGTTGCCGGTGCCCTTGAACTCTTCGAAGATCACCTCGTCCATGCGGCTGCCGGTGTCGATCAGCGCGGTGGCGATGATGGTCAGCGACCCGCCCTCTTCCACGTTGCGGGCGGCACCGAAGAAGCGCTTGGGCCGCTGCAGGGCGTTGGCGTCGACACCGCCGGTCAGCACCTTGCCCGACGACGGCACCACCGTGTTGTAGGCGCGGGCCAGACGGGTGATGCTGTCCAGCAGGATGACCACGTCGCGCTTGTGCTCGACCAGCCGCTTGGCCTTCTCGATCACCATTTCCGCGACCTGGACGTGGCGGGTCGCCGGTTCGTCGAAGGTGGAGCTGATGACCTCGCCGCGGACCGAGCGGGCCATGTCCGTCACTTCTTCCGGACGCTCGTCGATCAAGAGGACGATCAGATAGGCTTCGGGGTGGTTGGTGGCGACCGAGTGGGCGATGTTCTGCAGCATCACCGTCTTGCCGGTGCGCGGCGGCGCCACGATCAGCCCGCGCTGCCCCTTGCCCAGCGGCGCCACCAGGTCGACGATGCGACCGGTGAGGTTCTTCTTGGTCGGGTCCTCGACCTCCATCCGGATGCGTTCTTCCGGATAGAGCGGCGTCAGGTTGTCGAAGTTGATACGGTGACGGACCTTGTCCGGCGTATCGAAGTTGATGGTGTTGACCTTCAGCAGGGCGAAATAGCGCTCACCGTCCTTGGGCGAGCGGATCTGCCCCTCCACCGTGTCGCCGGTGCGCAGGCCGAAGCGGCGCACCTGGCTGGGACTGACATAGATGTCGTCGGGACCCGGCAGATAATTGGCTTCCGGCGAGCGCAGGAAGCCGAACCCGTCCTGCAGCACCTCCAACACGCCATCGCCGAAGATCGGAATGTCGTTTTCGGCCAGTTGCTTCAGGATCGCGAACATCATGTCCTGCTTGCGCAGCGTGCTCGCGTTCTCGATCTGAAGCTCCTCCGCGAACGCCAGCAGTTCGGCGGGGCTTTTGCACTTCAGCTCTTGGAGATGCATCGGATTGCCTGTGAAATCGTCATGCGGGGGAGTGGCCTTGGGGATGGGAGGTGCCAGAAGGTCCGGCCGACGGCGGTTGGCGGCGGGGGACGCCGCAACGCGGTCGCGTCGGGTGGGCAGCGGGTGGCGCTTTGGCAGGTGCACACCAGGGCGTCCGGTTAATGGTCGCACGGGAGCGGATCGCCAGCCACCAGGCCCGGCTCAAGATCAGAGCGTCGGATCGGCAGATGTGGGCGTGGGATGCCGCGGGGCGAAAACCCCGTGGTCCTGACATGGTTATCGGATCGGCGGGCGCAAGTCAAACGAAAGCGAAACCCGCAAAGGTCGCGGATTCCGCTTTTTCCGGGAGGTGGAAGACGGCGCGTTCACCTGCCGCTGGTCAGAAGGGGCCGCCGGTCAGAAGGGCTTCACAATGACGAAGATGACGATGCCGATCATCAGCAGCGTCGGGACCTCGTTGGCGATGCGGTAGAAGCGCTGCGGCCGGGTGTTGCGATCCTCGGCGAAGTCCCGGCGCCAGCGGGCCATCATCATGTGGCTGACGGTCAGCAGCAGCACGAACAGCAGCTTGGCGTGCAGCCAGCCCTGCTTCATCCATTCCGGCGTCAGCACGATCATGGCGATGCCGAACACGTACGCCGCGATCATCGCCGGGTTCATGATGGCGCGCAGCAGGCGGCGTTCCATCACCTTGAAGGTCTCCGACGTCTCGGATCCGGCCGGCGCCTGACAATGGTAGACGAACAGGCGCGGCAAATAGAGCAGCCCCGCCATCCAGGCGATGATGCTGATGACGTGCAGCGCCTTGATCCATTCGTACAGCACCGGGCGTGTCCCCTTTTTTCGTTCTGGTTCTGCCGTTGCGGTTCAGCGTTGCGGCTTAGGGCCGCGCCTGCGGGCAGCCGGAGAAGTTGGACGGGCAGATCCGGTCGCCCTTCTGGGAGCAGACCGCCGCCTTGCCTGCGACCGTCTGCCGCACCAGCGCCGCCAGCCCGTCGATGAAGCCCGGATGCACCCCCACCGTCGGCACGCGGGTGAAGTGCGGCACCCCCGCCTGCCCGGCCAGATGGCGGTATTCGACCTCGATCTCCACCAGCGTCTCGGAATGCTCCGACACGAAGGCCATCGGCACCACCAGGATCGGCACGCCGTCCTGGCCGGCGCGGCGGATCTCGGCGTCGGTGCTGGGGCCGATCCACTCCATCGGCCCGACGCGGCTCTGGTAGCAGTTGATCCAGTCGAGATCGTCGATGCCCAGCGCCGCGGCGATGGACTCCGCCGTCCTCTCGCACTGCCACTGATAGGGGTCGCCGGAGGCCACCACCTTCTTCGGCAGCCCGTGCGCGGAGAACAGGACGCGCGGCTTGCCATGGGCCTTGGCCGCCTCGTACAGCGGTCGGATCAGATCGGCCGTCGCGTCGATGAAGCCGGCCTGTGTCGGATAGCAGCACAGCAGCTTGGTCGGCGCCGCCAGCCCCACGGTGTTCGCCGCCTCGGCCCAAGCCTTGGCACTCGACGCCGTCGTGGTGGTTGAGAATTGCGGATAGAGCGGCAGCAGCACCACCAGATCCGGGTCGTAGGCCTTCACCCGGGCGGCCGTCTCGGCGCTCATCGGGTGCCAGTAGCGCATGGCGATGAAGACCTTGGTCTGCGCCCCAGCCGTCGCCGGATCTGCCCCCAGAGCACTCTCCAGCGCCGCCGCCTGGGCCACCGTGTTCTCCAGCAGCGGCGACTTGCCGCCGAGCTGGGCATAGATCTCGCCGGCCGGCTTCGCCCGCCGTCCGCTGATCAGGCTGGCGATCAGGAAACGGAACGGGTTCGGCAGCCGGATGATGGCCGGATCCGCGAACAGGTTGAACAGGAAGGGCCGCACCGCCTCCGGCGCGTCCGGACCGCCGAGGTTGAACAGCACGACGGCGACGCGCCGCGGCGAGCCGCCGGGGGTTGTGCTGGTCGAGGCGGAGGTCTGGGAGAATTGCTGGCTCATGGTGCCCGCTAAACTGGAGCGTCGCCGTCGCTCTGTCCAGACCCCCTCCGTCGCTTTTTCAGACCCTTACGGTCCGCCCGCCGGAAAAGCGCTCAGCCGCGCCCCGGCCATTCCCGCAGGATGCGGGTCAGCGCGGCCACATGGTCGGGCGGGGTCGACTGGATGACGCCGTGGCCCAGGTTGAACACGAAGGGTCCGCCGGCCAACGCCTCCAGGATGTCGTGCGTCGCGGTTTCCAGCGCCTTGCCGCCGGCCGCCAGCATGATCGGGTCGAGGTTCCCCTGCACCGGCAGCCGCGTCTGGAGCGTGCGCGCCGCCCACTCCGGCGGGACGGTGGTGTCGAGCCCGACGGCATCGACGCCGGACCCGGCGACATACTCCTCATAGGCATGGCCGGCGCCGCGCGGAAAGCCGATGACCGGCGTGTTCGGGTGCTTCGCCTTCACCAGTGCGACGATCCGCCGCGTCGGCTCGATCACCCAGCGGCGGAACTCGGCCACCGGCAGAACGCCGGCCCAGCTGTCGAACAGCTGCACCACTTCGGCCCCCGCCTCGATCTGGCGGCAGAGATAGTCGGCGGTCACCTCGACGATCAGGTCGATCAGCTGGCCGAATCCCGCCGGGTCGCCATAGGCCCAGCGCTTGACGTGCGCATACTCCTTGGAGCCCGCCCCTTCGACCATGTAGCAGGCGATGGTCCAGGGAGCCCCCGCAAAGCCGATCAGCGTCGTCCCATCCGGAATCGCGGTGGAGAGCCGGCGCACCGTCTCGTAGACCGGCGCCAGCGTCTCGTGGAAGCGGTCGCGCGACAGGCGCTTCAGGTCCTCGACGTTGCGGACCGGATCCAGCTTCGGCCCCTCCCCTTCCAGATAGGCCAGCGGCTGCCCCAGGGCATGCGGCACCACCAGGATGTCGGAGAACAGGATCGCCGCGTCCATGCCGTAGCGGCGCAGCGGCTGCAAGGTCACCTCGACCGCGAAGTCGGGATTGTAGCAGAGATCGAGGAAGCTGCCGGCCTTCGCCCGCAACTCGCGATATTCCGGCAGATAGCGTCCGGCCTGACGCATCAGCCAGAAGGGCGGACGCGACCGCACCTCTCCCGCCAGGGCGGCGAGCATCGGCTTCAGGGCAGGCTGGAAAGCCTGATTCTGGACGTCGGAGCTGGTGGCGGACAAGACGGTGCGTTCCTTGGATTGCGAATCTGGGACGTGCGAATCTGAACCCCTGCGATTCCAGCGCCGATTCCGCGCCGGATTCCGGGACGGGTTTATCCCCTCTTCTTCACTATATTTTTTAATAGGAGAAAGGAAGAGGATGAGGTGGATGCCTGTGGATAACGGTGATCCCCGACGTAAACGAATCTATCCACAGATCCGGGGGCTTGTGCGTCCATGTGCGCGGATCTGTGGACGATTCGGAGCACTATCGTCAGAAACGGCGGAAATGCTATAGCTGGACGAACGGGAGTCCCGTGGATAACAGGGCGGACGGGGCCGGATCTTCCCAGCTTCCGAAGCGGTCGGCGGAGTTGTTCCGCGCTTGGCCGTATCGGGGAGGAGGAGTCCCCCGGTCGGGACGAAACGAAGGCGGATCCGGTTGTCCACAGATCTGGGCCGGGTTCTCCACAGAATGTTGGGGACGGATGAAAGAGTTCCACCTACATCTCGTGTCCGATGCGACGGGCGAGACCATCAACAGCGTGGCGCGCGCTTGCGTCATCCAGTTCGACGACGTGCGTCCCATCGAGCATTTCTGGAATCTGGTGCGGACCGACCGCCAGCTCGACCTCGTGCTGGAGGGGATCCGGGACAACCACGGGCTGGTGATGTTCACACTGGTCGACGAGACGCTGCGCCGCCGCCTGCAGGATTTCTGCCGCGAGATGCAGGTGCCCTGCATCCCCGTGCTCGATCCGCTGATCAACGCGCTCGCCGCCTTCCTGGGCGTGGAATCGCAGCGCCAGCCCGGCCGCCAGCATGTGCTGGACGCCGAGTATTTCAGCCGCATCGACGCCGTCGATTTCGCCCTGTCGCATGACGACGGCCAATCGAACTGGGACCTGCACGAGGCCGATGTGGTGCTGATCGGCGTGTCGCGCAGTTCCAAGACGCCGACCTGCATCTATCTGGCCAACCGCGGCATCAAGGCGGCCAACATCCCGCTGGTGCCGGGCAGCCCGCTGCCGGCGGAGCTGGACCTGCTGACCCGTCCGCTGATCGTCGGGCTGACCAAGGACCCCGACCGGCTGGTGCAGATCCGCCGCAATCGTCTGAAGCTGCTGAACCAGGGCGAAGGTTCCAGCTATGCCGATCCGGAGCTGGTCCGCGCCGAGGTCCAGGAGGCGCGGCGCCTGTTCAGCCGGCGCGGCTGGCCGGTGATCGACGTCTCCCGCCGGTCCATCGAGGAAACCGCGGCGGAGATCATGATGCTGCTGGCCCGCCGGCAGAGCGGCAACTTCAGCCCGGAAGGGAAGAAGACGTGAGCGCGCCGGTTCTGGTGCTGGCGTCGGGTTCGCGCACGCGGGCGGCGATGCTGGAACAGGCTGGCGTGACCGCCATCCTCGACAAGCCGCTGGTCGACGAGGACGAGGTGAAGGCCGCCGGCCGCGCCGAGGGCGTGTCGGCCGACATCGTTGCCGAGGCTCTGGCAGAGCTGAAGGCTCAGCGCATCACCCGCCGCCACCCCGGCGCGCTGGTGGTCGGCGCCGACCAGATGCTGGAATGCGAGGGGCGCTGGTTCGACAAGCCGGCCGACCATGCCGCGGGGCGCGCCCAGCTTCTCGACCTGCGCGGCAAGACCCACCGGCTGGTCAGCTGCGCCGTGGTGGTGCGCGACGGCGAGCGGATGTGGCACCAGATCGACAGCGCCCGGCTGACCATGCGCAACTTCAGCGAAGCCTTCCTCGACGACTATCTCGATCGCGTCGGCGACGACGTGCTGCACTCGGTCGGCGCCTACCAGCTGGAAGGGCTGGGGGCGCAGCTGTTCCATCGGGTCGAGGGCGATTTCTTCACCATCCTCGGGCTGCCGCTTCTGCCGCTGCTCGGCTTTCTGCGCGTGCATGGAGTGGGCAGGGAATGACGGTGGGTCACTTTATCAGCGGCAAGGCCAAGCTCGCCGGTGTGATGGGCTGGCCGATCAGCCATTCGCGGTCCCCCCGGCTGCACGGATTCTGGCTGCGCCAGTATGGAATCGACGGGGCCTATGTGCCGTTGGCGGTGGCGCCCGAGCGTGCCGAGCAGGCGATCCGTGCCCTGCCCGCTTTGGGCTTTCGTGGCTGCAACGTCACCGTCCCGCTGAAGGAGATCGCCTTCCGCACCGTCGACCGGCTCGACGAGACCGCGCGGCGCATGGGGGCGGTCAACACCATCGTGGTGGCCGAGGACGGCGCGCTGGAAGGTGGCAACACCGACGGCTTCGGCTTCATCGAGAACCTGCGCACCGAACAGCCGGGCTGGACGGCGGAGCATGGCCCGGCGGTGGTGATCGGCGCCGGCGGGGCCGCCCGCGCCGTGGTGGTCGCCCTGCTCGATGCCGGTGCCCCGGAGGTCCGTCTGGTCAACCGCACCCGCGCCCGCGCCGAGGAATTGGCGGCGGATCTGTCCGCGGTCGGCCTCAACGGCGGCGTAACGGTGGTCGATTGGGTTTCACGTGAAACCGCGCTCGACGGGGCTTCGCTGCTGGTCAACACCACCACCCAGGGCATGGCCGGCCAACCGGCGCTGGATCTGTCCTTGCGCGCCCTGCCCCTCTCGGCCGTCGTCAACGACATCGTCTATGTGCCGCTGGAAACCCCGCTGCTGGCCGAGGCCAAGGCGCGCGGCAACCCGGTGGCCGGCGGCATCGGCATGCTGCTGCATCAGGCCCGTCCCGGCTTCAAGGCCTGGTTCGGCGTCGAGCCGCAGGTGACGCCGGAACTGACCCGCTTCGTCCTGGAAGGCTGAGGCTCAGGTCATGATCGTGCTGGGCCTGACCGGCTCCATCGGCATGGGCAAGAGCACCGCTGCCCGGATGCTGCAGGCGATGGGCGCTCCGGTCTGCGATTCAGATGCGGTGGTGCATGGGCTGCTCGGCCGTGGCGGTCGGGCGGTGCCGGCCATCGACGCCGCCTTCCCCGGCGTGGTGATCGACGGCGCGGTCAGCCGGCCGGCGCTGGGGGCGGCGGTGTTCCGCGACCCGGACGCGCTGAAGCGGCTGGAAGCGATCCTGCACCCGATGGTCCAGGCGGCGCAGCGCGATTTCCTCGCCCGTGCCGCACGTCGCGGCGCGAAGATCGCCGTGCTGGACATTCCCCTGCTGTTCGAGACCCACGGGCAGCGTCGGGTCGATGCGACCATCGTCGTCTCGGCCCCCTTCGCCGTCCAGCGCGCCCGCGTGCTGGCCCGTCCGGGCATGACGGCGGAGAAGTTCGCCGGCATCCTCGCCCGCCAGATGCCGGATGCGGAAAAACGGCGGCGCGCCGACTATGTCGTGCCGACCGGGGCCGGTCGGCTGGTGACGCGGCGGGCGCTTCAGGGCATTGTACGCCAAGTCAGACGGCATCGAACGGCGCGGCGGCCGGGCAGGCACTGGCCGCCACGCGGCTATCAACCAGGGCAGATCCATCATGCGTGAAATCGTTCTCGACACCGAAACCACGGGCTTCAAGCCGGAGGAAGGTCACCGGCTGGTCGAGATCGGCTGCATCGAGCTGGTCAACCACCTCGCCACCGGTGAACGCTTCCACGTCTATCTCAACCCCGAACGCGACATGCCGCCGGAGGCCTTCGCCGTCCACGGGCTGAGTTCGGAATTCCTGGCCGACAAGCCGCTGTTCAATGACGTCGCCGCGGATTTCGTCGCCTTCATCGGCGACTCCCCGCTGGTGATCCACAACGCCGCCTTCGACATGCATTTCCTGAATTGGGAGCTGAAGATCGCCGGCTATCCGGTGATGCCGAAGGACCGCGCCGTAGATACGCTGCTGATGGCCCGGCAGAAGTTCCCCGGCTCGCCCGCCACCTTGGACGCGCTGTGCAAACGCTTCGGCGTTGACAACTCCAACCGTACCCTGCACGGCGCGCTGCTCGATGCCCAGCTGCTGGCCGAGGTTTATCTGGAGCTGTTGGGCGGCCGGCAGACCGGCCTGTCCTTCGCCGGCGGTCCCGCATCGAAGAGTGGTCCCACCGGCCCGGTCCGCATCGACCGCCCCTTCCGCGAAGCCCGCGTCTTTGCCGTCAGCGATGAAGAGGCCGCGGCGCATGCGGAGATGTTGAAGAAGATCAAGAACCCGCTCTGGGCGGTGGAGTAAGGGGGGCTGTTGCTTGCGGAGTTAGACCCCCACCTAACCTCCCCCGCTGAGCGGGGGAGGGACTGCCGCCGCTCTTCTGGATAAGCACTTGTCCCCTCCCCCGCCCAGCGGGGGAGGGTTAGGGTGGGGGCAATCGTCAGCCGACGCCTTATGGCACCAGCACCGTCGATCCCGTCGTCGCCCGCGCCTCGAGCGCCCGATGCGCCTCCGCCGTGTCCTTCAGTGCGAAGCGCTGGTTGACGGTGAAGGTCACCCCGCCGTTCTTCACCGCGTCGAACAGATCGGCCGCCGAAGCCATCAAATCCTCCCGCTTGGCGGTGTAGGTCGCCAGCGTCGGCCGCGTCACATACAGCGACCCCTTCGCCGCCAGCAGCCCCAGATCCAGCGGTGCCGGCGCACCCGACGCGGCGCCGAACAGCACCATCAGGCCGCGCGGCCGCAGACAGTCCAACCCTTTCAGGAAGGTGGTCTTGCCGACGCCGTCATAGACCACCGGCACGCCCTGCCCGTCCGTCAGGTCCTTCACCCGGGCGACGAAATCCTCGCGGCTGTAGTCGATGGTGTGGTGGCAGCCATGGGCCTTCGCCAGCTCGGCCTTTTCCTCCGACCCGACGGTGCCGATCACCGTGGCGCCGAGATGCCGCGCCCAGGAACACAGCAGCAGCCCGACCCCGCCGGCTGCGGCCTGCACCAGGATGGTATCGCCGGGCTGCACCACATAGGTGCTGCGCAGCAGATACTGCGCGGTCAGTCCCTGCAGCAGCGTGGCCGCCGTCGCCTGCTCGTCGAGCCAGCTCGGCAGCGGCACCAGCCGGTCGGCCGCGATCAGGCGGCTCTCGGCATAGGCGCCGATGGACATGACGTAGCCGACGCGGTCGCCGACCTTCAGCGTGGTGACGTCCGGACCCAGCGCTTCGACCTCGCCGGATCCTGCCATGCCGATCACCGCCGGCAGATCCGGCAGCTTGTAGGCGCCGGAGCGGTGATAGGTGTCGATGTAGTTGAGGCCGACGGCGGTCTGGCGGATGCGCACCTGACCGGGACCGGGCTCTCCCACCTCGATCTCGTCCCAGCGCAGAACCTCCGGTCCGCCATGTTCGTGGATGCGGATTGCGTGAACCATGGTGGTTTGGTTTCCCTTCTTTTTGAGTTCTCAGGCGTTTCAGAGCAGCGCGAACTGCTCCGCCGCCGCACCGTTGCCCTGCCCCACGCCGGCATGCCGGCGTTCCAGCGCCAGCAGCCAAGCCTTGGTGTCCAGCCCGCCATGGCCGGAATAGCCGCCGGGCGCCCCGCCGCTGGCCAGCACCCGATGACAGGGGATGACGATCGGAATCGGGTTGGCGCCACAGGCTCCGCCAACCGCGCGCGGCGCGCTGCCCAGCATCTTCGCCATCCCGCCATAGGTCGCGGTGCCGCCATAGGGAATCGCCAGCATCGCGTCCCAGACGCTGCGTCGGAAGGCGGTGCCCGCCGGCTTCAGCGGCAGGTCGAAGCGCTGAAGCCGTCCCGTGAAATAGGCCTCCAACTGGCGCGCCGCCTCGGTCAGAACCGCGTCCTGTTCGTCATGATCGAAGCGGCCCCAGCCGACCGAGGTCAGGGCGGATCCGTCCCCGGACAGCATCAGGGGACCCAGCGGACTGTCGATGGAAAGATGCGCCATGGTTTCCTCCCGCAAAATTCAGGTTTTCGTTGCCAGAAGGGCGGCCAGATCCGCCGGTGCCGTCACCGGGGCCGAACAGGTCATGCCGCGGCAGACATAGGCGGTGGCCGCCCCATCGCGCATCCCCTTCCCCTGTGCCGGATGAGTGGCGGGCAGATCCGCCTCCGGAGGGAGCACGGTCAGGATGCGGTTGGGCAGCGAACGGTCCAGCACGGTGCGGCGCAACGCTTCCGTCTCCACCGCCTTGGGTGGGCCGACGATGACGATCTGCAGCGGCGCCGTCATCAGTTCCACCGCGTTCAGGAAGGTCGGCAGCGGGAAGAAGTTGCGCGTCAACTCACCGGAGAAGGCGGTGGCGAGCGCCTCCGCCCGCTCTCGATAGGCATCCTCGCCGGTGCGCTGGAACAGCGTGGTCAGCACCGCCAGCATGGTTCCGTTGCCGCTGGGCGTGGCGTTGTCGTAGACGCTCTTGGTGCGGACGATCAGCCCTTCGGCATCGTCGGCGGTGAAGAAGTAGCCGCCGTTGGCGCCGTCCCAGAAATGGGCGTCGAGCGTCGCCACCCAGACCTTCGCCTGATCGAGCGCCGCCGGATCCCCGGTCGCCTCGTGCAGCGCCAGGGCCGCGCGCGCCATGTGGGCGTAGTCGTCGAGCATCCCCGCATGCTTGCCCTGCCCGTGCCGCCAGCTGTGGCAAAGCCGCCCGGCGCTATCCATCCGGTCGCGGACAAAGGCGAAGGCGCGGCCGGCGGCATCCAGCCATTCCGGCTCGTTCAGCGCCAGGGCGGCATGGGTCAGCGCCGTGATCATCAGGCCGTTCCAGTCGGCCAGCACCTTGTCGTCCCAGCCCGGCCGCACCCGCTTGGCCCGCACCCGCAACAGGATTTCCCGACCCTTGGCGAGCTTAGCCTCGGTGGCATCGTCGGCCAGTGCCAGGCCGCCCAGCCGGTTCAGGATGGTGACGCCTTCCCAATTGCCCTGGGGCAGCACCTCGTAAACGCGCTTAAACGTCGCCAGCCCGTCATCGCCGAGGGCGGGACCGAGCAGCCGGTCGACCTCATGCTCCTGCCATATATAGAAGAGTCCCTCCTCGCCCTCGCTGTCGGCGTCCAGCGTCGCGGCGAAGCCGCCGCCATCCGCGATCATCTCGCGCAGCAGCCAGCCGACCGTCTCGCGGATGCGGGTTTCCAGCAGCGGGTCGCGCGTCTCCTGCCAGACCAGCGTCATCAGGTCGAGCAGTTCCGCATTGTCGTAGAGCATCTTTTCGAAATGCGGCACCAGCCAGCGTTCGTCGACCGAATAGCGGGCGAAGCCGCCGCCGAGATGGTCGTAGATGCCGCCCTGCGCCATGTTGGCCAGCGTGTGGGTCACCGCTTCCCGGAACGGCTCGCGTCCCGTGCGCTGCCACGCCCGCCACAGCAGTTCGAACAAGGGAACCTGCGGGAATTTCGGCGCGCTGCCGATGCCGCCGTGGATCGGGTCGACCTCGCGCAGCAGCCGTTGCGCCACCTGATCCAGCACCCCGGCATCGACGGCGCCGGCCGACCGGTTCTCCCCCATCCCGGCGAGCGCCGATTTCAGCGCGTCGACATTCTTGCCGACCTTGTCCGGCTCCCGTGCAAAGGTCTCGCCGATGCCGCGCAGCACGTCGGGGAAGCCGGCCCGGCCATAGCGTGGCGCCGGCGGGAAATAGGTGCCGCCCCAGAAGGGCTCCGCATCCGGGGTCAGGAACATGGTCAGCGGCCAGCCGCCCTGCTGTCCCAGCAGCGCCAGGGCGGACTGATAGATGGTGTCGAGATCCGGCCGCTCCTCCCGGTCGACCTTGATGTTGATGAACAGCTCGTTCATCAGCCCGGCGATTTCCGGATTCTCGAAGCTCTCATGCGCCATCACGTGGCACCAGTGGCAGGCGGCATAGCCGACCGACAGCAGCACCGGCTTGTTCTCCGCCTTGGCGCGGGCAAAGGCCTCCGGTCCCCAGGGCATCCAATGCACCGGGTTGTCCTTGTGCTGCAGCAGATAGGGGCTCGTCTCCCGGCCTAGCAGGTTCGCGCCCAACGGAGTGGCGGGCATGGCGGTGTCCGATCTGTTGGTGTGTCGTTAGACAATAGGTGGCGCCGGGGTGGCGTTGCGCCAGTGCATCCTATCTGTATAGTGGGGCATGAGCCGCTGTGGCGCTCAACCCCAAAATCAACACGGCCAATGCCTGGACCGGTGCCGAACCCGGCTCTTGGTCCCGGTCTGGAGGGGGTCCCATGAAAATCACCGTCGACATCGACTGCACCCCGGACGAGGCCCGGCACTTCCTGGGCCTGCCCGATGTGAAGCCGATGCAGGATGCCATGATGCAGGAGATCCAGGAACGCATGCGTGCGAACCTCCAGGCCATGGACCCGGAGACCATGCTGAAGACCTGGCTCCCCGCCGGCATCCAGGGCATGGAGCAGATGCAGAAGATGTTTTGGTCCCAGATGGCGTCGGCCCTGGGTCAGGAAGGAAGAAAGTGACCAATTTGAAGCCTTATTTCGAAGCCCATGTCTTCTGCTGCACCAACCGCCGTCCCGACGGGCACAAGCGCGGGTCCTGCGCCGCCCACGGGTCGGAAAAGCTGCGCGACTATATGAAGGCCCGCGCCCGTGAACTCGGCTTCGACGGCAAGGTGCGGATCAACTCCGCCGGCTGTCTCGACCGCTGCGAACTGGGCCCGACGCTGGTGATCTATCCGGAAGGCGTCTGGTACAGCTATCACAGCACCGGCGACGTCGATGAAATCCTGCAGACCCATCTGGTCGAAGGCCGCCGTGTCGAGCGCCTGATGCTGACCCCGGAGCAGCGGGAGCTGCGGCCCGAGCAGCGCGGCTGATCCACCCCCAATGGTCACCACCAACTTGTCCACCACCACCATCTACGCTCTCGCCACCGCCCCCGGCCGCTCCGGTGTGGCGGTGGTTCGCATTTCGGGACCCCAGGCCGGATCCGCCCTCATGGCGCTGACCGGCCGCACCCCGCCCGCGCCGCGCCGCGCCGTGTTGACCAAGCTGCGCGATCCGCGGACCGGCGATGCGCTCGACGACGCGCTGGTCCTGCGCTTCACCGCCCCCGCGAGCTTCACCGGCGAGGATGTGGTGGAGTTGCACCTGCATGGTGGCCGCGCCGTCGTCACCGGTGTGATCGAGGCGCTCGCCATCCTGCCCGGCTTGCGGCTGGCCGAACCGGGCGAGTTCACCCGCCGCGCTTTCGAGAACGGCAAGCTCGACCTGACGGAGGCCGAAGCGGTTGCCGACCTGATCGATGCCGAGACCACCGCCCAACGCCGGCAAGCCTTGCGGCAGATGGAGGGTGCGCTTGGCAAACTCTATGACGGCTGGCGGGAACGGCTGACCCGCGCCCTTGCCCACATCGAGGCCGACATCGATTTCGCCGAGGACGATCTGCCCGGCGGTGTCGCCGACGCCGTCCGTCCGGTGATTGCCGGATTGGCCGACGAGATCGCAACGCATCTCGATGACGGCGGTCGTGGCGAGCGTTTGCGCGAAGGGTTGCACATCGCCATCGTCGGCGCGCCGAACGCCGGCAAGTCGAGCCTGTTGAACGCACTCGCCCGCCGGGACGCCGCGATCGTGTCCGCCCGTGCCGGCACCACCCGTGACATCATCGAGGTGCATCTCGACCTCGGCGGCTACCCTGTCATTCTGGCCGACACAGCTGGCCTGCGCGAAGCCGCCGCCGACGAGGTGGAGGAGGAAGGCATCCGCCGCGCCCGTGACCGGGCGGCGCGCGCCGACGTGAAGGTGGCTGTGTTCGACGCGACCACCCTGCCCGATCTCGACCCGGCGACGCTGGACCTGATCGATGCCGACACCGTGGTGGTGTTCAACAAGACGGACCTTGCGACGGACGGTAACCTGAGGCCGGATCTGTCCCCGATCGTGGCCCCGACCCTGGTCTCCGCCCACACCGGTGCCGGACTGAAGGCATTGGAGGAAAAGTTGACGGCGTTCAGTGCCGATCGGCTCGCCATCGGCAGCGCCCCGTCTCTGACCCGGGCTCGCCACCGTGCGGCGCTTATGGAGTGTCGGGAGTCGCTGCTGCGGGCGCTGGATGCCCCGCTGCCCGAACTGGCGGCGGAGGATGTGCGGCTTGCCAGCCGGGCGCTGGGGCGCATCACCGGGCGGGTGGATGTGGAGGATCTGCTGGACGTGATCTTCCGGGATTTCTGCATCGGCAAGTGAGGCCGGCGAATGAGGCGCTGTTTCACGTGAAACAGCGCTGATGCGCCTCACTTGTCCTTGCCCCGCCTCTTGGATCCCCGCGTCCATTCCGCTATGGTCCCGCACATGCGAAGCTATGATGTCATCGTTGTCGGCGGCGGTCACGCCGGCTGTGAGGCGGCTGCGGCGGCAGCGCGCATGGGTGCGCGTACGCTCCTGCTGACCCACAAGGTCGAAACCATCGGCGAGATGTCCTGCAATCCCGCCATCGGCGGCTTGGCCAAGGGCCATCTGGTGCGGGAAATCGATGCGCTGGACGGGGTGATGGCGAAGGCCATCGACCGTGGTGGCATCCAGTTCCGCATCCTGAATCGCAGCAAGGGCCCCGCCGTCCGCGGCCCGCGCGCCCAGGCCGACCGCAAGCTCTATCGTCAGGCGATGCAGTCGCTGCTGGCCGAACAGGAAAACCTGTTCATCGAAGCCGGCGGCGCCGAGGATCTGATCGTCGACGCTGACCAGCGCATCACCGGCGTCGTAACCGGGGCCGGCGAGTCCATCCGCGCCGGCGCGGTGGTGCTGACCACCGGCACCTTCCTGCGTGGCCTGATCCACATCGGCGAGGAACGCACCCCGGCCGGCCGCGTTGGCGAGGCGCCATCCATCGGTCTGTCCGACACGCTGGCCCGGCTCGGCTTCCCGCTCGGCCGGCTGAAGACCGGCACCCCGCCGCGCCTCGACGGCCGCACGATCGATTGGGATGCGCTGGAGAAGCAGCCGGGCGACATGCCGCCCCCGCCCTTCTCCTACATGACGGAGCGGATCGACACGCCGCAGATCGATTGCGCGATCACCTGGACGACGCCGGAAGCGCACGCGCTGATCCGCGCCAACCTGCATCGCGCGCCGATGTACTCCGGTCAGATCACCGGCACCGGGCCTCGGTATTGCCCATCGATCGAGGACAAGGTCGTCCGCTTCGCCGAGAAGGAGAAGCACCAGATCTTCCTCGAACCGGAGGGGCTGGACGATCCGACCGTCTATCCGAACGGCATCTCGACCTCCCTGCCCCGCGACGTGCAGCTCGGCATCCTCGCCAGCATGCCGGGGCTTGAGAAGGTGGTGATGATCCGTCCGGGCTACGCCATCGAATACGACTATGTCGATCCGCGCGAACTGAAGCCGACGCTGGAAACCCGCCGGGCGCCGCGCCTGTTCCTGGCCGGCCAGATCAACGGCACCACCGGATATGAAGAGGCGGCGGCCCAGGGCCTGATGGCCGGCATCAACGCCGCGCTGGCGGCGAGCGGCAACAGGGACGGCTTCGTGCTCGACCGCGCCGACGCCTATATCGGCGTGCTGATCGACGACCTGATCGGCCGGGGCACCAACGAGCCCTACCGCATGTTCACCTCGCGCGCCGAATACCGGCTGCTGCTGCGCGCCGACAATGCCGACCAGCGGCTGACTGACAAGGGTGTCGCCATCGGCTGTGTCGGCTCGGAGCGTCGCGATGTCTTCGCCGCCAAGAGTGCCGCGCTGTCGGCCGGTCGCGCCCTGGTCGCCTCGCTGCAAGCGACGCCGGCCGAACTCTCCCGCCAGGGTGTCGCGGTGAACCAGGACGGCGTGCGCCGCAGTGCCGCCGACCTGCTGCGTTACCCCGACATCGCCCTTGCCGCCCTTGCCCGCCTGTGGCCGGAGTTGGGCGAGATCGCTCCGGAGATCGCCGAGCAATTGGAAATCGACGGCAAGTATGCCGGCTATCTCGGCCGGCAGGAGGCCGACATCCGCGCCTTCCGCAAGGACGAATCCCTCGCCCTGCCCGACGATCTCGACGTCGACGGCATCGGTAGCCTGTCCGCCGAAATCCGGCAGAAGCTGCGTCAGTCGCGCCCGGCGACGCTTGGTGCGGCTGCCCGCATTCCGGGCATGACCCCGGCGGCGTTGGTCGCCCTGCTCCGCCATGTGAAGCGCCGTGACGTGGTCTCGTCCGGAGTGGCCGCCGAATGAGCGGGTTCGACGCGGTTGCATTTCAGGAGGCCACCGGTGTTTCACGTGAAACGCTCGACCGTCTGATCGCCTATGAGGGGCTGCTGCGCAAGTGGCAGCCGAAGATCAACCTGGTCGGCCCGTCCACCCTGGCCGATGCGTGGAAACGCCACTTCCTCGATTCCGCCCAACTCTACCCGCTGCTGCCGGAGGGCACGTGGGTGCTGGTCGATCTCGGCAGCGGTGCCGGTTTCCCCGGTCTGGTGCTGGCCATCCTCGGCGTGCCGCAGGTGCATCTGATCGAGAGCGACGTGCGCAAATGCGCCTTCCTGCGCGAGGTCGCCCGTGTCTGCGAGGCGCCGGTCACCGTTCACACCAAGCGGATTGAAACCGTCACCGGCATCGAGGCCGATGTCGTCACCGCCCGCGCCCTGGCGCCGCTGACCGATCTCTTTGCCTGGGCCCATCCCTTCATCGGTTCGCGCGGCAAGTGTCTGTTCCTGAAGGGCGCGGCGCTGGACGGCGAATTGACCGCCGCCACGCAATATTGGACACTGGATCCTGAGCGATTTGACAGCCGCACCGATCCGAGCGGAACCATCCTGCGTGTCGGTCATCTTGAGCGTGCGTGACAACCGTGCCTGACACAGTTCCCGACACACTCCCTTTGCCCTCTTCCCGCCAACCGGACACCCGAGAGGCTGCCATGTCTGCCGTCACCCGTCCCCTTGCCCGTGTGGTTGCGATTGCCAACCAGAAGGGCGGCGTGGGCAAGACCACGACGACGATCAACCTCGCCACCGCGCTCGCCGTCATCGGCAAGCGGGTGCTGGTGATCGATCTTGATCCGCAGGGCAACGCGTCCACCGGTCTCGGCATTCCCCGATCGGATCGCCGCGTCGGCATCTATGACGTGCTGTTCGACGACGTGTCGCTGGAAGAGGCGGCCACCCCCTCTTCCGTGCCGAACCTGTCGATCATCACCTCGTCGGTCGATCTGTCGGGCGCGGAGATCGAGTTGGTGGGCGCCGAGCGCCGTGAGTTCCGCCTGCGCGAGGCGGTCGCCAACAGCGCGCTCGAATACGACTATGTCCTGATCGACTGCCCGCCGGCGCTCGGCCTGCTGACGCTGAACGCGCTGGTGGCGTCGCATGCGGTGATGGTTCCCCTGCAGTGCGAGTTCTACGCGCTGGAGGGTCTGAGCCATCTGGTCCGCACCATCGAGCGGGTGAAGCGCGCCTTCAACCCGAACCTGGATATCCATGGCGTCGTGCTGACGATGTTCGACAAGCGCAACAACCTGTCGGACATGGTAGCGGCGGACGTCCGCGGCTTCTTCGGGGAGAAGGTGTACGACACCGTGATCCCGCGCAACGTCAAGGTGTCGGAGGCGCCGTCCCACGGCAAGCCGGTGCTGATCTACGACATGCGCTGCCCCGGATCCCAGGCCTACATCCATCTGGCGGGCGAGGTGCTGCGCCGTGAGAAGAGACTGACCGCATGATCGACGACACCAAGCAAGGGGGCGCCCGCCGCGCCAGCCTGGGCCGTGGCCTTTCCGCCCTGTTCGGCGAGGCAACCGAGGATTATTCGGCGCTCGACAAGGTGCGGCAGTCCAAACAGGTGCCGATCGAGTTCGTCCATCCCGGCAAGTACCAGCCGCGACGGAAGTTCGACGAGGAAGCCATTCAGGGCCTCGTCGACTCCATCCGCGACAAGGGCATTCTGCAGCCCCTGCTTGTCCGCCGCGATGGCGAGGAGGCCAATTCCTATGAGCTGATCGCCGGCGAGCGCCGTTGGCGCGCGGCGCAGATCGCCGGCCTGCACGAGGTTCCGGTCGTCATCCGCGATCTCAGCGACCGCGAGGCGTTGGAAATCGCGCTGATCGAGAACATCCAGCGCCAGGATCTGACCCCGCTGGAAGAGGCGGAGGGCTATCGCCGCCTGATGGAGGAGTTCGAACACACGCAGGAGGATCTGGCCCGCGCCGTCGGCAAGAGCCGCAGCCATGTCGCCAACATGATGCGCCTGCTGGCTCTGCCGGAACCGGTCAAGTCGATGGTTCAGGATGGCGCGCTGACCGCCGGCCACGCCCGCGCCCTGCTGACCGCCCCGGATCCGGCCGCGGTCGCCCGCGAAGTGGTGACGCGTGGCCTGAACGTCCGCCAGACCGAAGACCTGATGCGCGGCGACCAGCCGAAGGCGAAGAAGGGCAAAGCCGCGAGCGGTGGAGCCGGATCCGCTCCGGCGATGAAAGACGTCGACCTGATCAATCTGGAGGAGGAGATCTCCGCCCGCATCGGGCTGAAGGTCGCGATCAACCCGCAGGGGCAGCGCGGGACGATCACCATCCATTACCAGACGCTCGATCAGCTGGACGACGTTCTGCACCGGCTGGGCGGCGAAGAGTAACGGGCTTGCAGGGGGCGCTCGCCCCCTACCCGCGCACCTTTTCGAAATCGATGTAGCGATAGAACAGCCCATTCTCTTCCATGGGCGCGCTCGACCACACCTCCGCCCATTCCGCGCCAATGGGCGGCATCAGCGTGTCGCCCTCCACCGTGCTTTCGATGCGGGTCAGGTGAAGGCGATCGGCGATCGGCAGTGTTTCGCGGAACAGGGCGGCACCGCCGATGACGCACAATTCGGCCGCGCCGGAGCCTTGGGCCCATGACACCGCCGCCCCAAGGCCGGTAAACCAGCGGGCGCCGTCATGCTCGCCGACGAGTCCCTGGCGGCTCACCACCAGATTGTCGCGGCCGGGCAGTGGGCGGCGTGGCAGGGAGTCCCAGGTCTTCCGACCCATCAGGATCGGCTTGCCCATCGTCAGTTCCCTGAACCGGCGCAGATCGCCGGGAAGATGCCAGGGAAGCTGGCCGTCACGGCCAATCACGTCATTGGTCGCGGCGGCGACGATCAGACTGATGAGCATCCCCTGCCCTTTCCCATTGAAGACAAGGGATCTTACGCCAGAATTGCGCTGAGCACCGCGTTCAGACGCTGTAGCCCCTCCGATGTCGCAACCAGGCGGTCGGCATCGCGGGTCAGGAAACCGCCGTCGATCAGCCGCGACAGCGCCGCCGGATCGACGAAATCGTCCAGCGTCCGGCCGGTCTCCTCAACCAGACGGCCGAGGCGCACGCCCTCGCTCAGGCGCAGCCCCATCATCAGCAGTTCGGTGCCGCGGGCATCACGGTCGATGGGATCGGGGGCGGCGGCACCATGGCCGTCTCGCTCCACCCGCTCCAGCCAGATTTCCGGGGCACGATGGGCGCGGGTGGCGAATTTTTCGCCATGCAGCGTCAGCCGGCCGTGAGCGCCGGGACCGATGCCGACATAGTCGCCATAGCGCCAATAGGTCAAATTGTGGCGGCTTTCCTCGCCCGGGCGGGCATGGTTGGAAATCTCGTAGGCCGGCAGGCCTGCCGCTGTCAGCTGGCTCTGCGTCGCCTCATAGAGATCGCCGGCCAAATTCTCGTCGGGCAGCACCAGATCGCCGCGGGCATGCAGCGGGTAGAAGGCAGTGCCCTCCTCGATCGTCAGCTGATAGACCGACAGATGACCGACGGCGTAGTCCAGCGCCCGCGCCAGCTCCGCCTGCCAAGCCGCCACCGTCTGGCCGGGACGGGCATAGATCAGGTCGAAGGAGAAGCGGTCGAAGGTCTTTGCCGCCAGCTCGATGGCGCCGGTCGCCTCCGCCGCATTGTGCTGGCGGCCGAGGAACTTCAGGCTGGCGTCGTCCAGCGCCTGGATGCCCAGCGAGACGCGGTTGATCCCGGCACTTCGGAAAGCACGGAATTTGTCGGCCTCGACGGAGGTCGGGTTGGCCTCCAGCGTCACCTCCAGCCGCTCGGCGACCGCCCAACGCTGGGCGACGCGGTCGACGATGGCGCCGACCGTGGCCGGCTCCATCAGCGACGGCGTGCCGCCGCCGAAGAAGATCGAGGTGACGGTGCGGCCGGCGGTCAGGTCGGCGTAATGATCCAGTTCGCGCAGCAGCCCGGCCCGCCAGCGGTCATGGTCGACCCGCTCGCGGACATGGCTGTTGAAATCGCAATAGGGGCACTTCGATTTGCAGAAGGGCCAATGGACGTAGACGGCAAAACCAGGGCCAGAGGAGCCAGGATCGGAAACGCTCACCGGAAACACCGCTCCACCAGCTGGCGGAAGGCGTCGGCACGGTGGCTCATCTCGTGCTTCCTGGCCGGATCCATCTCGCCGAAGGTCAGTTCGTGGCCGTCCGGCAGGAACATCGGGTCATAACCGAAGCCGTGCGGCCCCCGCGGCGGCCACACCAGCGTGCCGTAGCAACGGCCCTCCACCGTCTCGACATGACCGTCCGGCCAGGCGAGCGACAGGGCGCAGACGAAATAGGCGCTGCGGTCGGTCCTGCCGACAAGCCCATCCTCGACCTTCCGCATCGCCATGGCGAAGTCCTTGGTCGGGCCGGCCCAGCGGGCGGAATAGATGCCGGGATCGCCGTTCAGCGCCGGCACCACCAGCCCACTGTCGTCGGCGAGCGCGACATGGCCGGCGGCGGCAGCGGCCTTCGCCTTCAGCTCCGCATTGGCGATGAAGGTGGTCCCGGTCTCTTCCGGTTCGGGCAGGCCCAGCTCCCCGGCCGAGGTGAAGGTGGCGACATAGGGGCCGAGCAGATCGGCGATCTCGCGCACCTTGCCCTTGTTGTGGCTGGCGATGACGAGCGTATCGCCGGTGAAGCGGCGGGGAGCGGACATGATGATGAACCTCTGGCTGATTCCGGCTTACTTGATGCCGAGGACCTGCTTCTGCAACGCCACCAGCTCGTTCACGCCCTTGCGGGCGAGCGCCAGCAGCTCCATGAACTGCGGCTCGGAGAAGGGGGTTTCCTCGGCGGTGCCCTGGATTTCGACGATGCCGGCCTTGCCGGTCAGCACGAAGTTGGCGTCGGCCTGCGCCTTGGAATCCTCGTCATAATCGAGGTCCAGCACGGCGTTGCCCTGGAACAGGCCGCAGGACACGGCGGCGACCTGATCGGTCAGCGGCATGGTCTTCAGCGCGCCGATCTGCATCAGATGCTGGAAAGCCAGATGCAGGGCGACATAGCTGCCGGTGATGGCGGCGGTGCGGGTGCCGCCGTCGGCCTGGATGACGTCGCAGTCGATCTTGATCTGCTTCTCGCCCATCGCCGTGCGGTCGGTGACGGCGCGCAGCGCGCGGCCGATCAGGCGCTGGATTTCCTGGGTGCGGCCGGACTGCTTGCCCTTCGCCGCCTCGCGGTCGGTGCGGCTGTGGGTGGAGCGCGGCAGCATGCCGTATTCGGCGGTGACCCAGCCGAGCCCGGTGTTCTTCAGGAAACGCGGCACCGTCTCGTCGACGCTGGCGGTGCACAGCACATGCGTGTTGCCGAAGCGCACCATGCAGGAGCCCTCGGCATAGCGGCTGAAGCCGGGCTCGAGGGAGACGGTGCGCAGTTGGTCGAAGGCGCGGCCGGAGGGGCGCATGGGCATCATTCCGAAGGTCGTTTGCGGTTCGGCGGCAAGCTAACGGCTCTGCCCGCCCCCGTCCAGCACGGCGTCGGCAACCACCGGTACAGGTGTCGGCATAGGTGCCGGCATGGGCGTCAGACGCGTCGCCCGCTCCAGCCACAGGGTCAGCAGCGGCACGGCAAGCCCGATGGTGATGGAAATTGTCGCCATGGTCGTCACATGCTCCAGCCGGCCGTCGGTGGCGTTGGTCAGGATCTCGGCCGACAGGAAGGCGCCGAAGGCGGAGCTGAGATGCTGCACCGCCGATACCAGCGCCATGAAGCCGGCACGCTCCTGCGGGTCCGGCACGCGGGAGAAGGCGGCGCCGTTGGCCACCATGCGGATGCCGACGAAGGTCATGAAGAAGGGGAACAGCCCCAGCACCGGCATCCAGGGCCGGTAGCCGATGAAGGCGAAGAAGATCACCAGGCTCAGCCCCACCGTCGCCGCGAAGGTGACGGCGCTGGAGCCGTGGCGGTCGACCAGCCGCCCGGCCCAGCGCGCGGCGAAGAAGCTCAGCGTGCCGCCGGTCATGTAGACCAGGCTGAGATGGTCGCGCGGGAAGCCCAGATTGCCCTGCACATAGGCGGCGATGTTGGGGACGATCATGAATTGCTGGACCTGCACCAGCGCCACGGTGGCATAGGCCAGCCAGACCTTGCGGCGCGACAGCAGCGCCGTCATCCGTACCCAGGCCCCCGTCTTCACCCCTGCCCCGGCCAGATGGCCGCGCTGCGGCGGCAGGATGGCGATCGCGGCCACGGCGACGACCAGACCGGCGAAGGCCACCGCGAAGAAGGGCAGCCTCCAGCCGCCATAGAGCGCCAGTTCCAGCCCCACCGGCACCCCGGCGATGGCCGACAGCGAGAAAGCCGACATGACGGCCCCCATCGCCTGTCCCCGACGCTGCGGCGCCACCTGATCGGTCACCGTGGCGATGGCGACCGCGACGGCCGGGCCGCCGAACAGTCCGGCAAGCACGCGCGCCGCCAGCAAGGAGTGGAAATCCCACGCCAGCCCGCCCAGCGCGGTCGACACGATCAGCCCGGCCATGGCGACGGCGAGCGCCCGGCGCCGGTCGAAGCGGTCGAGCAGCATCGACCCGATCAATCCGGCCAAGGCCGCGGCGGCGGTGTAGCTGCCGCCGATATAGCCGATGTGCGCCGCCGGGATGTCCAAGGCCCGCGCGAAGTCCGGTCCGAGCGGCATCACCATCATGAAATCGAGGATGTTGATGAACTGCACCGCCGCGATGACCAGCGTGATGCGGCGTTCGTCCGGCGTCAGCGCGGTGGGAACCGCGGAGTTGGGGGCCAGGGACAAGATGGCGGCTCCGGCAGGGACGTAGAGCGTCGGTTGATTTTCGCACCGCATGATACCAGTCGCCGCCCGGCTGCCCCTACCGGCATGGTCATGCACGGAAAGCGGATCAGATAGGACGTGCAGCGAACTGGATGTGTCGCCAATCGTCAAAAAAATGCATGATTCGTACAAAAAGCGGGCGATGGAGGCTTGGCGAGTTGCGCGTGCGGCGTATACCATCGCGGCCCCACCGTCGGCAGCGCACCGCACAAAAGGCACCAACGAAGACCGACGGGCATCAGCACTCCGTTGAGGAACACGACATCCATGTCCGACACCAAGCGCGTCACCGACGAAGAGGCCCTGCTGCTGCATTCCAGCGGCCGGCCCGGCAAGCTGGAAATCACTCCGACCAAGCCGCTGACGACCCAGCGCGATCTGGCGCTGGCCTATTCGCCCGGCGTCGCCGCGCCCTGCCTGCGCATCGCCGAGGATCCGTCCCTCGCCTATGACTACACGGCCAAGGGCAACATCGTCGCCATCATCTCCAACGGCACGGCTGTGCTGGGGCTGGGCGACCTGGGCGCGCTCGCCGGCAAGCCGGTGATGGAAGGCAAGGCGGTGCTGTTCAAGCGTTTCGCCGACGTCGACGGCATCGACCTGGAGGTCGACACCCGCGACGTCGACGAGTTCGTCAACTGCGTGCGCTTCCTCGGCCCCAGCTTCGGCGGCATCAACCTGGAAGACATCAAGGCGCCCGACTGCTTCATCATCGAGGAGCGGCTGCGCGAACTGCTGGACATCCCGGTCTTCCATGACGACCAGCACGGCACCGCGATCATCGCCGCCGCCGGCCTGATCAACGCCTGCGACATCACCGGCCGCCGAATCGAAGACGTGAAGATGGTGGTGAACGGCGCCGGTGCCGCGGGCATCGCCTGCGCCGAGCTGTTCTGCACGATGGGTGTTTCACGTGAAAACATCATCCTGTGCGACACCAAGGGCGTGGTCTATCGCGGCCGCACCAACGGCATGAACCAGTGGAAGTCGTCCTTCGCCGTCGACACCGACAAGCGCACGCTGGAAGAGGCGGTGGCCGGCTCCGACGTGTTCGTCGGCCTGTCGGCCAAGGGGGCGATGACGCAGGAGATGGTGAAGTCGATGGCGGCCAAGCCGATCATCTTCGCGCTCGCCAACCCCGATCCGGAGATCACGCCGGAGGATGTGAAGGCGGTGCGCGCCGATGCCATCGTGGCGACCGGCCGCTCGGACTATCCGAACCAGGTCAACAACGTCCTGGGCTTCCCCTATCTGTTCCGCGGCGCGCTGGACGTCCGCGCCACCACCATCAACGAGGCGATGAAGGTGGCCGCCGCCAAGGCTCTGGCAGCACTTGCGCGCGAGGATGTGCCGGACGAGGTCGACGCCGCCTATTCCGGGCGCCGTCTGCGCTATGGCCCGGACTACATCATCCCGGTGCCCTTCGACCCGCGCCTGATCGTCACCGTCCCGGCCGCCGTCGCCCAGGCGGCGATGGAAAGCGGCGTGGCGCGCAAGCCGATCCTCGACCTGACCAGCTACAAGCATTCCCTGCGGACCCGCCTCGATCCGACCGCCGACAGCCTGGAACTGATCCTGGAGAAGGTGCGGACCAACCCGCGCCGCGTCGTCTTCGCCGAGGGCGAGGAGGAGCGGACGATCCGCGCCGCCATGGCCTTCCGTGCCGGCGGCTACGGCACGCCGGTGCTGATCGGGCGTGAGGAGGTCATCAAGGAGCAGCTGGTGGCGATGGGTCAGCCCAACGTCCAGTTCGAAATCCACAACGCCCGCCTGTCGGACGCCAACCGCCGCTATGCCGACCACCTGTACCGCCGCCTGCAGCGCAAGGGCGCCCTGCTGCGCGACTGCCAGCGGATGGTCAACCAGGACCGCAACGTCTTCGCCGCCTGCATGGTGGCGCAGGGCGACGCCCACGCCATGGTGACCGGCCTGACCCGCAGCTTCGGCGTCGCGTACGAGGAAATCCGCCGCGTCGTCGACCCGAAGGCGAGCGAGCCGGTGTTCGGCCTGCACCTGTTCATCACCCGCAACCGCACCGTCTTCATCGCCGACACCACCGTCCATGTCCGTCCCGACGGCAAGACGCTGGCCGACATCGCGGTTGGCGCCGCGGCCAAGGCCCGGCAGATGGGACACGAGCCGCGGATCGCGATGCTGTCCTTCTCCAACTTCGGCCAGACGCCGCACCCGAACACCGATCCGCTGCGGGAAGCCCTGTCGATCCTCGACAGCCGCCGGGTCGATTTCGAGTATGACGGCGAGATGTCGGCCGACGTGGCGTTGGATTACCAGCTGATGAAGCGGGTCTATCCGTTCTCGCGGCTGTCCGGTCCGGCGAACGTGCTGATCATGCCCGGCCTGCATTCCGCCAACATCTCGGCCAAGCTGCTGAATAAGATGGCGGGCGGCCAGATGATCGGCCCGCTGCTGATCGGCCTGGACAAGCCGGCGCAGATCGTCAGCATGGGCGCCACGGTCAACGACATCGTCACCGCCGCAGCGCTGGCGGCGCACGACTCGTTGCCCTGGTGAGGTGAGGTGCCTCCTCCCTAAAGTCCCCTCTCCCCCCTGGGGAGAGGGTTAGGGTGAGGGGGACGCACATGCCGGACTGTCTTCGGCTGCGCCGAACCCCCTCATCCCGACCTTCTCCCCAGGGGGGAGAAGGAGATCCCTAACTTTCACCCCAGCGCCTTGTAGAAGAAGGCCGTGTCGCAGAACCCGCCTTTCGGCCACAAAGCGTAGTTCGGGATGACGCCGACCTTCACCCAGCCGGCGCGTTCGTACAGCCGTTGGGCCTCGGGCGAGGCGGTGTCCAGCACCAGCAGGGTCTTGCCGGCGGCTCGGCCAGCCTCCTCGGCCGCCTGCATCAGGGCGGCGCCGACGCCCCGGCGGCGGGCGCGGCGGTGAACCAGCATCTTGGACAGGTCGGCGCGGTGCGGCTGGTTCGGCGGCTGGCCGACCACCAGCTGGACGGTGCCCAGCACGCCCTCCCCGTCTTCCGCGACCAGCAGGATGCGCTCCCCCTGCTCCACCCCGGCCACCACTTGACCCCAGAAGCCTTCGGCGGTGGCGCGGTCGAGCGGCGCCATGAAGCTGACCGACGCACCGCCCGCCACGCAATCGAGCAGCACGTCGGTCAGCCCCGGCACGGCTGCGTGAGCCTCCGCAGAAGACAGCACGCGCACCGTCACGGCAGCGGCGCCGCTCTCCCCACCGTGCTGGCCGGAGTCCAGGCAGGCACTATCCATCGCATGCTCCTTTCAGCGTTTAACGGCGTTTAAAGCAGGCCGCCCGTCGGTGGTCAGCGCCACGATGTAGCGGGCGGTGCGGTCGGTCGGGTTGTGGAAGCCGGTCGGCCGGTCGAGCCGCATGGCAAGGCAGTCGCCGGTGGACAGGCGGTGCGTCACCTCTCCCACCGTCAGTTCGATGGTGCCGTCCAGCAGATAGACCTGCTGCTCCACCGTGGCGGCGCGGTTGCCGCTGTCGTAGGAGACGCGGGCGCCCGGCGGCAGCTCCACCTCCACCAGTTCGATGGGCGACGGATAGCCCGGCGGCGACAGGTTGCGGCGGCGATAGCCGGTGGCGGGGTCGGCCCAGGCGGTCTGGTCGGCGCGGCGGGCGACCGGGCTGGCGTCGGCGCGCTCGGCTTCCGCGAACAATGCCGCCAGCGTCACCCCCAGCCCGGCGGCGAGCCGGTCGAGCACGGAGGCCGTCGGGCTGCTCTCCCCCCGTTCCACCAGCGAGATCATCGAGCGGCTGACGCCCGAGCGTTCGGCCAAGCCCTCCAGCGTCAGGCCCCGGTCCGCCCGCAGGGCGCGCAGGCGGGCGGCAAGGCGGCTGTCGATGTCGTTTCCAGCGTTTTCCATGAAGGTAGAATGTGGCTCCATGATATTGGAGTCAACGCTCCACCGCATAGTCATGCCCATGAATCTTTTATGACCGTCGCGCGGCGTGCGCGACGATGGTGTAGAAGGGCCATGCAGATGGGTGGGTCGAAGGACCGAACGTGACACCGCCCGCCCTTATCCTTACTCGAACCCGGTGCCGACCCCATGCGCCCGAAGGCGTTGCCGCCCGTCCCGCTGCTGACCGCGATCCTGCTGATGCTGGTGCCATTGGCCGGCGTGCTGGCCTGGGCGGTTCATGCCGGGGTGCTGCATGGCGGGCTGGCGCTGGCCGCGGCTGCGGCGGCGTCGGTCGGCGCGGTCCTGGTCCTGCGCACCTACCGCGGCGATGCCGACGCGATGACCGACTACGCAGCCCGGCTGGCCGAGACCGACGAGCCGCTGGCTCCGGCCGGCACGGCGCCCGCCTTGAAGGCGCTGGCCGCGACCATCGGGCGTCTGCACCGGGTCGGCCTGCGCCGGGCCGAGAGCGTGCGGATGCAACTCGATGCCGACGAGGCGGTGATCGACGCCCTGCCTGCTCCGCTGCTGCTGATGGATGCCGAACGGCAGGTGGTGCGTGCCAACCGGACGGCGCGGGAGTTGTTCGGCGACAAGATCGTCGACCGCGACCTCGCCTCCTGCCTGCGCACGCCGGCCGTGCTTGAAGCGGTGGATTCGGTGCTGCGCGGCGGTGCATCCCGCATCATCGAGTTTACGCTGCCGGTCCCGGTGGAGCGCAGTTTCGAAGCGCAGGTGAAGCCGTTCCAGCGGCTGGTGCCCGAACCCGATCCGTCCCTGCTGGATGGCGATATCGAGGAGGAGCCGGCGCCGCGTCCGCCCACCGTCGCCCGCATGGCGATCCTGACCCTGCACGACGTCACCGCCGCCCGCCGGTCGGAGCAGATGCGCGCCGACTTCATCGCCAACGCCAGCCACGAACTGCGCACGCCGCTGTCCTCGCTGCTGGGCTTCATCGAGACGCTGCGCGGCCCCGCCCGCGACGATCCCGAGGCGCAGGACCGCTTCCTGGCGATCATGCATGACCAGGCCAGCCGCATGACCCGGCTGGTCAACGACCTGCTGTCGCTGTCCCGCATCGAACTGGACGAGCATATGCCGCCCAGCGGCCGGGTCGACGTGGTGGAAGAACTGGAGAACGTCATCGCCGCGCTGCAGCTGAAAGCGGCGGAGCGCCGCATCCGCCTGCGTCTGGAAGCGCCGGAGGAGCTGCCGCCCGTCGTCGGCGACGAGGACCAGCTGACCCAGGTCTTCCAGAACCTCGTCAGCAACGCGATCAAATACACGCGCGAAGACACCGACGTGACCGTCACCGTCGCGCTGGCCGACGGCGCGGCGGTGGGCTTCACCGGCCTGCCCGCCTCCGGCGGTGCGGTGAAGGACAAGCGCGCGCAGCGCGGCGGCACCGCGATGGTGTCGGTGTCGGTGCGCGACCGGGGCGACGGCATCGCCCGCACCCATTTGCCCCGCCTGACCGAACGCTTCTACCGGGTCGATGCCGCGCGCTCCCGCGCCATGGGCGGAACCGGGTTGGGGTTGGCCATCGTCAAGCACATCCTGAACCGCCACCGTGGCCGCCTGACCATCGAAAGCGAGGTCGGGGTGGGCAGCGCCTTCACGGTTTATTTGCCTGCGGTTGGAGAAGCCGCACCCCCCTCTCCCCCCCGGGGAGAGGGGGGTGCGGGGGGGACGCTCCAGGATTTTCGTGGAAGGGCCGCCGCGCTTCCCCCTCACCCTAACCCTCTCCCCGGGGGGGAGAGGGGACTTGGCGGTTTGTGAGAGCGGTGGATCGTTCTGTGACGCTGTCATGAAAGTGTCATAAAAACGCAATCATTCGGTCGCCCTCCCGGTCTATGGTCCGCGCCATTCCGATGGACCAGTCTCCGTTTCCTGAAGGAGGGGCACCAGTGACCACCCGGACGCATGTCTTCGCCGCGACCGCCCCGGCCCTGACTCTGGCCTTGGCGCTCGGCCTTGCCACCGCCCCCGCGTCGGCGCAATCGCGCGACCAGATCCGCGCTGTCGGCTCCTCCACCGTCTTCCCCTTCACCACCGCGGTGGCGGAGGCCTTCGGCAAGACCGGCAAGTTCAAGACCCCGGTGGTCGAATCGACCGGCACCGGCGGCGGGCTGAAGCTGTTCTGCGCCGGCGTCGGCCCGGCGCATCCCGACATCGCCAACGCCTCGCGCCGGATCAAGAAGTCGGAGGTCGACCAGTGCGCCGCCAACGGCGTCACCACGATCACCGAACTGAAGATCGGCTATGACGGCATCGCGCTGGCCTCGTCCAGGAAGGCCGCTCCGGTGTCGCTGTCGACCGTCGTGCTGTGGAAGGCGCTGGCGAAGGAGGTGCCGGTGAACGGTGCGCTGGTCGCCAATCCTTACCGGCTGTGGTCCGACATCGACCCGTCGCTGCCCAAGGCGGCGATCGAGGTGCTGGGGCCGCCGCCCACCTCCGGTACGCGCGACACCTTCAACGAGCTGGCGATGCTGGAAGGCTGCAAGAAGGTGGCCGAGGTCGCCAAGGCGGTCCCCGACGAGAAGGCGCGCGAACGCGCCTGCATGACGATCCGCGAGGACGGCGCCTATGTCGAAGCCGGCGAGAACGACAACCTGATCGTCCAGAAGCTGGCCGCCAACCCCAACGCCTTCGGTGTCTTCGGCTACAGCTATCTCGACCAGAACCGCGACACGCTGCAGGCGGCGAAGATGGACGGGGTCGACCTGACCGCGGAGACCGTCGCCGCCGGCAAGTACGAGCTGGCGCGTCCGCTCTACATCTATGTCAAGAACGCCCATGCCGGCGTCATACCGGGCATCCGCGAGTTCATCGGCGAATACACCTCCGAACGCGCGCTGGGCGACGACGGCTATCTGGTCGACAAGGGCCTGATCCCCGAGCCGAAGGCGCTGCGCGAGGCGGCCCGCGTCGAGGCGGTGAACCTGACCCCGCTGCAGTTCTGATCCCTCTTCTACCTGAGCGACCCGCATGCAGCTGACCCTCCTCGCCCTGATCCTGGCCCTGCTCACCGTGATCGGCTTCCTGATCGGCCGGTCGCGCGCGGCATCGTCGGTCGGCGGGCGGGTGGCGGAGCTGCATTCGGTCCCCTCCTACCATGGCGTCTATGTCGCGCTGTGGGCCGGGCTGCCGGCGCTGCTGCTGTTCGTCGCCTGGACGGCGTCGGAAGGCTGGCTGGCGATGCAACTGGTGCTGTCGGCATTGCCCGATCGGCTGACCACCGGCGACGGCCAGTCGGTCGGCCTGCTGAAGGCCGACATCCTCAACCTCGCCCACGGCATCGCCACCGGGCGCGAGGCCGATCCGCTGGTGGCGGAGGCGGCCCGCCGCTACGCCGCCTTCCGCGATCTCGCCGACTGGAGCCTGCTGGCCGTCGGCGCCAGCCTCGCCGTCGCCGGGCTGGCCTGGGGCCGTCACCGCATCGGCCCGGACCTGCGCGCACGCCCGGCGGTGGAGCGGGTGGTGCGGGTGGCTCTGGTCTTCTGCTCGCTGGTCGCCATCCTGACCACGGTCGGCATCGTCCTGTCGCTGCTGTTCGAGGCGCTGCGCTTCTTCACCGTCGTCTCGCCGCTCGACTTCCTGTTCGGCACCCATTGGAGCCCGCAGACGGCGATGCGGGCCGATCAGGTCGGGTCCAGCGGCTCCTTCGGCGCGATCCCGCTGTTCGCCGGCACGCTTCTCATCACCGTCATCGCGATGCTGGTGGCGGTGCCGGTCGGGCTGATGGCGGCGATCTACATGTCGGAATATGCCGGGCGCGGCGTGCGCACCTGGCTGAAGCCGGCGCTGGAGATCCTGGCCGGCATCCCGACGGTGGTCTACGGCTTCTTCGCCGCGCTGACCATGGCGCCCTTCGTCCGCTCTGTGGGCGAGGCGCTGGGGCTGGACGTCAGTTCGGAATCGGCGCTGGCGGCCGGCATCGTCATGGGGGTGATGATCATCCCCTTCGTCAGCTCGCTGTCGGACGACGTCATCAACGCGGTGCCGCAGAGCTTGCGTGACGGCTCCTACGGCCTCGGCGCCACCAAGTCGGAAACGATCAGGCAGGTGGTCCTGCCGGCGGCGCTGCCGGGCATCGTCGCCGCGGTGATGCTGGCGGTCAGCCGCGCCATCGGCGAGACGATGATCGTCACCATGGCGTCCGGCCTGACCGCCAACATGACCGCCAACCCGCTGCAGGCGGTGACCACCGTCACCACCCAGATCGCCACGCTGCTGGTCGGCGACCAGGAGTTCGACAGCCCGAAGACGCTGTCGGCCTTCGGCCTCGGCCTCGTGCTGTTCCTCGTCACGCTCTGCCTCAACATGGTCGCCCTGCGGGTGGTCCGGACCTATCGGGAAAAATATGACTGACCTCGTCGAGCAGGACGTGGCGGCCGTGACGCCATCCCCTGCCCCTGCCACCCCCGTGAAATCGCGCCTGCGCAGCGAGGCCTTCGCCCGCCGTCTGCGCGCCCGCCATGCCGCGGAGCGCCGCTTCCGGCTGGCCGGGGCCGCCGCGGTGGCGCTGGCGGCGCTGATCCTGGTGCTGCTGCTGGGCTCCATCGTTACCAAGGGCGCTAGTGCCTTCCTGGAGGCGCGGATCCGGCTGGAGGTGACGCTCGATCCGGCGGAGGTCGCCGACCGCAACTACACCGCCCTGCTGCGCCGGGCGCTCTACGCCCACTTCCCGCAGGTCACCGACCGCGCTGGCCGCCGCGTGCTGAACGACCTCCTGTCGTCGGGCGCGCCGTACGAGCTGGAAACGATGGTCGCCAAGGACCCGGCGCTGGTCGGGACGACCCGGACCGTCTGGGTACGCGCCGACGACCAGATCGACCAGCTGGTGAAGGGCGGCTATCGCCGCGACCTGCCGGAGAGCGAGCGCGGCCTCAGCGACGCCAAAGTCGCGGCGGCCGACGCGCTGCTGGCGTCCGGCGCGCTGGCGCAGGGCTTCAACACCACCCTGTTCACCGCCGGCGACAGCCGCGAACCGGAACAGGCGGGCATCGGCGGCGCCATCGTCGGCTCGCTGCTGACCCTGCTGGTGACCATGGCGCTGTCGGTGCCGGTCGGCATCTCCGCCGCGGTCTATCTGGAGGAATTCGCGCCGAAGAACCGCTGGACCGATCTGATCGAGGTGAACATCAACAACCTCGCCGCGGTGCCGTCGATCATCTTCGGCCTGCTGGGCCTCGCGGTGTTCCTCGGCTTCTTCGGCATGCCGCGCTCCGCCCCGCTGGTCGGCGGGCTGGTGATGGCGCTGATGACACTGCCGGTCATCATCATCGCGTCCCGCGTCGCGCTGAAGGCGGTGCCGCCGTCGATCCGCGAGGCGGCGCTGGGCATCGGCGCCTCGCCCCTGCAGACGGTGCTGCACCATGTGCTGCCGCTGGCGATGCCCGGCATCCTGACCGGCACCATCATAGGCATGGCCCGCGCACTGGGCGAGACGGCGCCGCTGCTGATGATCGGCATGGTCGCCTTCATCGTCGACATCCCCCACGGGCTGACCGACAGCGCCACGGTGCTGCCGGTGCAGATCTACATGTGGGCCGACAGTCCGGAACGTGCCTTCACCGAGCGCACCTCCGCGGCGATCCTGATCCTGCTCGGCGTCCTGATCCTGCTGAACGGGGCGGCCGTGATCCTGCGCAAGATTTTCGAGAGACGGTGGTGAGCGCCCCATGAGCATTCCAGGCAGCATTAAAAGCGGCATCCCGAGCCAGTTGAAGCTGCGGCCCCGTGGCGACCGGCAACCGAACCGGGCGTCCGGCGCCGCCCTGCCTGCCAAGATGACCGCCCGCGGGGTGAAGGTGTTCTACGGCGCCAAGCAGGCGTTGAAGGGCATCGATCTCGACATCCAGGAAAACCGGGTGCTGGCGCTGATCGGCCCGTCCGGCTGCGGCAAGTCCACCTTCCTGCGCTGCCTGAACCGGATGAACGACACCGTCGAGGGGTGCCGGGTCGAAGGGCGGATCGCGCTCGACGGTGAGGACGTCTATGGCAAGGCCGTCGATGCGGTGCAGCTGCGCGCCCGTGTCGGCATGGTGTTCCAGAAGCCGAACCCCTTCCCGAAATCGATCTACGACAACGTCTCCTACGGCCCGCGCATCCACGGACTCGCTTCCGGACGCGACGAGTTGGACGAGGTGGTGCAGACCTCGCTGAAGCGCGCCGGCCTGTGGGCGGAGGTCAAGGACCGCCTGCGCGAACCCGGCACCAGCCTGTCCGGCGGCCAGCAGCAGCGGCTGTGCATCGCCCGCGCCATCGCCGTCAGCCCCGAGGTGATCCTGATGGACGAGCCCTGCTCGGCGCTCGACCCCATCGCGACCGCCCATATCGAGGAGCTGATCGACGAGCTGCGGGCCAACTACACCATCGTCATCGTCACCCACAACATGCAGCAGGCCGCCCGCGTGTCGCAGCGCACCGCCTTCTTCCATCTGGGCGAGATGGTGGAGTGCGACGACACCGAGGAGATCTTCACCAACCCGCGCGACGAGCGCACCCAGGGCTACATCACCGGCCGCTATGGCTGAGCCGCTGTCCCTATGCCCGCCCCCCTTCCCTCCTGTGTTGAAAAGGCTGTGCCATGCCGGTTAACGTCGAGACGCGCGCTGTGAACGGAGCCACCATGAACGCGGCCCTCAAGCCGCTCGTCCTGATCGTCGAGGACGAGGCCGACATCCTGACGCTGCTGAAGTACAACCTGGAAAAGGAAGGCTTCCGCGTCGCCACCGCCAGCGACGGCGAGGAGGCCCTGCTGGCCGCCGGCGAACAGACGCCGCACATCGTGCTGCTCGACTGGATGCTGCCGCTGATGAGCGGTCTGGAGGTGTGCCGCCAGCTGCGCCGCAATGCCAAGACCCGCGACATCCCGATCATCATGCTGACCGCCCGCGGCGAGGAAGGCGACCGGGTGCGCGGCCTGAATTCCGGCGCCGACGACTATATCACCAAGCCCTTCTCACCGACCGAGCTGGTCGCCCGCATGCGCGCGGTTTTGCGCCGCGCCTCCCCCGGCATGACCGACGAGGTGCTGACCTTCGCCGACGTGACGATGGACTTGGCCGCCCACCGCGTACGCCGCAACAGCCGGGACGTACATCTCGGACCCACCGAATTCCGCCTGCTGCGCCACTTCATGCAGCATCCCGGCCGCGTTTTTTCGCGTGAACAGCTGCTCGATCTGGTGTGGGGCCATGACGTGTACGTCGAGCCGCGTACGGTCGACGTACACATCCGCCGCCTGCGCAAGGCGATGAATGAAGAGGACGAATTGGACCTGATCCGCACCGTGCGGTCGGCGGGCTACGCGCTGGATACGAAGTCGATGTGAGGGTATTGGCATTGATTGCCCCCTCCCCATCCCTCCCCCACCTTCGGTGGGAGAGGGTGCCTTCTGCGAAGCGGCGGCAGTCCCCTCTCCCGCGATAGCGGGGGAGGGTTAGGGAGGGGGGCAAGGCTACGGAGGGAGCAACACCGCATGATCCTGCTCTTCACCGACTTCGGCCTCTCCGGCCCCTATACCGGCCAGATGAAGGCGGTGTTGGCGCAACAGGCGCCCACCGTCCCCGTCATCGATCTGTTCGCCGACGCCCCCGCCTTCGACCCGCAGCTCTCCGCCTATCTGCTGGCGGCCTACGCCCCGGCCTTCCCGGCCGGCAGCGTCTTCCTCTGCGTGGTCGATCCCGGCGTCGGCACCGAACGGTGGCCGGTGATGGTCGAGGCCGACGGGCGGTGGTTCGTCGGTCCCGACAATGGCCTGTTCGCCCTGATCGCCCGCCGCGCAACGTCGCTAAACGCCTGGACCATCGACTGGATTCCCGATCGGCTGTCCGCCAGCTTCCACGGCCGCGACCTGTTCGCCCCCGTCGCCGCCGGCCTCGCCACCGGCCGCAGCATCGAGCGCAGTCCGCTCGCCCCCGCCGCCATCGACCGCCCCGACTGGCCGGACGAGTTGGCCCGCATCGTCTATGTCGACGTCTACGGCAACGCCATGACCGGCATGCGCGCCGCCGCCCTGCCCGCCGATGCGGTGCTGACCGCCGCCAGCAGCCGCATCGCCCGCGCCCGCACCTTCGGCGCCGTCGGGCCGGGACAGCCGCTGTGGTACGAGAACTCCAACGGGTTGGCGGAGATCGCGGTCAACCGCGGGCGGGCCGACCGGGTGCTGGGTCTGGCGGTCGGCGACCCGGTGATCGTTGAGACCTGACCAAAAGAAAACCGCCCGGAAGCGGGGGGCTTCCGGGCGGCTGCTGCTTTGATCCGATGCTTGTCCGATCAGGCGTCTCGGGATCAGTCGTTGTTGCGCTGGCCCAGGAACTGCAGCAGGAACTGGAACAGGTTGATGAAGTCCAGGTACAGCGTCAGGGCGCCCATCAGGGCCAGCTTGCCGGTGCTCTCGTGATCGTAGCCCTCGGCGTAGCTTTCCTTGATCGACTGCGTGTCATAGGCGGTCAGACCGGTGAAGATCAGCACGCCGATGGCGGAGATCGCGAAATGCAGGGCCGGCGACTGGAAGAAGATGTTCGCCAGGCCGGCGATCACCAGGCCGATGACGCCCATCATCAGGAACGAGCCCATCTTCGACAGGTCGGCCTTCGTGGTGTAGCCGTAGAGGCTCATCGCCAGGAAGGTGGCGGCGGTGACGAAGAAGGTCAGCGCGATCGACGCCCCGGTGAAGACCAGGAAGATGGCCGACATCGACAGGCCCATGGCACCGCAATAGGCCCAGAAGATCATCTGTGCCGATGCGAAGGACAGGCGCTGGATGCCGAAGGACAGCACCATGACGAAGGCCAGCGGGGCCAGCATCACTACCCACTTCAGCGGCGTGCCGAAAATGGCCTGGAGCATGGCCGGGCTGGACGACACGAGCGCGGCGACCAGACCCGTCAGGATCAGGCCGGCACCCATGTAGTTGTACACGCGCAGCATGTGCTGGCGCAGGCCTTCGTCGAAGTATCCCCGATCTGTCGCGCGGCCTGCGGTCGCGAAGCGGTTATAGGTCGGGTCTGCCATGGTTTGGTTTCCTCGGTGGAATTGGGTGATCCCGTCGCAGGACATATTGGCGAGCCCGCCATGCGGTTCAATAGGAATCGACAGCGCTTTTTCTAGATGAAAAAGCTTTCACGATTCGTTTTTCCTGCGGCTTTCTGACGCGCGAATCATTCGTTCCGAAGCAATGGCGCCGAAGGCTGGCCCAAAGCCCGCCAAGTACCATAGAACCCGAAAGCAAGCGTGATCGCCGTGCTCAGCAATGCGGTGGTGACCACCGCCGACGGCAGGAAGTTCCACTCCCAATGCATCAGGAACGTCAGCACGGCCCAGGCGGTCAGCGTGCCGATGATGCCGGCAATGACCGCGGTCAGCAGACCCAACAGCCCGTATTCCAGCAGAAAGGCGCGCAGCACGTCGCCGCGCGTGGCCCCCAGCACCTTCAGGACAACCGCGTCGTAGACCCGGCGGCGGTGCCCGGCGGCGACTGCGCCGGCCAGAACCAGCGTGCCGGCGGCCAGCGTGATGCCGGCGACGATGCGCACCGCGGTGCCGATATGGCCCAGCATTTCCGACACCGTGTCCAGCGCGTCCTTCACCCGCACCATGGTGATGTTGGGGAAGCGTTGCAGCACGGCGCGCTGCACCTGCGTTTCGGCATCCGGCGTGGCGCGGACGGTGGCGACCCAGGTCTGCGGCGCGCCTTCCAGCGTGCCGGGGGCGAAGACCATGGTGAAGTTGATCGCCATGCTGCTGAAATCGGCGGAGCGCACGTTGGCGACCTTCGCCTCGATGCTGCGGCCCAGAATGTTGATGGTCATGGTGGCGCCGGGACCGATGCCGAAGGCCTCGGCCACGCTCTGGTGGATGGAGATCAGCGGCGGCCCGGCATAATCCTGCGGCCACCAGCTGCCGGCGGTGACGGTGGAATGCTTCGGCACCGTCGCGGAATAGGTGATGCCGCGGTCGCCGGCCAGGATCCAGGCCTGCTCCGGATTGATCAGCGCCTTTTCGGCCTCCTGCCCGTTCACCCGTTCGATCCGGCCGCGCAGGCTCGGCACCGCTTCGAAGGCGCTGGTGCCGGGGACGGCGGTCACGAGGTCGCGCAAGGGATCGAACTGGTCACGCTGGATGTCGACGAAGAAGAAGGCCGGGGCGTCCTGCGGGATCGTCTCCGACACCCGGCGGGCGAAGTTTCCCTGGATCAGCGCGATGGCGACCAGCACCGTCAATCCCAGCCCCAGCGACAGCACCACCGCCGCCGTCGGATTGCCCGGCCGGTGCAGGTTGGCGAGCGCCAGCCGCAGCCCAGGGCGCCTGACGCGCCCCACCCGCTTGGCCCCCCAGGTGACCAGGGCGGCAGCGGCGCGGAAGGCGAGGAAGGTGGCGATGGACCCGCCGACGAACCACAGGGCGAAGATCTTGTTGTGCGCGGTCAGCACGGCCAGCCCGGCGAGCGCCAGGGCCGACAGGATCATCGCGACGGTATAGGGCGTGCGCGGCCGGCCACCCGCCGGGGCGATCACGTCGCGGAACAGGGCGCCAGCCGGCACCTCGCGCGCCCGGCCGAGCGGCCACAGCGAGAAGGTCAGCGCCGTCAGCACGCCATAGAGGGCGGCGAGTGCCAGGGCTCCGGGATAGACGCCGATATGGGCCGATACCGGCAGCACGCCGTCGAGCAGCCGCCCCAGCGCCAGCGGCGCCACCGCGCCCAGCGCCAGTCCGATAACGATTCCTAGCAGCGCCAACGCCAGGATCTGCGCCAGATAGAGCTGGAACACCAGGGCGCCGGGCGCGCCGATGCACTTCATCATGGCGATGGTGCGGGCGCGTGAGTCCAGATGGCTGCGCACCGCGTTGCCGACCCCGACGCCGCCGACCAGCAGCGCGGTCAGCCCGACCAGGGTCAGGAACAGCGTCATGCGGTCGATGAAGCGTTCGATCTGCGGCGAGGCGTTGGTGTAGTCGCGCATCCGCCAGGGCGCATCGGGGAAGCGGGCGCGAAGGGTCTCCTGCCACGCCTTCAGGTCGGTTTGCGGCGGCAGAGCCACCTTGGTGCTCCACCAGGTGAGGCTGCCCGGTTGCAGCAACCCGGTGCCCTGAAGCGACGGCAGCGCCACCAGCACCCTCGGTCCCAGCGAAAAGGCGTTGGAGGACGCGCGGTCCGGCTCGCGGTCCAGCACGGCGGCGACGCGGTAGGCGCCTTCGCCGATGCGGATGGTTTCGCCGGGCTTCACGCCCAACCGGTCGACCAGACTGGCCTCGATCACCGCGCCCCAGCGACCGTCCTTCTGTGCCAGCGCATCCCGCAGGTCGCCGCCGCTCTCCAGCGTGACGGTGCCGTAGAGTGGATAGAGATCGTCCACCGCCTTCAACTCGACCAGGGAGGAGCGCGTCTCGTCTGCGGCACGGGCCATCGCCCGCATCTCGGCGGAGGTTGACACCCTGCCATCGGCTTTCAGCGCCGCCATCTGCTCGTCGGCCGGTGGGCTGTAGAGTTGCCGCAACGCGACGTCACCGCCCAGGATCGACCGCCCGTCGCTCGCCAGCCCGTCGAGCAGCCCGCTCGACACCGACTGCACCGAGGCGATGGCCGCCACCCCCAGCGCGAGGCAGGCGAGGAAGACCCAGAACCCCTTCAGGCCGGTGCGCAGCTCCCGCCGGGCAAGGCGGAGCGCGAGGGGGAGGTTGGTCATGCGCGTGCCCCCTCCCTAACCCTCCCCCGCTTCGCGGGAGAGGGAACTGCCGCCGTTATGCAAATCACCCCTCTACCGCGAAGCGGGGGAGGGAGGGACCCGCGGCGAAGCCGTGGGAGGGAGGGGGCACCCGGCGCTTGTTCAGCCATCCCCCTCACTCCCCCGCCGCCTGCAGCTTCGCGCGGCGGGCCGCCTGCCCGTCGTCGGCGATCCGCCCGTCGGCCAGCCGCACCGTGCGGTCGCAGCGCGCGGCCAGCGTCTGGTCGTGGGTGATCAGCACCAGCGTCGTGCCCCGCCGCTCGGCCAGATCGAACAGCAGCTTTATGATGGTGGCGCCGGTGTCGATGTCGAGGTTGCCGGTCGGCTCGTCCGCCAGCAGAAGCGACGGCTCGGTGACGAAGGCTCGGGCCAATGCGGTGCGCTGCTGCTCGCCGCCGGATAGCTGGCCGGGATAATGGTGGATGCGGTGGCCAAGCCCTACCTGTTCCAGCCCGATGCGGGCGCGGTCGAAAGCGTCGGCGACCCCGGCGAATTCCAGCGGGATGGCGACATTCTCCAGCGCCGTCATGGTCGGCACCAGATGGAAGGCCTGGAAGACGATACCGACATGCTGCCGGCGGAACCGCGCCAAGCCATCCTCGTTCAAGCGGCCGAGATCCTGGCCGGCAACGCGGACGGTGCCGCCGCTGGGGCGTTCCAGACCGGCCATCACCATCATCATGGTCGACTTGCCGGAGCCGCTGGGACCGACCACGCCGACCCGCTCCCCGGCCGTCACCTGAAGATTCACGCCGCGCAGGATGTTGACGGGTCCGGCACCGCTGTCCAATTTCAGGTGGACGTCGTCGAGTTCAACGATGGAATCGTTGCCAATGGAATCGTTGGGGGACAAGGCGATGGATTTTGACGACGTTGCAGGGGACTGAGCCTTGGGCATGCGATTCTCGCACAAGCGGAACGGACCATCGCCATATGGCGCGACCCGCCGGGCTTTCAACACGGGCGCCTTCGCCGCGGCGCTGGCCTTCGTCTTTGCCGCAGGGGTGCCGATGACCGTTCCGACCCGCGCAAACGCCGCGCAGCCGGTGAAGCTGCTGGCGCTGGGCGACAGCCTGACCGCGGGCTACGGCTTGCCGGAACAGCAGGGCTTCACCCGCCAGCTGGAGAAGGCGCTGGCCGCCAAGGGCTACAGCGTCACCGTCATCAATGCCGGCGTATCGGGCGACACCACCGCCGGCGGCCGGGCGCGGCTGGACTGGGCGCTGGCCGACAAGCCGGACGCCGCCATCGTCGAGCTGGGCGCCAACGACATGCTGCGCGGGCTCGATCCCGATCAGGCCAAGGCGAACCTCGACACCATCCTCAAGTCGCTGAAGGATCGCAGGATCCCGACCCTGCTGGCCGGCATGCTCGCCTCGCCCAGCCTGGGCAAGCCCTACACCGATAGGTTCAACGCCATCTATCCCGATCTGGCGAAAGCCTACGACCTGCCGCTCTATCCCTTTTTCCTCGATGGGGTGGCGCTGGACCGGTCGCTGATCCAGCCGGACGGGATGCATCCCAATGCCCAGGGCGTGGCGGTGATCGTGGAGCGCATCCTGCCCTCCGTCACCGCGCTGCTCGACGGCCTCCCCAATATCGGCAAGACTACCGTCAAAACCGGAGGCTGACCCATGACCGTGACCCTGGACAGCGACACCCGCTTTCGCGCCGCCTGCGCCGCCGGGGCGGAATGGGGACCGACGGTCAAGGCCTGTCTCGACCGGCTGGGACCGGTCGCCGGCTGCAACCTGGGCTTCCTCTACCTGACCGACGGGCTGGCGGAGCATGCGACCAGCATCGTCACCCTGCTGCGCGGCGTCACCGGCATCCGCCATTGGGTCGGCACCGCCGGCATCGGCGTGATGGCCAATGGCGAGGCCCTGTTCGACGAGCCGGGGCTGGCGATCATGGCCGCCCGCCTGCCGGAGGACAGCTTCCGCCTGTTCCCCACCCTGACCGACGGGCTGGAGCCGTTGCGCGGCAGCGCCGGCGGCTGGCTGGACAAGCATGGCGCGGCGCTGGCGCTGGTCCATGTCGACCCGCACCACGCCGACATGGCCGGGCTGGTGTCCCGTCTGTCGGAGGAGGCCGGCGTCTTCCTGGTCGGCGGCCTGACCGCGTCGCGCGGGGAGTTCCCGCAGATCGCCGCCGGGGCCGAGGATGCCGATCCGGTCACCGAGGGCGGCGTGTCGGGCGTGCTGTTCGCGCCCAACCTGCCGGTCGCCACCGCCCTGACCCAGGGCTGCCGTCCGATCGGGCCGACGCGCACCGTCACCGCCAGCGACGACAACGTGATCCTGGAGATCGACAACCGCCCGGCGCTCGACGTGTTCAAGGAGGACATCGGGCCGGAGCTTGCCGCCGACCTGCGGCAGGTCGCCGGGGTGATCTGCGCCGGGCTGCCCATCGCCGGATCCGACACCCAGGATTATCTGGTGCGCGACCTGATCGCTATCGACCCGCGCGCCGGCTGGATCTCGATCGCCGAACGGGTGACGACCGGCCAGCCGGTGATGTTCACCCGCCGCGATCCGGAAACCGCCGCCGCCGACATGCGCCGGATGCTGGACAGCCTCAAGAAACGGGTGAAGGCGACGCCGAAGGGAGCGGTGTATGTCAGTTGCATCGCCCGCGGTCCCGGCCTGTTCGGCGCCGCGAACGCCGAGCTGTCGATGATCCGCGACACCTTCGGCGACATCCCGCTGACCGGCTTCTTCGCCTCGGGCGAGGTGTCGCACAACCGGCTCTATGGCTACACCGGCGTGCTGACGCTTTTCCTCTAAAAGATCATTTCGAATAAGGAACGTTCCGGATGCAGTATCGTCCGCTTGGCCGAACCGGCCTGTCGGTCAGCGCCATCGGCCTCGGCACCATGACCTGGGGCCGCCAGAACACCGAGGCCGAAGGCCATGCCCAGATGGACGCCGCCCTCGACCGCGGCATCAATTTCTGGGACACGGCGGAGATGTACGCCATCCCGCCCACCGCCGACACCTATGGCAAGACGGAGGCGGTGATCGGCAGCTGGTTCCAGTCGCGCGGCAAGCGTGACCGGGTGATCCTCGCCAGCAAGATCATCGGCGCGCCGGCCGGCGGCTTCGGCTGGGTGCGCGAGGGCAAGTCGCGGCTCGACCGCGCCAACCTTTTCGCGGCGGTGGAGGCCAGCCTGTCGCGGCTGAAGACCGACTACATCGACCTCTACCAGATCCATTGGCCCGACCGCGTCACCAACCGCTTCGGCGTCCGCACCTACCGCCACAAGCCCGAACAGGACGGCGTGCCGATCGAGGAAACGCTGGCGGCGCTGGCCGAACTGGTGCAGGCCGGCAAGATCCGCCATGTCGGCCTGTCGAACGAAAGCCCGTGGGGCGTGATGCGCTGGCTGCGCGCCGCCGAGGTGGCGGGGGAGTTGGCTGGGCTGCCGCGTGTCGCCTCCATCCAGAACGCCTACAACCTGCTGAACCGGACCTTCGAGAACGGCCTGTCGGAGGTGGCCCTGCGCGAGGATGTCGGGCTGCTGGCCTACTCGCCGCTGGGCGCCGGCACGCTGACCGGGAAATATCTGAACGGCGCCGTCCCGCCGGGCAGCCGCCGCGCGCTCGACCACCGGCCGTCGCGCTACGCCACCGTCAACGCCGACGCGGCGACGGAGGCCTATCTGGACATCGCCCGCCGCCATGGTCTGGCGCCCAACCAGATGGCCATCGCCTTCACGTTGCAGCAACCCTTCGTCACCTCGTCCCTGATCGGGGCGACGACGATGGAAACGCTGGTCTCCAACATCGACTCCATCGACGTGACCCTGTCGCCGGAGGTGATGGCGGAGATCGACGCCGTGCACAACCGCATGCCGGACCCGTGCCCGTAAGCTGTCCTATGATCCGCCCCTCATCTGATGGAGGGGCGGATCAGTGCAGCAACCCCGGAGGTGCTCCATGCTCCGCCTGTTCGTCGCCCTCGATCTGACGGAGGAGGTCCGCCAGCGGCTGGCCGGGCTGGGCGGCGGGGTGCCCGGCGCGCGCTGGACCGAGCCGGAGGCGATGCACCTGACCCTGCGCTTCATCGGCGAGGTGCCGGAGGATCAGGCGATGGACATCGACGCCGCGCTGGCGGAGATCCGGGCGCCGGCCTTCACGCTCACGTTCGACGGCGTCGGCATGTTCGGCAGCGGCCGCAGGGCGCGGGTGCTGTGGGCCGGGGTGGAGCGCAACGAGGCGCTGGCCCATCTGCAGGCCAAGGTCGAATCGGCTCTCGTCCGTTGCGGCCTGCCGGCGGAGGAGCGGAAATTCTCCCCCCACATCACGCTCGCCCGCCTGAAGGACGCGCCGGCCGACCGCATCGGCCGCTTCCTGTCCGACCGCGGCCTGTTCCGCGCCGGGCCGATGCCGGTCGATCACGTCACGCTCTACCGCAGCCATCTCGGCAACGGCGGTGCCGTCTATGAAGCCCTGCGGGAATATCCGCTTGAGAGTGGTGCCTAGGCGGTGATGCCGTCCCAGGGCTGAGCCTCGGCGGGTCCGTTGCCGCCGCCTGTCCCCACCACCCGATCCTTGCCGTCCTGCTTGGCGCGGTACATGCGCTGGTCGGCCAGTTCGACCAGGGATTCCCAGTCGGCGGGGCGGTCCGCCGTCTGTTCGGCGATGCCGATGCTGGCGGTCTGCAGGCTGCCGTCCGGCCGCTTGCCGAAACCGGCCCGGCGCATGCGCTCCACCGCGATCATCGCGCCCTCCACCGGCGTGTCCGGCATGACGACCAGGAACTCCTCCCCACCCCAGCGCACCAGCGCATCGGACTGGCGCAGCAGGCTGCGGATGGTGTTGGCGGCATGGCGCAGGACGCGGTCGCCCTCCTCATGGCCATAACGGTCGTTGACCGCCTTGAAGTCGTCCAGGTCGACGAAGATCGCCGACAGCGGCTGCGCCGCACGTTCGGCGTGGGCGACCTGGAGTTTCAGCAATTCCTCGCCGATGCGGCGGGAGAAGGCGCCGGTCAGCGCGTCGTGCGCCGCCTGTTCCAGCAGCGCGATCATGAAATGCAGCTGGCTGATCGCCGCCAGCGTCGCCACCACCGCGATCAACGCCAGCAGCCACAGCGCGCTGATGTAGGAGGGAAACGGCATCACCAGCGAGCCGTAGAAGCCGGCGGCCAGATGGGCGCCCAGCATCGGCGCTGCGAACAGCGCCCCTTCCAGCGCGGTCAGCGGAAAGACGCTGAGCCCCGCCACCATCACGAAGGGCAGATAGCCATAGCCGGCGCTGACGGCGATGCGCAGGTCGTCGACACCCTGGTTGTAGAGCAGCGGGTGCGAGATGGCGAAGAACAGCGTCGGGATCGCCAGCAGGGCGGTCAGCCGCCACCAGGCGCAGGTCATGTCCTCGCAGGACCGGCGGTCGAAGGCGAGCGCCAGAAAGGCGGCGCTGGCGCTCAGACGCAGCACGATCAGCCAGACCGCCAGCTTCCATTCGAAGACGGTGACGTCGATGGCGATCCACAGCGGCGTCAGCACGCCGAAGATCAGCGACACCATGCGCACGCGCGACTGGATCATCGCGGCGCGGCGGCGCTGCAGGATCGGCGTGTGCGCGGCCGGCCGGATCAGGTCGGGCAGTTCGTCGCCGCGGACGAAGGCACCGAACAGGGCGGCAAGAAGCCTGTCAACCCGCATCAGGCAGCCTGCCCCCGGCACCGGCCGGACATGTCGCCAATGGATTAGCCATGCTGGGTGATTACACGGGCATGACGTCCCCTTCAACGGCTTTCGCGCCGAAACGGCTCATAAGCCGCCGGAAAACACGGAAAGATCCCGGCATGCGACAAAAAGTAACGGGCGGCGCATCACCGACACGCCGCCCGTTGATAATTTTCGCATTGGTGAAGGATCAATCCTTCAGGTCTTCCCAAAGCTCCTTCACCTTGGCGAAGAAGCCCTCCGACTGCGGGTTCGACCCTTCCTTGGCGGCGCCCTCGAACTCGCGCAGCAGTTCCTGCTGGCGCTTGGTCAGGTTCACCGGGGTCTCGACCACCGCCTGGATGTACATGTCGCCGCGCTGGGCGCTGCGCAGCACCGACATGCCCTTGCCCTTGATGCGGAACTGGTGGCCCGACTGGGTGCCCGGCGGGACCGTCACCTTGGTGCGGCTTCCGTCGATGGTCGGCACCTCCACCGAACCGCCGAGCGCCGCCGTGGTCATCGGGATCGGCACCCGGCAGTGGATGTTGGCGCCGTCGCGCTGGAAGATCGGGTGCGGCGCCAGCGCCAGGAAGATATAGAGGTCGCCGGCCGGCGCCCCGCGCAGCCCCGCCTCGCCCTCGCCCGCCAGACGGATGCGGGTGCCGTCCTCGACACCGGCCGGGATGTTGACCTGCAGGGTCTTTTCCTTGCGCAGACGGCCGGAGCCGCCGCAGTTCTTGCAGGCGTCCTTGATGACCTTGCCGGCGCCGTGGCAGCCGGGGCAGGTCCGCTCGATGGTGAAGAAGCCCTGCTGCGCCCGCACCTTGCCGTGACCCTGGCAGGTCGGGCAGGTGATCGGCTGGGTCCCCGCCGCCGCGCCGGAACCGTTGCAGCTGTCGCACTGCACGGTGGTGGGCACGCGGATGGTGGTCTGGGTGCCCTTGAAGGCCTCCTCCAGCCCGATCTCCAGATTGTAGCGCAGATCCTGGCCGCGGCCGGACGCGCCGCCGCCGCCGCGGCGCCCGCCCATGAACTCGCCGAACATCTCGTCGAAGATGTCGGCGAAGCCGCCGCCGCCGCCGAAGTCGAAGTTGAAGCCGCCGGCCCCGGCGCCCGCCCCCGGACCACGGCCACCCTCGAAGGCGGCGTGGCCGAACCGGTCGTAGGCCGCGCGCTTCTGATCGTCCTTCAGGACGTCGTACGCTTCGCTGATTTCCTTGAACTTCTGCTCGGCGTCCTTGTCACCCTGGTTGCGGTCCGGGTGGTACTGCATCGCCATCTTGCGATAAGCCTTTTTCAGCTCATCCGCGCTGGCGTTCTTCGCCACACCGAGCAGCTCGTAATAATCCTGTTTCGCCATGGGGGCCGACCGCCTTTGAGTCGTTCTGGTCCAAACTGTCCGCGTCGCGTCGGAGCCTGACCCCAGCATACCGAAGGCCCGCCGCCGGGAAAAGGCGGCGGGCCATCGATGCTCGCGTCAGGTCCGTATCAAAAAGAAGCTGGCCTAACCTCAGGCCGACTTCTTCTTGTCGTCCTGGACCTCTTCGAAGTCGGCGTCGACGACGCCCGGCTCGTTCGGCTGGGCGCCCGGCGCCTCGCCGCCCGCAGCCGGGGCCTCGCCCTGGCCGGCCTTGTACATCGCCTCGCCCAGCTTCATCGACACCTGGGCCAGCGCCTCGGTCTTCGCCTTGATGCCTTCCAGATCCTCGCTGTCCAGCACCGACTTCAGCTCGGCGACGGCAGCCTCGGCGGCGGTCTTGTCGGAGGCCGGGATCTTGTCGCCGTTCTCCTTGATGGTCCGCTCGGTGGTGTGGATCAGGGCGTCGGCATGGTTGCGGGCGTCGACCAGCTCGCGGCGCTTCTTGTCGGCGTCGGCATGGGCCTCCGCGTCCTTCACCATCTTCTGGATGTCGGCGTCCGACAGGCCGCCCGAGGCCTGGATGCGGATCTGCTGCTCCTTGCCGGTCGCCTTGTCCTTCGCCGTGACGCTGACGATGCCGTTGGCGTCGATGTCGAAGGTCACCTCGATCTGCGGAACGCCGCGCGGGGCCGGCGGGATGCCGACCAGATCGAACTGGCCCAGCATCTTGTTGTCGGCCGCCATCTCGCGCTCGCCCTGGAAGACGCGGATGGTGACGGCGTTCTGGTTGTCCTCGGCGGTCGAGAAGGTCTGGCTCTTCTTCGTCGGGACCGTGGTGTTGCGGTCGATCAGGCGGGTGAAGACGCCGCCCAGCGTCTCGATGCCCAGCGACAGCGGGGTGACGTCGAGCAGCAGGACGTCCTTGACCTCGCCCTTCAGCACGCCGCCCTGGATGGCGGCGCCGATGGCGACCACCTCGTCCGGGTTCACGCCGCGGTGCGGCTCACGGCCGAAGAACTGCTTCACCGCGTCGATGACCTTGGGCATGCGGGTCATGCCGCCGACCAGGATCACCTCGTCGATCTCGCTGGCCTTCAGGCCGGCGTCCTTCAGGGCCGCCTTGCAGGGCTCGATCGTGCGCTGCACCAGATCGTCCACCAGGGCTTCCAGCTTGGCGCGGGTCAGCTTGATGTTCAGGTGCTTCGGACCGGTCTGGTCGGCGGTGATGAAGGGCAGGTTGACTTCGGTCTGCGTGGTCGACGACAGCTCGATCTTCGCCTTCTCCGCAGCTTCCTTCAGGCGCTGCAGCGCGAGCTTGTCCTTGCGCAGGTCGATGCCCTGCTCCTTGTTGAACTCGTCGGCCAGATACTCGATGACCCGGCTGTCGAAGTCCTCGCCGCCCAGGAAGGTGTCGCCGTTGGTCGACTTCACCTCGAACACGCCGTCGCCGATCTCCAGCACGGAGATGTCGAAGGTGCCGCCGCCCAGGTCATAGACCGCGACGGTGCCGGTGCCCTTCTTCTCCATGCCGTAGGCCAGCGCGGCGGCCGTCGGCTCGTTGATGATGCGCAGCACGTCCAGGCCGGCGATCTTGCCGGCGTCCTTGGTGGCCTGGCGCTGGCTGTCGTTGAAGTAGGCCGGGACGGTGATGACCGCCTGCGTGACCTTCTCGCCCAGATAGTTCTCGGCGGTCTCCTTCATCTTGGTGAGGATGAAGGCGCTGATCTGGCTGGGGCTGTACTTCTTGCCGTGCGCCTCGACCCAGGCGTCGCCGTTGTCGCCGGAGATGATGCGGTAGGGAACCAGGCCCTGGTCCTTCTTCGTCAGCGGATCGTCGAAACGGCGGCCGATCAGACGCTTGATGGCGAAGAGGGTGTTTTCCGGATTGGTGACCGCCTGGCGCTTGGCGGGCTGGCCGATCAGCCGCTCGCCGCCCTGGCTGAAGGCGACCATGGACGGCGTCGTCCGCGCGCCCTCGGCGTTCTCGATCACCTTGGCGCTGCCGCCTTCCATAACGGCGACGCACGAGTTCGTGGTGCCGAGGTCGATACCAATCACTTTGCTCATGTTCAGCCTCTTTCGTTCGGCAGATGCGTGGCGGCCCGTCTGGTCCGGCACCGCCGCGATCCCCATAGGGTCGGTGAAACGTCGGTGGAGCGCTTGGGGGTCTGGTCCTCGGGGAACGATGCTTGAGAGCAGTGCCCCCGGGTCCGGCCCGTGCTGGCGGAGATATAGGCGGAGCCGTTTCGGGCTGCAACAGGGTGGCGCGCCTTTCGACCCGCAAATACGGCGAAAAAACGCTGCCGCGACATCCTCCGCCACGCCGCCGCCGTCCCGCTGCTCCTTGCAATAGAATACCAGCGTATTCAAGCAAGCGAAGGCGAGTATCCCGATAATCACCCTCTCTGATTCAAATCGTCACAGATGTTACAAGTGATTAATGCTTCGATCGTGAACCAGTCAATGCAGTTAACCTTTCATTAACAAGCAATGGCGTGCAGAGCCTCTTCCAATCAATTCGCGGTTGCTGTGATTATTCATGTTCTGGAGAATCTAATAGTGAAAAGCCGAAAGGAATATGCTATCTCCTTTGTGTCATAAGGGACGACCGCAAGGGATTGGGCCAGCGACTCCCCTGTCGCCGCCACCAGAGCATGCGGTTCTATGCAACGCTGGTCATACAGGTGTGAAAGGGAAGCGCGATGATGGACGAACGACGCGATGTGGCCCTGGCCATCAAGTCCTGCCTGGACAGCCTGATGAGCGACGCGACGCGCTGCGACCTCGATGACCTGGCGCGCTTCATCAGCCTCGCCGCTCTCGCCGCGGAAGAGGCGGCCGTCGCCCACGACCCCCAGGCCGTCCGTCTGAAGGCGCTGATGGCGACCGGGGCCGGCCACTGCTGACCGCCACCCCTGACTTTCCTTGACGTACCGAGGCGGAAGCCCTTCCGCTCTACAGTATCTCAGCGTTGCGGATGGCGTCGTCGATCCGGCCCAGTATTTCGGCGCAGGACTCGTCGCCATCCATCAGGTCGGGAAGCGCGAAACTGAACATCGCGACCGCGGCCACACTCCCCGCCGCATCCGGGCGTTCCGCGCCGACCAGCCACAGGTAATGGGTCTCGGCGCGGCCTTCCTCTTCCGTCCGCATCATCGCCTGGGCGATCACGGCGCCGTCGGCGCGGCTTTCCACGGTCCGGTCGCCCGCCCGCGGGTCTTGCGGCCGGACGAAGCGCAACGCCATCTCCTGCAGGGTGGCTGCCGTTCCGCCGGACTCCGGCCGGGGCACCACCCGATCCGTCACCAGCCGAAGCACGCCGGCGGCCGGCGGCGGCGGCCGGAAGGTGCCCACCGGCTGTCCTTCATGTTCTTCCACATCGACCGCCCAGCCGGCCGGCAGCCGGAACCGCACCGTATCGGACCAGCCGATGTCGGAGCCCGGACCATTCCCCGAATAAGTCTCGTCAGCCATCGCCCGCTCCCGAAAATCGCCACTCTTAAAGCGCGATCGGTTCAGACGGAATCGTCTGAAGCGTGAATCGCACGGAAAATCAAAAGGTTGGAGTCTGTCCGATGCTTCAATAAGCATCGGACAGACTCTAGAAATCTCGCGGGCCTCGCAACGGCACGCCGGGACCGGCACCATAGGCGGCGCCCGTCTTCCCGCCAATGCCCGATCGAACCGGTCGGGATTGCCGCCGGGACCTCCTGTCCCTGGATTACTCCGGGATCAGGAACTGAACGCCCAGCCAGCGCCAGCGGCCGTCGGCGGCCGGCAGGGTGCAGTTGACGCGGGCGCGGCCCGGCGGGAAGGGGTCCTTGATGCGGACCTCCACCCGATCCTCGGCGATGCGCTCCAGCGCGGTGCGGCCCTGGCCGGTGGCGAAGCAGGCCAGCTTGGAGCTGTCGCCCACGCCGTCGGCGATGGTGAAGCCCAGCGGCGGCGGATTGACGGTGACCAGCGGGTCGTCGGGAGTCAGATCCGACACCGGCAGCGGCAGCGCGTTGGCCGCCAGCTCGAAGCGGTCGGCACTGCCGTAGGTCTCGTTCATGACGAAGCGCGGCAGGCTCCAGGGATCGGCCTGCGGGTGCAGGACCCCCGACTGCTGGCCGAAGGCGGCGGTGAAGCCCTGGTCGACCACCAGTTGCCGCACGGCCAGCGAATATTCCCCCTGCGGATAGGCGAAGACCGCCGGGCGCTTGCCCAATTCGGTCTGGAATCGGTCGGACATCCGGCGCAGGTCGGCCGCCAGCTGATCCGGGCTGCGCGACAGCATCGACTGGGTCGAGGTGCCGAGCGCCCCGATGGTAACCCCCGCCGCCGCCAGCTGGCGGATTTCGGCCCAGGTCATGTGGGTGGGGGAGCCGCGGTCCACCGGGTCGGTGGCGACGAACAGGGTAAAGGGCAGACCCGCCGCCTTCAGCCGCGGCCAGGCCTCGGTAAAGGCGGAGCGGCTGGCCTCGTCGATGGTGATCGCCACCGTGCGGTCGGGCAGCGGCTTGCCGTTGCGCAGGGCGTCGAGGATCTTCGGCAGCGGCAGGACGTGGTAATCGCCGTCGGTCAGCTCGTCGAGATGGGCTTCGAACTGGTCGATTCGGATGCTGATCGAGGGGTTCTGGTCCTCGCCGAAACGGTCATAGGCGAAAACCACCGCGCTGGCGCCCTGCGGAGAGGCGGAATCGGCGGCGGCGGGCCGGGACACCGGCACGAACGCGGTCCAGACGGACAGCGCGGCGGCGGCGAGTACCCTGACGGCACGACGGAACGGCATGGCGGCCTGCGGAAAAGGCTGATCGGGGCGACCGTCGCCCAGACGCAAAGGATGTGCCACAGTCCCCGCCATGCGAACAAGCTCCGTCCGCCCCTTTTCCACGGACAGCAGCGATGCGGTGCGCGCGTGCAACAATGGAAGACCTCCGTCCTGGTACAAGCCCGGATGGAAGGTCCGGCGCCCGGCGTCACCGTCTGTCCGTCACCGTCTGTCCGTCTGCGGCCGACCCCATCCTTGCACCGGCCCTCCTTACATCAGCCGGCCGCCGGCCGCCGCGTCGGTCAGCAGCGGGTAGCGCTCTGCTTCCGGAAGCTGATAGTGCCACCATTCCGACGGGTAATGCTCCCACCCGGCGCCGACCATCACGCCCAGCAGCAGGGCGCGGTTGCGCTGCTGTTCGGCGGTCAGGTCGCTGCGGCCATGGTGCGACCGCTCGGTCATCGCGTCGAAGCCGGTGCCCATGTCCAGGGCCGAGCCGGCGCCATCCACCAGTGTCAGGTCGACCGCCACGCCGCGGGTGTGGTTGGAGCCCAGACGCGGGTCGGCGATGTAGACGGGGTCGGGAAAGGCGTGCCACAGCTTCCATTGCGCCTCCGCCGGGCGGAAGGCATCGTAAATCCGCAGGCGGCAGCCGATGCCGCGGGCCAGCCGGATGGCGTCGCCGAGCCGGCGGGCCGCATCCGGATGCAGCAGGCACACCGCCGATCGGTAGATCGGCACGCCGGACAGGTTGTCGGCGGTGGCGTAGAGAAGCTCCAGGTCGATGTCGAAGGCCGGAGGCGCGATCTCGGTCAGCATGGAATGGACAACCGTGGGCGTATGAGGAAAACGATCGTCCTCTAGCATGGCCGCGGCGCCATCTGCCATGGTCGCGGGTCTGCCATGCCCGAGGTGATCTTTCCCGATCGAACGGCCCCGGTATGGCAATCCGGGGAAGGCGTGCCTGCGTATTACACATCGGCCGTCCGCGCGACGCGGCGGTCAGGAAGGCGGAGCGATGAAGGTTCTGGGTTTGGATACGGCCACGTCCGGCTGTTCGGCGGCAGTGTGGGAGGGAACGGCTGGTCAGGCCGGCGGCGCGCGCGTGACCGTTCGGCGCAGCCCGCCGATGTCGCGCGGTCAGGCCGAAGTGCTGGTGCCGCTGGCGCAGGAGGTGATGGCCGAGGCCGGTGTCGGATTCGCCGACCTCGACCGCATCGCCGTCACCGTCGGGCCGGGCGCATTCACCGGGCTGCGCATCGCGTTGGCCGCCGCGCGCGGCATCGCCGTCGCCCAGGATCTGCCGGTGGTCGGCATCACCAGCTTCGACGCCATCGCCCATGGCGTGCCGGCGGCCGAACGTGCCGGCCGGTCGATGCTGGTCGCCGTCGACAGTCGGCGTGCCGAGCCCTTCCTGCAGTTGTATGACGCGACGCTGACCCCCGTGGGCGAGCCGGCGATGCCCGACCCGACGGCGATCGCCGGCTGGCTCGACGCGCTGTGCCCGTCCGGTCCGCTGCTGTTGGCCGGCGACGCGGCGGCGGCGCTGCTCCCGCTGCTGGGCGGCCGGGCCGACGTCGTCCGGGCGTCCGGCGACGGGCTGCCGGACGCTGCGGTGGTCGCGGCGCTGGGGGCGGCCCGCCCCACCGGCCTGCCGGTCGAGCCCTTCTATCTCCGCCCGCCCGATGTCACCCTGCCGAAGGCTGCGGCCCGCAAGCCCGCCTCCAAGCCGGAACCGGGAGCGGCGTCATGACCGCGCCCTCCGTCCGCCTCCACCCTGCCGGCCCGCTGGAAGCCGGGGTGGTCGCGGCCCTGCAGCAGGTCTGCTTCCCCGACGATCCGTGGGACGAGACGTCGGTCGCCACCCTGACCACGCCGCCGGCCGGCTTCGCCGTCATCGCGCTCGATGCGCAGGAGCAGCCGGTCGGCTTCGTCATGGCCCGCGTCGCGGCGGAGGACGCCGAGATCCTGGCGATCGGCGTGCTGCCACAGGCGCGCCGCGGCGGCATCGGCCGCCTGCTGGTGGAGGCCGCCGTCACCGGATCGCAGAACCTGGGTGCGACTGCGCTGTTTCTTGAAGTCGCCGAGGATAATCCGGCGGCATCGAGTCTATACAAGGCCAGCGGCTTTTTTTCCGTCGGGCGCCGCCCCGGATACTACAAGCGTGTCGACGGCCGGGTCGCGGCGCTTGTCCTGCGCCGCAATCTCGATGGGGCATAGGGGTTAATTTTTCCGCACGATCAGGCGATGGACTCCGTCAGGATCATCCAATCGTTCGGGGTGGACAGACAGAATGCTGTGACCCAACTCGATCAAGGATCGTGGAACGTTTTCCAAGGGTTCACCGGCATTCAGCCGGACTTCGAGTGTCTGCCCCGCGTCCATCCGCTCTACCATCAACTTGGTCTTGACGAAGGTTAACGGACAAACCTGCGAGGTGATGTCGAGAAACAAGTCTGCAGAGATTTTTTCGGTCACCGATTCCTCTTTGTTCCAAAGGATGGATATTGCACGATTCAGAAAACCTCTTTATATGGTGAGGTACGAATGCCGCGGAGCAAGCTTACATGAGCAACGGGTCCCCTTCCAACGCGCTGTTGTCTCTGACCACGGAGATCGTGGCGGCGCATGTCTCCAACAATACAGTCTCGCTGACCGATCTTCCGACACTGATCGAACAGGTCTACAAGTCGCTGGCCAACGTCGGCACCGAACCGGTGGTGGCGGAGGAGCGGCCGCAGCCCGCCGTGCCGATCAAGAAGTCGGTCACGCCGGACTACATTGTCTGCCTGGAAGACGGCAAGAAGCTGAAGATGCTGAAGCGCCATCTCAAGACGGCGTACAATATGACTCCAGAAGAATACCGGGAACGCTGGGGCCTGCCGACCGACTACCCGATGGTCGCGCCGAACTATGCCCGCCAGCGCAGCTCGCTGGCCAAGCAGATCGGTCTCGGCACCCGCGCCCGCCGCGGCGCCTGAGGGTCGGGGCTTCCGCAGGGCGGACCGGCGTCATGACGGCGCCGCCGCCCGTGCCTGCCCTCTCCCGCTTCTTCCTTCCGCATTGGCTGCCGGGACATCCGCGGTCCCACCCGGGACTTCCAGAGTCCCAACGGGTCGCTTCCCCGAAGCGGACGATTCCCGAAGGTCGCAACAGGTTTCGGCTGACGGCACGCGACGATGTCGGTTGACCGGCAACCGGCGGATCGTGTTATGCCTTGTGGTGCGTGCGACGCTGTCCGTCCCGACCCTGGCCGCCCGTGGCCTGGCGGCGGCAAGCCGGCGCGGTGCACAGTCCAGAACCATCGCAGCGGACCGTCGACATGGCTGATGCAAGCTTGGACCAGCCGGGCATGACCCGGACTAGCCCGGAGCGGCGCGAGGCGTCCGCCGCCGGTGTTGCCGGTATCGAGGCCGGCGGCGAAAAGGAAAGCGGCGGCGAAAGGCCGATGGACGGCATCCGCCTCGGCACGCTGGAAGTGCGGCTGGCCCGCTCCGCTGAGGAGATCGACTGGGCGCAGGCCTTGCGCTACCGCGTCTTCTACGAAGAGATGGCGGCGATCCCCTCCCCCGAGATGCAGGCCCGGGGGCGCGATTTCGACGATTACGACGGCGTCGCAGACCATCTGCTGGTCATCGACCATTCCCGCGGCAACGGTCCCGACATGGTGGTCGGCACCTACCGCCTGATCCGCCGTCCCGCCGCCGAGAAGGTCGGCCGCTTCTATTCGAGCGACGAGTACGACATCGGCCGCCTCGCCGGCTATCCCGGCGAGGTGCTGGAGCTTGGCCGGTCCTGCGTCGATGCCGGCTATCGCACGCGCGGCAGCATGCAGCTGCTGTGGCAGGGCATCGCGGCCTATGTGTTCCAGCACGACATCGCCCTGATGTTCGGCTGCGCCAGCCTGCCCGGCACCGATCCGGACGCCATGGCGGAGCCGCTGTCCTACCTCTACCACCATCATCTTGCCCCGGCGGATCTGCGGGCGACGGCGCTGCCGGAACGCTTCGTGTCGCTGGACCGGATGGCGAAGGAGCATATCGACCCGCGGCGGGCGCTGAACATCCTGCCGCCGCTGATCAAGGGCTATCTGCGGCTCGGCGGCTTCATCGGCGACGGCGCGGTCATCGACCACCAGTTCAACACCACCGACGTCTGCATCGTGGTGAAGACCGATCTGATCACCGACAAGTATTTCAAGCATTACGAACGTCGCAGCCGCGACAGCCAAGCCGGCTGAGGCGATCATGACCCGCACCGCGCGCGCCTTGGGGTCTTCCGGCCGCGGCGCCCTGCGCCTGACGCTGTACCTGCTGTGGACGCTTCTGCTGATCCCGCTGCAGGCCCTGGCGGTGGCGCGCGGCTGGCGGCTCTGCCGCACCCTGCCGCCCTTCTATCACCGGGTCTGCGCCCGGCTGATGGGGCTGGACGTGGTGGTGCGCGGCCAGCGTGTCGCCGACGGGCCGGTGCTGTTCGTGTCCAACCACTCCTCCTACCTGGACATCACGGTGCTGGGCTCGCAGATCCCCGGCTCCTTCGTCGCCAAGTCGGAGGTCGGGAGCTGGCCCTTCTTCGGCCTGCTCGCCCGGCTTCAGCGCACGGTGTTCGTCGAACGCAAGGCGCGGACCACGGTCGACAAGCAGCGCGACGACATCGGCAGCCGTCTGGATGCCGGTGACAGCCTGATCCTGTTCCCGGAGGGCACCTCCAGCGACGGCAACCGCACGCTGCCGTTCAAGACCGCCCTGTTCGCCGTCGCCGCCCGCCGCATCGACGGCCGCCCGCTGACGGTCCAGCCCGTCAGCATCGCCGCCACCCGGCTGGACGGCATCCCGATGGGTTTCGCCTTCCGTCCCTTCTATGCGTGGTACGGCGACATGGATCTGGCGCCGCACCTGTGGCAGGCCTTCCGCCTGGGCGGCATGACGGTGGAGGTGGAGTTCCACCCGCCGGTGACCATCGACGGCTTCAGCAGCCGCAAGGCGCTGGCCGAGCATTGCCAGCGCGTGATCGCCGACGGCGTCGCCCGTGCCATCTCCGGCCGCCCCGACGGGCCGTCCCCGGCGAAGCACGCCGCCGCCCCGGCCACCGCCCAGCCCACCGCCAATGCCGCCACGAGTACGGCCACGCCTGCGCCGCCGGTCGCCGATCCTGCTCCCGGGAGTGCTTGATTCCGCTCTTGTATCCGCCGCGGCAGTCGCCTATAAACAGCGGGCGCGCGGGTGTAGCTCAATGGTAGAGCAGAAGCTTCCCAAGCTTACGACGAGGGTTCGATTCCCTTCACCCGCTCCAAACGCCATGCCGTCCGCATGGCAACCGGCCTTGAGCCGCTCCCTTTCAAAATCCGATTTTTTCTGACGAGCGGTTCGCACCGATGGGTGCGGATGGGCGCTCTCCTTTGCGTTGGCGGTTCGCCGATGGCGCGGTTGCCGGGATCGCCCGTTATCCTTGAAGCTGGGCGGCACTGTCCCTCAGCCGAAAGGAGAACGCCGATGCCGCCGATCGAAAGAGCCCGCCGGCTGAGCCGGTCCCTGCAGGCCCGCTTCCGCATCGACCTGTTCTCCGCCCTCGTGGAGCGCGAGTTCGAACGGCGGTTGGCCGACGCCATCCTGGAGGCTGAACGCGATGCCTACCGGCGCGGGCGCGAAGAGGCGCAGGCCGGGGCGAATGGCGGCGCGGTCAGTCCATCTCCGCGGCCGGAAGCGGCGGCTCGGCCGGGCGGCCCGCCCATGACCATGTAAGGCCAGCCCGCTCGGCACAGGCATAGTGCCAGGGGTTCTGATGGCCATGCCCGGCCCAATGCGGGTCGCCGGCACGGATCGGCCGGCCGCAGGCACAGCACAGATGCCCGTTGCGGCCGGCACGGCCACCGTGGCCGCGCGTTTCGCCGGTCTTGCCCGATTTCGGCTTCGGTTCCCAGCCAAGCGAGGCAGGATGGCGGCCGTACAGCGCCATGATGGTTCCCCCAGTTCGTCCGGATTGCGCCAATTACCGGATGATCCCCCGATCCCGGTCCGCCAGCGTCGATAAGGACATCGTCGATAACGATGCTGCCGTGACGGTGCGAGAATGCCGCCGTGCGCCTCCAAAGCCAACGGCAAGGATGGGCGGGATCCTCTCCGAAATCGTCGGGCTGTCTCCTGACAAACCTTTCGCAACCCTTGCCATGGAGGCGCAGCAGGGCAGAGAACACACAATAATCACCGAAGTTACCAGCACGATCCACATGATTGCGTCTCCAAACTGTCGGGGACATTCCGGCATCCATCTTTTAGTCTGTTTCCGGTCACATCGATGTTCATATCTGGTTAACCGTCCGGGACTAGCGTCCGCCGCCTTCGCTGCACTGCGGCATGTTCTTCATGCGAAGGCGCTCCATGACGGTCTTTCTGCTCGATTATCTGCCGACCCTCTCGGCAGTCCCCGCCACGATCCCGACGGTTGCCATCACCGGCATGGCCGGGCTGTCGGCCGCCACCCTGTCGACGCTTCTCGGCGGCCGGCGGGCGATCCTGCTGGCGCAGGCGGCGGCCTCCTCGCTGTTCCTGCTCCATTTCCTGCTGCTGGGCGCGCAGACAGGCATGCTGATGTGCGGGCTGGGGCTGATCCAGATGGCGGTGCGCGTCCGCCGCCAGCCCTCCCGGACGCTCGGCCTGCTCTATGGGTTGACGGTGCCGGCGGCGTTGGCCGTGGCGATGCTGAGCTGGCAGGGGCCGATGTCGGCGCTGTCGGCCACCGGCTTCCTGCTAGCGACGCTCGGCCGCTGGCAGACGGCGGTCGGACGGATGCGGGTGTTCTTCGTCATGGCGACCGTGGTCGGGGCGGGGCACAACCTGCTGGCAGGATCGGTCTTCGGGTTGGTGTCGGACGCGATGGGGCTCGGCGGTCATTGTGTCAGCCTGTGGCGGGCCGGGATGTTCCGCGGCCTGATCGGCCGCCATTCGCCCGCCGCGCGCGGCCTTTCCGCAGCGTCGGCGTAAGGAGGCGGCGGCCGGCTTCCGGCCCGTCGCACTGGTATTGCCCCCGGTGGCAGGTTGGAACATTCGGCCCTACCGCCGGGTTGTGGCAGCGTAGGGGACGCATGGGAGGGCCTGCCGCCATGGAAAAAAACGAGATCGTCGATACGCTCAATGACCTGATCCGCATCGTCGAGGACAGCCACGAGGGCTACCGGCAGGCCGCGGAATCCGCCGAGGACGAGGATCTGAAGGCTCTGTTCAACGATCTCGCCGCCCAGCGCGGCGCCATCGTGCGCGAGATTCAGCGGCTGGTCGCCGAACAGGGCGGTGCGCCGGACATGGGCGGCACCATGCTGGGCGGCGCCCATCGCTTCTTCCTGGAACTGAAATCCGCCGTGCTCGGCCATGAACGCGCCACCATCATCCAGGAGGTCGAGCGCGGCGAAAGCGAATGCCTGCGCCGTTACGAAGAAGCGATGGCGAAAGAGCTTCCCCTGGCCATCACCGTGGTGATCGCCCAGCATCTGGACCGCATCCGCGTCGACCGTGACCGCATGGCCGCCCTGCGCGGGGTGGTGGCATGATGGTGCGTCGCAGCATTGCGGGTGTGGGAAAGCGGGCGTAGGCTTTTCCCGGTGGCTGCAACGCATTGATACGGCTGCAGGGTCGTATCGCAGTCTCCGCCGATTACCGGCTCCGATCATCCGGCCCCAATCACCCAACCCTGGCGGCCGGATGCCCACTCCATCTGGACATGGATTGATGAACAGCGACAAATCGAAAAATGCAGACCCGGTCGGCAACGATCTGGTGACGAAGGGCGCTTTCGCCCTGTACCGCGCCGAGAATGCCCACCGCGTGTCCGAGTTCAAGAAGTCCCAGAACGCCGAGGCGGCCATCGCCGCCGATTTCGACGCCTACCGCACCCGTTATCTGCGGAAGTTCAAGGACGTCTTCGACAGCCTGTCCGAACAGGGCCTGACCGTCACCCGCGCGGTCTGACCCCAGCCCATGGGGCCGGGGCGGCACTGAAACGAATGGGAAAGCCGCGGGGCCGCCGCTATACTGCGCGGCATGGCCCGTATGCTGTTCCTCCGCGACATCGACGCCGACGTGCAACTGCGCTGCCGCGCCTGCGGACATGGCGGCGTGCTGCCCCGTGCCATGCTGGAACGGCGCTTCGGCCCCAATTATCCGGTGCTGTCGATCGCGCCGCATTACCGCTGCTCGCGCTGCGACTCCCGCGATATCGAAAGCCGGCCGATCCTGGCCGAACCCCCGACCGCCGGCCTCCCCGCCGCCAGCAATGACGAGCCGTCCTTCGATGCGCCGTTGGCGGCACTGAACGGACTGCTCGCCTCGTTGCGCGGTGGTGACGGCGGCCGGGACAGGACGGCCGATGCGGAGCCGCCGCCCCCTCCCCCTTCCCCTCCTCCGGCGCCTGTTCGCGGCAAGCCGGTGTCGGAATTGCCGCTGTCCGACCTCGTGGCCGACGGTCCGGCGGAGGATGGCGCCGCTCCGCTGTGGGAACCTGTTTCGCTCGCCGACATGGCGGCGCGCCTTGGCCGCCCGTCGCCGGCGGATGATTGGCCCAACGATTGGGATGACGAGCCGGCGGCGGGCGATGCCAGGACCGCCGCCAACGACGAGGGGCCGGAGCCGGCCCGCGACGAGGTTGCCGACACCGCTGATCCGGACGGCGCCGAGTCCGAAGATGGCGATCCCGACGACGATGGCGACGAGACGCTGATGGCGATGCGCCGGCTGCTGGCGCAGGCCTATGGCTCCGACGACGATGAGGACGACCCTGCGCCTGAGCCCCGGGCCGGCCGCGCTGCAAGCTTTGCCGAACCCCCGTCCTTTGGCGGTCCCGTCGGCGACCGGCCGGATCCGCGTGAAGACGAGCAGGACGAGCCGCCGGTCTTCTCGCACAAGGTCCTGGTGCGCAGGGATTTCGAGGACGACGGCGCGGATGCGGGGACCGATCCCTGGCAACCGGAGTCCGGGGACGGTGGCCGGGAGGACGATCTCGAAGACGGCGGTTCGGACGGCGAGGAACCGTCGGAGGAGGAGATCCTGTCCTTCGCCATCCGCGACCCGGAGAAGCCCATCCCGGCTTCCGCCTCCCGCCCGGCGAAGCCCGCGGCGCCGCCTGCCGAGCCGCTCGATTTCGACCAGCATCGCGCCGAACGCCGGGCCCAGCGCCCGCCCCCGCCGCCGGAGGATGAGGAAGGATTCGATCGGACTCTCGCCGCCCTGCGCTCCATGATCGAGGACGCGGCGAACGAGCCGGCGGAGGAAGAGGAGGACGCTGCGCCGCCGCCCAAGGGACCGCGCGATGCCGGCAGGATGGTCGACAAGCCCGCCCGTCGCGAGGAGCCGGATGACCCGGCGCCTGACCGGGGCGAGGACGACTGGTCGCCGCCCACCGGCTGGGGCGAACCCGATCCGGCGCCGGAGGCTGCTGCCCCGGAACAGGAAAAGGATCCGGAACCGGCACCCGCCGGCCGCCGCTCCGCCCAGGAGCGCGAGGTCGAGGAGGCGATGAAGGCCCTGCGCGGGCTGATCGAGGACGAGGTGCAGCGGGATTCGCCGCCCGCTTCCCAGCCGAAGCCCCGCGCCGCCAAGCCGCGCCCGCCGGCCCGCAGCGGATCGGCGGCGCCGGAGGCAGGGACGCCGCCCGACGCCAAGCCGCCGGATGTTCACCCGGAGACGGCAAAGCCGGCCACCCCGGAAACCAAGCCTGCCGGCGAACCGACGCCGCTCAGCAAGACCATCGCCGCGTTGCGCGGCATGCTGGAACTGGACGGCCGCCGCAAGCGCTGACGCGCCGCCCGGCGTCCGGTTCACTTGCGCAGCCGCTTTTCCTGCATGATCTCCAGCTGCAGCTGCTGGATCTCGGTCAGCCGCTGCCATTGGCGCTGGATCAGATAGTCCATCTTCTCGTGCAGGTGCCGGATTTCCAGCTCGGCCTTCAGGTTGACGCGGTAGTCGTTTTCGGAGCGCAGCCGGTCCTTCGCCTCCTGCCGCTTCTGGCTCATCATGATGACGGGCGCCTGGATGGCGGCCAGACAGGAAAGCAGCAGATTCAGCAGGATGAAGGGGTAGGGATCGAAGGCCCGCGCTTCGCCTTCGAGGATGTTGATGAGCATCCATACGCACAGGACAACGGCGAAGGAGATCAGGAAGGCCCAGCTGCCGCCGAAGCTGGCGAGACCGTCCGACAGCCGTTCGCCCAGCGTGCGGTGGTCGTCGTATTCCTCCTCCGGGTTCTCGGCCAGCGTCTCGTGCCGGGCGAGGCTTTCGGCGACCTCGCGGTCCAGTTCGCTGAGTTCGCCATGCTCCTCCTTCAGCAGTTCGGCGACATAGAGCGAGCGGTAGCGCGCCAGCTCCTGCCGGCTGATCTGCGCGTCCGGTTCCAGATGCGGGTGGTCATGGCGGATGCGGTCGGCCAGGCTGGGGCGCAGCGCGTCCAGCGCGATCAGGTCGCGCTTCGGCCGGCGCTTGCCGCTGATGGCGCAGGGCTGGCGCTTGGACGACAGCAGGCCGCCGGCGTCCTCCGGATCGGCTGACGGAAAGGTCGGCTCCACGGAGTCGTCACCATCCTGCGGTGGGCCATCCTGCGGTGGAATCTGATGATCGGACATGTGGTCGCCCTCCCTGGCATGCGCGAACCGGCGCGGGCGACTTTATGCCCGATCTTTTTGACATGCCGGTTAAATCACCGACAGGCAAATGCGGCAGGTAAGGATGGCATCGCCTTGCAAAGGCTGAGGCTTGGCGATCCCGTCCCCCGACACCACCGCCGGCGGGCCGGTTTCAGATGAATTCCCGTTCATCTTCGCCGCCACAACGGAAAAGGGGCCGCCTTGCGGCAGCCCCTATCCTTACCTGCTGACAGGCCTTACGTGCCGACGGCTTCAGCCGGTCAGCCGATGCGCCAGACGTCCGGGCTGCTCTCCAGCCGCTTCAGGACGGCGAGGCGCTGCTGCTCGATCTCCTCCGGCAGGCGGTCGCCGAAGCGGTTGAACAGTTCCTCCTGGTCCCGCGCCTCGGCCTCGGCCTCCTTGCGGTCGATGTCCATGATCTTGGCGAACTTGTCGGCCGGGAAGTTCAGGCCGGACCAGTTCAGATCCTGGTAGCGCGGGGAATAGCCGAAGGGCGATTCCGCCACGTCGGTGGCGCGGCCGCGGACGCGGTCGACGATCCACTTCAGCACGCGCATGTTGTCGCCGAAGCCCGGCCAGACGAACTTGCCGTTCTCGTCCTTGCGGAACCAGTTGACGCGGTAGATGCGCGGCAGGCTTTCGACCTTGCCTTCCATCGACAGCCAGTGGTTCCAGTAATCGGCCATGTTGTAGCCGCAGAAGGGCAGCATGGCGAACGGATCGCGGCGGATGGCGGCCTGGCCGACGGCGGCGGCGGTGGCCTCCGAGCCCATGGTCGCGGCCCAATAGACGCCTTCGCGCCAGTTGTAGGCCTCGAACACCAGCGGGAAGGTCTTCGACAGGCGGCCGCCGAAGATGAAGGCGCTGATCGGAACGCCGGCCGGATCCTCCCAGGCCGGGTCGATCGACGGGCACTGGGCGGCGGGGGCGGTGAAGCGGCTGTTCGGGTGGGCGGCGACGCGGCCGCAGCCCGGCGTCCAGTCCTTGCCCTGCCAGTCGATCAGGTGGGCCGGCGCCTCGTCGGTCAGGCCCTCCCACCACACGTCGCCGTCGTCGGTCAGCGCGACGTTGGTGAAGATGACGTTGTGGTCCAGCGTCTTCAGCGCGTTCGGGTTCGACTTCACGCTGGTGCCGGGGGCGACGCCGAAGAAGCCGGCCTCCGGGTTGATGGCGCGCAGCGTGCCGTCGGGCTGCGGCTTGATCCAGGCGATGTCGTCACCGATGGTGCGGACCTTCCAGCCCTCGAACTCCTTCGGCGGGACCAGCATGGCGAAGTTGGTCTTGCCGCAGGCCGACGGGAAGGCGGCGCCGACATAGGTCTTCTCGCCGGTCGGGCTTTCCACGCCCAGGATCAGCATGTGCTCGGCCAGCCAGCCCTGCTCGCGGCCCATGGAGGACGCGATGCGCAGCGCGAAGCACTTCTTGCCGAGCAGCGCGTTGCCGCCGTAGCCGGAGCCATAGGAGACGATGCGGTGCTCTTCCGGGAAGTGGACGATGTACTTGTTGTCGGCGTTGCACGGCCAGGCCACGTCCTGCTGGCCGGGCTCCAGCGGGGCGCCGATGGAATGCAGGCAGGGGACGAAGTCGCCGTCGCCCAGGATGTCCAGAACCTTCTGGCCCATGCGGGTCATCAGGCGCATGTTGACCGCGACATAAGGGCTGTCGGAGATCTGCACGCCGATGTGCGCGATGTCGGAGCCCAGCGGCCCCATGCTGAACGGCACCACATACATGGTGCGGCCGCGCATGCAGCCCTCGAACAGGCCGTCCAGCTTGGCCTTCATCTCCTCCGGGTCCATCCAGTTGTTGGTCGGACCGGCTTCCTCGCGCGTACGCGAGCAGATGTAGGTGCTGTCCTCGACACGGGCGACGTCGCCCGGATCGGAGCGGCAGAGGAAGGAGTTCTGGCGCTTGGCCTCGTTCAGGCGGATGAAGGTGCCCGCTTCCACCATCTCGTTGCAGAGACGGTCATATTCCTCCTGCGACCCATCGCACCAGTGAACGCGCTCCGGCTTGCATTTCAGCGCGATCTCCTCGACCCAGGCCAGGAGCTTCTTGTTCCGCGTCCGCGTATGTCCAGTCATATCGTCCCTCTCGAAGGCTGGGCCGGTCCCCTTGCGCCCGGGCATGCCCCTCGCCGGGGGTCCCGCGGCCGGTCCGGCCGTTCTTTCGTCCGTTGTCGTGTCGTCAGATGGAAGGCGGCCGCCGCATCAGCGGGGGGCCGGTCCGAAGAGGCGGCCGGGTTGGAAACCCGCCGCTATGCGCTGCACCGGCGGGGTGCGGCGACGATACGGTGCAAAAGGCGGTCCTGAGGCGACAGGTCTGGGGGCCAATGGCCCGGACGGGAAACGGGTCGATCCGTTATGGTCCACTGAAGTGTTCTCCTGGTTGCGCGTGCCCGCGCGCCGCGTTCTTGTTTTTGGTGCGGCGCCCGGTGGTGTCGAAGCGACCTCTCGGCTGGTCGTTCAGGCTGACGGTTGGCTTCTCGTCTCTCTCGTTGTTTACTTTTTGCTGACCGTTCTTGTTGTTCTTCTTTTTTATCTTCTTGTTGTTCTTTCCGGCACCGGGGTCCGTCAGGCACCCTCGTCGCCGGCGGTTGCGGTTCCAGCCTTTTCGGTCCCGGATGTCGATCCTCCGGGTTGTCCGGACCCGTCCTGCGGCCGGATCAGCGTGTCCAGCATCAGTTTAGCCGATTCGGGGTCATGGATTCTCTGCTCAAAATCGACGCGGGCGACGTACCCCCCGCGTCGCAGGTCGCATCCCTCCGGGTCCACTCCGGTCAGGCTCCAGCTTTCCCCATCGCCGGCGCCCTCACCATCGGAGGCGGGCGCCAGTCGGGAGCCGTACCGCTGCCCGTTCAGGTGGTCGAGCAGCGCCGCCTCGCCCGCCGCCAGGGCGGGGGCTGCGGCGGGCAGGTCCAGCTCCGCGGCGGACAGCCAGTGGATGCGGCCGAAGCCGGCGACCAGATGGGCGCGCTCCACCGCCACGCGGTAGACCGCGAAATCGGCGAAGCCGGCATAAAAGGCGGCGTCGGGATGGCGGCGCAGATAACGCTGGCGGCGGATCGGATCGTCCGACCGCTCCGCCCGGCCCAGGACCGACAGGCGGGCGCCGGTCAGCGGCTGCGCCAGTCCGGCGGTGCCGTCGAACAGCAACCCGACCCGGCCGTCGGCCCGCAGGTTGCGCGTGTGGTCAGCAAGCGTGGAGAGCAGAAGCAGCGGACTGCCGTCATGATCGAACGCCACCAGCACCAGTGAGGGATAGGGCCAGCCGGCCGCGTCCGCCGCCACCGCGCCACCGTCATCGGCCGGCCGCTGGGCGGTCGCCAGCGTAGCGCGGTCGCAGGCGCGCATGAGGCGCCGGGCGCCCAAGGCCGCAGCCATGGTTGCCGGAGCCATGGTTGCCGCAGCCGGGATGGCGGAATCCGGGCCGCTCCGGCCGGTGCCCGGCGGCATCGCGCCCTCCTTGCCGTCCGGCGTGGCGCCGGATGGAGAGGACGCGGGAAGGGCGTTCGAAAAACTCATTCCAAAACGAGTGCGTTCTCCCGCGCGGCACCGTTGTTCGGCGCCGCATTGCCGCCATATTGGACCATACAAATGCTGCGGGAAAAGAGAAAACTGCCTCTGGTACCTGGACTCTGGCATAAAGTATTGGAATGACCACTCCTCCTATGCCTGATGTTTCCGCTAACATTTCTGCGAACCGGCACTTCGACCATCCGACCTGACCTGACCCGTTTCAATAGGATCTGTTACGACCATGGCCCACACCGTCGCCCTGGTGGATGACGACCGCAACATCCTGGCTTCGATCTCCATCGCCCTGGAGGCTGAAGGCTTCGACGTGCGCACCTACACCGACGGCGCCGAGGCGCTGCGCGGATTGAGCCAGCGCCCGCCCGACCTCGCCGTGCTCGACATCAAGATGCCGCGCATGGACGGCATGGAGTTGCTGCAACGTCTGCGTCAGACCAGCCAGATGCCCGTCATCTTCCTGACCAGCAAGGACGACGAGCTGGACGAGCTGATGGGCCTGCGCATGGGGGCCGACGACTACATCAAGAAGCCCTTCTCGCAACGCCTGCTGATCGAGCGCATCCGCGCGCTGCTGCGGCGTGAGGCGCTGCGCGGCGAGACGGTGGAAGCCGATCCAGGCCAGCTGATCACCCGCGGCCCGCTGCTGCTGGACGGCGCCCGCCATGCCTGCAGCTGGAAGAGCCAGCCGATTGACCTGACCGTGACCGAATTCCTGCTGGTGCGCGCGCTGGCCCAGCGGCCGGGCCATGTGAAGAACCGCGACCAGTTGATGGACGCGGCCTATGGCGAGCATGTCTATGTCGACGACCGCACCATCGACAGCCACATCAAGCGGCTGCGCAAGAAGTTCAAGGCGGTCGACCCCGACTTCGCCCAGATCGAAACGCTCTATGGCGTCGGCTACCGGTACAAGGAATAGCGCGGTGTCCACGCTGGGCCGGGGCGGGACCAGACGGCGCGTGTCGCCGCTGACCCTGCGCATCCTTGCGGTGAACGTGCTGGCGCTGGTCCTGCTGATGGCCGGCCTGCTCTATCTCGGCCGCTACCAGGACCGCCTGATCCAGGCGGAGACCGAGGCGCTGGAGACGGAGGCGCGCATCTTCGCCTCGGCGCTCGGCGAAGGGGCGGTGAACCGCATCCTGACCGCCCCCTCCCCCACCGGCGACGAGGGGGGCGAGCGGTTCGAACTGGCGCCCGAACTGGCCCGGCCGATGATCCGCCGTCTGGCGGAGGCGACGGCGACGCGCACCCGCCTGTACGACATCGACGGGCGCATGCTGTCCGACAGCCGGGTGCTGGTGGGATCGCAGGGCCGCATCGAAATCCGCGAGCTGCCCTCCCCGCCGGCCGGCGACCCGCTGTCGCGCGCGATCAACGACCTCTACACCCGCCTGATCGACGTGGTGCCGAGCCGGGAGGGGTTGCCGGTCTACCGCGAGCAGCCGGGCGAGCCCAATCCGGACGTGGAACGCGCGCTGAGCGGCGAGGCGGCGGCCACCGTCTGGCGTGTCGACGGCGCCGGCGGCGACCCGGAACTGCTGCTGACGGTGGCGGTGCCGGTCCAGCGCTACCGCGAGGTGCTGGGCGCGGTGCTGCTGACCCGCGGCGGCGGCGAGATCGACCGCGCCATCCGCTCCGTCCGCTTCGACATCCTGCGGGTGTTCGCGGTGGCGCTGCTGGTGACGGTGGGGCTGTCCTTCTATCTGGCCGGCACCATCGCCCGGCCGATCCGCCGGCTGGCCCAGGCTGCCGACCGGCTGCGCACCAGCCACGGGCGCCATGCCGAGATTCCCGACCTGACCCGCCGCGGCGACGAGATCGGCGAGCTGTCCGGCGTGCTGCGCGAGATGACCGACGCGCTGTGGACGCGGATGGACGCCATCGAACGCTTCGCCGCCGACGTCGCACACGAGATCAAGAACCCGCTGACCTCGCTGCGCAGCGCGGTGGAGACGGCGGGCCGCGTCAGCGATCCGCGCCATCGCGACCGGCTGATGGCGATCATCGCCGACGACGTGCAGCGGCTGGACCGCCTGATCAGCGACATCTCCAACGCCTCCCGCCTGGATGCCGAGCTGTCGCGGGCCGAACCGGAGCCGGTGGACATCGGCCTGCTGCTGGCGATGCTGGCGGAGCTGCGTCAGACTGTCGCCGAAACCGTGGCCGCAACCGTCGAGGAACCGATGGCGGCCGGTGGGACGGGAGAGGCCGCCGCCGCGCCGCCGCGCGTCGTCGTCGACGTGCCGGCGGGCGAGCGGCTGGTGGTGCCGGGACTGGAGGGGCGGCTGACCCAGCTGTTCCAGAACCTGATCGACAACGCCCTGTCCTTCTCGCCGCCCGGCGGTCTGGTGCGGCTGACCGCCCGGCGCAACGGCCGCAACGTCACCGTGGTGGTGTCGGACCAGGGACCGGGCATCCCGGAGGGGAAGGAGAAGGCGATCTTCGACCGCTTCTATACCGAGAGGCCGGCGGGCGAAAAGTTCGGCACCCACTCCGGTCTTGGACTATCGATCGTGAAGCAAATAGTCGGTGCGCACAACGGTTCAGTATTTGCGCAAAATAGGAAGATATCGGATGGGAGCATCGATGGTGCCGACTTCGTCGTGACCCTGCCTCTGCTGTAAGAGGCTCTGCGGAATTTCATACATCCTTTGCACTCTCGGCTAGACAAGCCGCCTGTAAGCACCGATCATGGCTCAGTTCGCTCTCTCCTGCCGGCTGCCGAGGCACCGGGACCATATCGGTTCGGTTGTTTGCTTCTGCTCCATAGGCTTGGAAGAGGGTGACCACAGCCCGGAACAAGGATGTGGGGTTGCCATGCCTGAGTCCGCTCCACCCGAGTCCCCCCTGCAGTTTCCGCGCAGCCCCGGCCGCCGTCCCGCCGGCTTCGGCGCCGCTTCGGCGGAGGTCGTCGATTTGCGCCGTTACCGTCTGGCCCGCCTGATCCGCGATGCCGGGCGGCAACAGGGGGAACTGGCGAAGCTGATGCGGGACTCCGCGCAGGAGCGGACGCAACTGGCCGAAGCGCTGCAGGGCGCGCAACGCCACCTCGCCAGCATCGCCGACAACTACAAGGTCCTGCTGGTGCGGCTGAAGCGGGAAAAGGACTTCCGCGACGCCTGCCAGGAAGCGGCCGAGCTGGACGATCTGGACGAGATGATCCGTCGCCGCGACGCGCTGGCCATGGAACTGGAGGCGATCCGCCGCACCCCCCGCGGCGCCGCCGGCGCCTGAGGAGCACCGCCCGATCCATCACGCCGCCCAAGCAATCAGACCGAAAGAACGGTCGGAAGCGGATGGGGGAGCCCGGACAGGTTTCCCCGCCTGACATCATGGGCCACCGTTCCGTTTCCATTGACAGAATCAGCGCCACGTCTCACCTTCGCCAGACTATGGTGACGATTCACGGCACCTGCGTCTTGCTCTCCGGAATCGGCGTGCTGCTGCGTGGAGAGTCCGGACGGGGAAAATCGGATTTGGCCTTGCGACTGATCGATGGCGGCGCCTTGCTGGTCGCGGATGACCGGGTGGTGCTGCAGAGCGAGCCCGGCCGCCTGACCGCCTCTTCCCCGCCCACGCTGGCCGGGCTGCTGGAGGTGCGGGGCGTCGGCATCCTGCCCGTTCCCTCGGCCCCGTCCGCTCCCGTCGGTCTCGTCGTCGATCTGGTTTCCCGTCCGGAGGTGGAGCGCCTGCCGGAGGCGGAGACCGAGACGCTGCTGGGCGTCGCCCTGCCCCGCCTCGGGCTTTGCGCCTTCGACGCCTCGACCCCCGCCAAGATCCGCCTCGCCGTCGCCAGCCTGTGCGGCGGCCGGCTTGACCGGGTGCCAGCCAGCCTGTCCGCCCAGCCGAGCCCGGTCACATCATGACATCTCCCGACGTGCCGTCTTCCGAAGGGTTGGGCGATTCCGCCGCCACCGCTGCCTCCCGCGGGCGCGTCGTGCTGGTCACCGGCCTGTCGGGCGCCGGCATGTCGGTGGCGCTGAAGGCGCTGGAGGATCTGGGCTACGAGGCGGTGGACAATCTGCGCCTGTCGCTGGTCCCCGCCCTGATCCGGCAGGCCGACCCGAAACGCCGGCCGCTGGCCCTGGTGATCGACAGCCGCACCCGCGACTTTTCCGCGCAGAACTTCCTGGACGAGCTGGAGGAGTTGCGGGGCGACGGCGACCTCGACGTCAGCCTCGTCTTCCTGGATTGCGGCGACGAGGTGCTGCAGCGCCGCTTCACCGAAACGCGCCGCCGCCACCCGCTGGCGGAGGACCGCACGGTGCCCGACGGCATCCAGCGCGAACGCGCCCTGCTGTTCCCGCTGAAGGAGGAGGCCGACGTCACCATCGACACCACGCAACTGTCCATTCACGATTTGCGGCGCATCCTGTCCGGACATTTCCGGCGTGACGCCCAGGCAGCCCTGCAGGTGTTCGTGACCTCCTTCTCGTTCCGCCAGGGACTTCCGCGCGAAGCCGATCTGGTCTTCGACGTGCGGTTCCTGACCAACCCGCATTACGATCCGGAGCTTCGGCCGCTGACCGGCCTGCATCCGGCCGTCGCCGCGCGGGTGGAGGGCGACGCCGACTACCCGGCCTTCTTCCGGAACCTGACCGAACTGCTGCGCCCGCTGCTGCCGCGCTACAATCAGGAAGGCAAGAGCTACCTGACCATCGCCATCGGCTGCACCGGCGGCAAGCACCGTTCCGTCTTCGTCGCCGAACGGCTGGCGGGATGGCTGAAGGAGCAGGGGCTGCGGGTCAACCTGAGCCATCGCGAGTTGGAGCGGTTGGGGCTGCGGATCGCCGGAGCCGGCCCGGGCAATCAGCAGTCCGGCCATCAGGCCCCTTACCCGGCCCCCCATCAGGGATGATGCAAATTGCGCCTTGACGACCATACGTCCAACCAACGATCCAGATGCGATGCGGACAGGCGCCTTGCGGCACCGGCCCGCGCGCAGGTCTCCGGGGAGGACCCAACCTTGAAGGATGTCCCATGATCGGTATGGTTCTTGTCACCCACGGGCGGCTGGCCGAGGAGTTCATCGCCGCGCTGTTCCACGTCGTGGGCGAACAGCAGCAGGTGCGCGCCGTGTGCATCGGGCCGGACGACGACATGGAACAGCGCCGCCAGGACATCCTGAATTCGGTGGCGGAGGTCGATGACGGGTCGGGTGTCGTGGTGCTGACCGACATGTTCGGCGGCACGCCCTCCAACCTCGCCATCTCCATCATGGACAAGGCGAAGGTGGAGGTGATCGCCGGCGTCAACCTGCCGATGCTGATCAAGCTCGCCAGCGTGCGCAAGACCGAGCCGCTCGACAAGTCGGTGATCGCCGCCCGCGACGCCGGGCAGAAATATATCAACGTCGCCTCCACCCTCCTGTCGGACTGAACCGCCCGCGATGAGCCACCCCGACGACATGGCGCCGACCGACGGTGAAATCCGCCGCACCGCCACCATCACCAACCAGCGCGGCCTGCACGCGCGCGCCTCGGCCAAGTTCGTCAAGCTGGTCGCCACCTTCGATGCCGAGATCTCGGTGCGCCGCGGCGACTCCGTGGTGTCCGGCGAATCGATCATGGGGCTGATGATGCTGGCCGCCGGTCCGGGGACCAGTGTGGAACTGCGCGCCAGCGGCGCCCAGGCCGATGCGGCGATGGACGCCCTCCTGGACCTGATCAACCGCAAGTTCGATGAAGAGTGACCTGCCCTCCGCCGTCCCGGCCGCCGTCCCCACCGGCGGCCCGGTGGCCGGCCCCGACCGCGGCGGTTCCGGCGGAACGCCCTCGCCTGAGTCCTGGAGCACGTCTGCCGGCGGGTCCGGACGCGCCCTGCGCGGCCTCGGCGTGTCGCCCGGCATCGCCATCGGCCCGGCCCATGTGGTGGAAAGCGGCGCCGTCGCCATCCCCGAATACATCGTCGAACCCGACGCGGTCGAGGCGGAGGTCGCCCGCTTCAACGAGGCGGCGACCAAGGCGCGCCGCCAGATCAAGAAGCTGAAGAGCAAGGCGCTGGTCCTGCCCGACTCGGCGTCGGAGGAGATCGGCTTCCTGTTGGACGCGCACCTGTCGATGGTCACCAACTCGCGCCTGACCCGCGGGGTGGAACATCGCATCAAGCAGGACCGCATCAACGCGGAGGCCGCCATCCAGGCGGAGATCGCCGCCATCGCCGCCACCTTCGCCGGCATGGACGACGCCTATCTGGCCGGGCGCATCGACGACATCCGCGAGGTCGGGCGGCGGCTGACCCGCAACCTGATGAAGCAGGAATACCGGGCCTTCAGCACCCTGGCTCCCGGCAGCATCATCCTGGCGGAGGAGCTGACCCCCGCCGACACCGCCCTGCTCGACCCCGCCGTCGTCGGCGGCTTCGCCACGGTGCTGGGCGGGGCGGAGGGGCACACGGCGATCCTCGCCCGTTCGCTCGGCCTGCCGGCGGTGCTGGGCGCGCCCGGCCTGCTCGCCGGCGTGCGCAACGGCGTGACGGTGATCGTCGACGGGCTGCAGGGCCGCGTGCTGATCGACCCGCCCACCGACGTGCTGGACGACTATGGCGAACGCCGGGCCGCCCGCGAACGCGAGCGCCAGGGATTGAAGAGCTTGCGCAAGCTGCCCGCGGTCACCCGCGACGGCACCGCCGTGACGCTGATGGCGAACCTGGAGCTGCCGCGCGACCTGGACCAGGCGCTGGAGCATGGCGCCCAGGGCATCGGCCTGCTGCGGACCGAGTTCATGTTCATGAACCGCGACCATCTGCCCGACGAGGATGAGCAGTACACCGTGCTGCGCACCATGATCGAGGGGATGGGCGGCCGCACCGTCACCGCCCGCACCATGGATCTGGGCGGCGAGAAGCTGGCCGGCTGGATGGCCGGCCGCTATGGCGAGCCGGCCAACCCGGCGCTGGGCCTGCGCGCCATCCGGCTGGGCTTGCGCGAACCGAAGCTGCTGGAGACCCAGCTGGCCGCCATGCTGCGGGCCGGCGCCCATGGGCCGCTGCGCATCCTGCTGCCGATGATCGCCTCGGTCGCCGAGGTGCAGAAGGTGCGGGAGATGATGGGCCAGGTCGCCCGCCGTCTGCGCCGCCGCGGCGTCGCCATCGCCGATCCGCTGCCGCCGGTCGGGGTGATGGTGGAGGTGCCGGGCGCGGCGCTGGCGGCCGACGCGCTGGCCTATGCCGCCGATTTCTTCTCCATCGGCACCAACGACCTGACCCAGTACACGCTGGCCATCGACCGTGCCGACGAACAGGTCGCCACCCTCTACGATCCGCTGCATCCGGCCGTGCTGCGGCTGATCCAGTTCACGGTGGAGGCCGCCCTGCGCGCCCGCATCCCGGTGTCGGTCTGCGGCGAGATCGCCGGCGACCCGCGCTATTGCGCGCTGCTGCTGGGGTTGGGTGTGCGCGAGCTGTCGATGGCGCCGCTGTCGGTGCCGGCGGTGAAGAAGCGCATCCGCTCGCTCGACCTGATGGAGGCGGGCAAGCGCGCCCGCGTCATCATGGACCAGAGCGACAGCGGCCGCATCGCCACGCTTCTGGACGACTTCAACGCGATCCTGTGATGTGAGGCCAAGCAGATCCTTTATCGGCCGTCATCCCCGCGGAGGCGGGGATCCAGTGTTTCCCAAGCAGAACCAATGGGTAAGCCTGGATCCCCGCCTTCGCGGGGATGACGCCGAAAGAGGGGCTGGCCCATTGGGAAATGGGTCAAGCCCTGTAAATTATTGATGCCTGTGGGGCGAAAGCCCCTCTCAAGGCGCCTTGCGTCCCGCCATGTGCCCCAGATAGGCGACGACGCGGTCCAGATCGGCATCGCTCAGCATCGCCGGATCGAAGCCCGGCATCTGCTGGCCCGGCCATGTCCGGACGGAGCGGGGATCGCGGACCAGCCTTTTCAGTCCGGCGGGGGTGAGATATTCGGTCGGGTTCATCGGCCGGTTCAGGTCCGGCCCCATCGTGGCGCTGCCGGCGCCGTTCAGGGTGTGGCAGGCCATGCATTGGGTGATGAACACCGCCTGCCCGGCGCGGATCGGCGAATCGGCGGCCAGCCCCGGCTCGACCGCCAGCTGCGGCCAACGCCGCAACGGATCGTCGGAGGCGACGATGCGGGCCAGCTGGTAGGGCCATTGTTCGCTGCGCACCCCCGACGCCTCCGGCCGCACCCACACCAGATAGAAGGGACCGGCGGACACCTCCTTGCCCGGCAGGTTGGGCCAGGGCCGGTCGGCCGGTTCCACCGCCAGGAAGGCGACGGCGCCGTCGGGACCGGTGCGCAGGCACAGCTCCGGCGGCAGCTGCGCGGTGAAGCCGTCCGACGCCACCCCCTCCAGCACGGTGCCGGGCGGGAAATCACCGGTGCCGAGCAGGCTGGCGAGCGGCACGGCGCGGTAGCTCATCGGCCGGCCATAGGACACGTCGGCGGGAATGTCGACGGTCACCGCGTCCGGCCGGGCCAGCAGGGCGTCGCGGTCGAAAACCCGCTCGGCCCCGGCGACGGCGATGGTCAATGTCGGCCCGCCGGCCAGTGCCGCATGCACCGGCAAGGCGCCAAGCAGAAGAAACAAGGCGGCGAGCAGGCGCCCGCCCATACGCGCAATCGACGGCTTCATCATTCCGGGTCGTCCTCCGTTTCGTCCTCTTCCCACGGGTCTTCATCGTCCGGCTTGCCGCTTCGCAGGGAGGCGGAGGCCGGTACCCGCTCCAGCCGTTCGATCTGCTCGGGATGGGTGATCTCGATCATCGGCCCATTGCGCAGCGTGATCCAGCCGCGCACGCGCACGCGGCGGCCCTCGTAGGATAGCGGATCGATGCCGGCGCGGGTGACCTCGCGCATCGCGGCGCGGCCGATATGGACGGTGACGTCGCTGCGCCAGTCGGCGCCGAAATCCAGCCAGGTCTCGCCGCCGCCCTTGGACACCGCCAGCACCAGCCCCTCCAGCAGCTGGAAGCTGTCGCGGTCGCGGGCAAGCTCGTCCGCGTCGGCGGCGTCGCGCACGGCATAGACCCGGCTGCGCCACAGCCCGCGCCCGGCGGTGCGTGCGGAATCCTCGCCGGCCAGCATCTCCGCCGCATAGGCACGGGCGTCGGGCCGGGTGCGGACCCGCGCCATCCCGCGGACCAGCAGCGCCGATTGCAGCCACAGGCCATCCTCCCGCACCAGATGGGCGAGCAGCCGGCCATGGCGGTCGACTGGCGCCGGCCCATGCAGCAGGACGCGGCGGCCCAGGGCCAGATCGCTCAGCGTCCTCGTCGCCGCGTCCGCCAGCGGCCAGACGCGCCCGTCGGCCGGATTGGCCCCGGAGCCGGCGCTGCGCGGCGGCTTTGCCGCCTCGATCCCCGCCAGCCGGACCTGTCGGCCGTCCTCCAGCTCCAGCGTATCGCCATCCAGAACGGCGGTGACCCGCAGGGGCTCCGCCGAGGCGGCGGCGGCCAGCAGCAGCCAGCCCAGCAGCAGAACCGGCAGGCACACAAGCGGGAGCGTGACACGTCGCATCGGGAATGCCGTCGTTGCGGAACATCCGCCGCCGGGCGGGGTTCTGACCGGTATGCCGACCCACGCCCCCTTCCGCAAGCCGTTCCGCACCGCGCTCGCCGCGCTCTGGCTGGCCGCCACCCCCGTCCTGGTCCCGAGCGCCCAGGCCGGGCTGCTCGACAATGTGCTGTCGGGCGGCGACGAGGCGGCGCTCGGCGCGCAGGAGCATCCGAAGATCCTGGCCCAGTTCGGCGGGGCGGTGAAGAATGCCAGGCTGCAGGGCTATATCGACCAGCTCGGCCGCAAGCTCGCCGCCACCACCGCTCTGGCGCGCGAGCCCTGGACCTTCACCGTGCTGGACAGCGACGTGGCCAACGCCTTCGCCCTGCCCGGCGGCTATGTCTATGTCACCCGCGGCCTGCTGGCGCTGGCGGAGGACGAGGCGGAGGTGGCCGGCGTGCTGGCGCACGAGATCGGCCATGTCACCGCCCACCATTCGGCCCAGCGCCAGACCCGGCAGACCATCGCCGGCATTCTCGCCGCCGGGGTCGGGCTGGTGTTCGGCAACGACACGCTGGCGCAGCTGGCCGGGCTGGGCGGCACCGCCGTGGTCGCCAGCTATTCCCGCGAGCAGGAGCTGGAGGCCGACCAGCTCGGCGTCGAGACCCTGCGGCGGACCGGTTACGACCCCTTCGCCATGGCGACCTTCCTGGAGACGCTGCGGCGCGACAGCCAGTATGAGGGGCTGCGCGCCGGCAACAAGGGCGAGGGCGGCTTCGACTTCTTCGCCAGCCATCCGGCGACGGAGGAGCGGGTGCGCATCGCCGCCGACCTCGCCCGCAAGATGCCGCAGGGCGGCGCCCGCCCGCGCGATCCTTACCTGGCGGCGGTCGACGGCATGGTCTATGGCGACAGCCCGGAGAACGGCTATGTCCGCGGCCGGACCTTCGCCCACCCGCAGCTGGGCATCGCCTTCACCGTGCCGCAGGGCTATGCGCTGCTGAACGGCGCCGATCAGGTGGTCGCCAAGGGCCGGAACGGCACCGCCATGGCCTTCGACGGCGGATCGGCCGCCGGCGTCTCCGACCCGGCCGCCTTCCTGACCGGCGTCTGGGGCAAGGGGGCCAATCTGTCCAACGTGCAGCGCATCACCATCGGCGGCATGCCGGCGGCGACCGCCACCACGCGCGGCGAGTCCAATGGCGACAGTGCCGACATCCGGCTGGTGGCGATCCGCGCGTCGGATGGAAAGATGTACCGCTTCACCTTCCTGGCGCCGGCCGGATCGCTGGCGCGTTTCGATGGCGATTTCCAGGCGGCGGCCAACAGCTTCCACCGCCTGACCGCCGAGGAGGCCGCCCGCTACCGCCCCCGCCGCGTGCAGGTGACCACGGTGCAGCCCGGCGACAGCGTCGCCGGCTTCGTCCGCCGCATGCCGCAGGAACCTTACGCCAAGGAACTGTTCCGGATCATCAACGACCTGCCGCCCGGAACGCCCCTGCAGCCCGGCCACCGGGTGAAGGTGATCGTTGGCGAATAGCGCCTTTCCCGGCGTGAGCGTGGCCGCATGAAATCCGCGTAAGGATACAGCCCGGCGGGTTGCCGCCGGACGGGCGGGCGGGTAGGCTGCCGCGCATGTCCGACACCCCGTCAGCACGCGCCCCGATCGCACCGGCCGTTCCGGCAAAGGCTGCGAAGCCGGCGCAGAAGCCGAAGCCCGCCGGGCGTCGGCGGCTGCGGCTGCCCATCGCCGCGGTTCTGGTTGCGGGGTTCGGCTCCCTGATGCTGGCGGCGGTCGCCAGCGTTCTGGTGCTGGGTCTGGTCAGCGCCAGCACCAACACCTTCGCCCTGCTGAACGACAAGGCCGATCTGGCGCTGGCCGGGGTGGAGGTGCGGGTCCGCCACCAGCTCGACCCCGCGCGGGAGATGGCGCGCTTCGTTGCCGGACTAGTGGAGCGCGGCGACCTGCGCGCCGGCGACACCACGGCGATGATCGACACGCTGCGCGGCGCGCTGGCCGGCGCGCCGGACGTCACCGGCCTTGCCTTCATTCGTCCCGACCTGACCGGCGTCCGCGTCGGCCGGCTGAACGGCGAACTGCTGGCCGAGCCCTTCGACATGCAGGGCGACAGCGACATCCCGCCGGAGGTGCTGGACGGTCCCAACCGCAGCGCCGCCAGCTGGGCCGAGCCGCGCTGGCTGAAGGAGGCGCAGAACAGTTTCGTCACCGTCTACCAGCCGGTGCGGCGCGACGGCCGCTATCTGGGGCAGGTGGCGGTCGGCGTCTCGCTGGGCGACCTGTCGCGCTTCCTGCAGGTCCTGTATGTGGAACAGGGGCTGAACGCCTTCGTGCTGTACGACCACAGCCATGTGCTGGCCCATCCGGCGCTGGTCGGCCGGACCTTCGATTTCTCCGGCAAGCTCGACGGTCCGCCGCTGCCGCGCATCGATCAGGTCGACGACCCGGCGCTGGCGGCGCTGTGGTCCAGCGGCGTGCCGGTCCAGTCGCTTAAGAAGCGGGTGGAGGCGCGCGGCGTACGCGTTCTCGGCAGCGAATACATGTTTCTGACCCGCAAGATGGCGGGGTACGGCCAGCAGGACTGGATCATCGGCATCGGCTATCGCGACGGCGAGATGGGGGTGGAGATCCGCCGGCTCTACGTCACCGGCGCCGTCGGCTTCGCCATCCTGCTGGTGTCGGTCGGGGTGGCGCTGCTGGTCGGGCGGCGGATCAGCCGGCAGGTGGCGCGGCTGGCCGAGGCCGCCGACCGCGTCCGCGCCTTCGAATTCCGCGCCATTCCCGATCTGCCGGATTCCCGCCTGCGCGAGATGGCGCGCGCCGCCGCCGCCTTCAACGCCATGATCGCCGGCCTGCGCTGGTTCGAGACCTATGTGCCGAAGGCGCTGGTCCTGCGCCTGATGCGCCAGCGCGAGACCGAGGGCGGACTCGATTCCGTGCAGCGCGAGGTGACGGTGATGTTCACCGACATCCGCGGTTTCTCGCGCATGGCCGAGCATATGGCCGCCGCCGACACCGCCGCCCTGCTGAACGAACATTTCACCCTGCTCGCCGCCTGCATCGAGGCGGAAGGCGGCACGGTGGACAAGTTCATCGGCGATTCCCTGATGGCCTTCTGGGGCGCGCCCGAAGCGCAGGAGGATCATGCCGTCCGCGCGCTGCGCGCCGCGCTGGCGATCCATCACGCCATCCGCGCCGACAACCGCCGCCGCGTCGCCGCCGGCCGGGCGCCGATCCATGTCCGCGTCGGGCTGCACAGCGGCCCGGTGGTTGTGGGCAACATCGGCTCCGACAGCCGGATCAACTACACCATCGTCGGCGACACCGTGAACGTCGCCGCCCGCATCGAGGAGCTGTCGGCCGCCCTCCAGGGCGACGCCGAGGTGATCGTGCTGACCAGCGGCGTCACCGCCGCCAAGGGCAAGGACGCCGTCCCGCTGGTCCGCCAGGGCGGCCGGTCGCTGCGCGGCCGCACCGGCATGACCGAACTCTGGCGTCTGGTGCTGGAGGAGGAGAAGAAGGATGCGGCGAAGCCGGTGGCGCCGGCGATATCATTCCCTTCCCTTCCCGATGCGGGAGAAGGCGCGAAGCCGGCGTTCGCAGGTAAGGATACACCCTGAACCGGGACTCTATTTCCAGCTAAGTCACTGACAAATCTGGAAACGCCCCTGCCCGCTTCCTTACCTCAACGCCATCCGCGGCGGGCCCCGCGGGGGGGGGCCCCGCGGAACAAGGCGGCCCGGTTGTTTATCATCCGTGCGCCCCGCTGGCCCCCCCCGGCGACGGTCCAGGGGGCGGGGGAGGGGGGGGGGGGGGCGTGGGCGGGGGCGGCGCAGGGGGCGGGGGGGGGCCCGGCCGCGGGGGGGAAGCGGCGGGGCCCCCCGCCCGCCCCGGGGGGGGGGGGGGGCTGGGGCGGGCCGGCGAGGGGGCCGCCG